>NZ_LAVK01000205.1 GCF_001083795.1 Streptomyces sp. SBT349
GCTCGGAGATGTGGAGAAGAGACAGGGTCAGCGGTGGGGGCGGGGGTGCGGAAGAACGCCGTCAGCAGGCCGGCGGCCTCGTCGGCGAGGACGGAGGAGATCACCTCGGGGCGGTGGTTGAGGCGGCGGTCGCGGACCACGTCCCACAGGGAGCCCACGGCGCCGCCCTTGGGGTCCACCGCCCCGTAGACCACGCGGTCCACCCGGGCGAGGACGGCGGCGCCCGCGCACATCGTGCAGGGCTCCAGCGTGACCACCAGCGTGCACCCGGTCAGCCGCCAGGTGGAGAGCCGGGCCGCCGCGGCGCGCAGCGCCAGGACCTCGGCGTGCGCCGTGGGGTCGCCGGTCGCCTCGCGCTCGTTGCGGCCCAGGCCGAGCACCGGCCCCGAAGGTCCCCCGGGGCCGAGCAGCACGGCGCCGACCGGCACATCCCCCGTCTCCGGGGCGGCCGTGGCCTCGACGAGGGCCCGGCGCATCGCGGGCAGCCAGGGATCGCGGAGCGGATCCGCCCCGCTCATGGGACCGCTGACCTCACCTGACCGCCTCGAGCACGTCCGCGCAGCCCAGCGCGTCGGCGATCTCGCTCAGGGCGTCGTCCGGCGCGAGCTTCAGGACGGTCTCGGTCTCGATGCCCAGGTCGGCGAGCAGGCTCGCGTCGCCGAGCGGACCGCGCGGCACGGCGTCGGGCCCGGCGGGCTCGTCCTCGCGCTCCACGTCCTCCTCGACGCCGTCCTCCGTGCCGTCCAGGTCGACGAGCTGGTCCAGCACGTCCTGGTCGTCCGGCTCACGGCCCAGCAGCTCGTCGGTGAGCAGAATCTCGCCGTACGCGCTGCGCATCGCTCGCGCGGCGTCTGAGACGAAGACCCTCGGGTCGTCCTCGCCGTCCACGCGGACGAGGCCGAACCATGCGCCTTCCTGCTCGATGCAGACGAGAACGGTCTCGTCATCGGGAGCGGACGCGCGGGCCAACTCGGCCAGCTCGTCCAGACTCTCCACGTCATCGAGCTCTGTGTCGCTCGCTTCCCAACCATCATCGGTCCGCGCGAGCAGTGCGGTGAAGTACACCGTGACTCTCCCCACTCGGTTAGGCAGTGCCACCTGCATCGTGGCAGAAAAGGGGTGCGCTGTCGGGTAACTCGGCAGTTCACCAACGGAATGTTCGCGCGCGCTGTGCCCAGCGCGGGCGGAGCGTTCGGGCGCGGCGTGGTCGGCCGGGGCACGGTCCGGCATATGCCCCCTCCTCCCTCCATGCACCACTCTCCACGTCACCGCCGCTTTTTGTCCACCAGCGGATCGCGGGGTGAAGCAGCCGGTCCCTGCTCAGTGTCCGTGGCGTTCGATACTGTCGAACCCATGCGGACCCATGTCGTCGACCACCCGTTGGTGGCGCACAAGCTGACCACGTTGCGCGACACGCGTACCGACTCCCCGACGTTCCGGCGGCTGGCCGATGAGCTGGTCACCTTGCTGGCCTACGAAGCGACCCGCGACGTCCGCACCGAGCTCGTCGACATCACGACACCGGTGGCGGACACCACGGGCGTGCGACTGTCCCATCCCCGTCCGCTGGTCGTGCCGATCATACGGGCCGGTCTCGGCATGCTCGACGGGATGGTCAGGTTGCTGCCGCCCGCCGAGGTGGGCTTCCTCGGGATGATCCGCGACGAGGAGACGCTGCACCCCTCGACCTACGCGAACCGGATGCCCGAGGACCTGTCGGGGCGCCAGGTGTACGTGCTCGACCCCATGCTGGCGACCGGCGGCACGCTGGTGGTGGCCATCAGGGAGCTGATCCGGCGCGGCGCCGACGACGTGACGGCGATCTGTCTGCTGGCCGCCCCCGAGGGCGTGGAGCGGCTGGAGCGCGAGCTGGAGGGGGCGCCCGTGACCGTGGTCACGGGCGCGCTCGACGAGCGGCTGAACGAGCAGGGGTTCATCGTGCCGGGTCTCGGCGACGCGGGGGACCGCATGTACGGCACGGTGTGACGCCTTACGGGTGACGCGCGCCGGGCGGGCTGTGACGCGCGGGGGTTCAGCAGGCGGGGGACGCGGTCGGCGAGGCGGAGGGGGACGCCAGGTCGGCGAGGCGGCGTTCGGCCTCGTCCGCCGCGGTGAGGTCGGTGAACTCCTCGCCGATCATCAGGTCGATGACCTGCGGCGACTCCTCGCCCTCGGCGGGCGCCCGCGGCTCGGCGGTCTCGGCCCCCTCCAGCTGCGTGGAGAGGACGGTCACCGCGCCCGACTCCTCGGCCTCGGCGGTGCCGACCAGCAGCCCCGTGGCCTCGACCCGGCCGTCGTACTCCTCGGGGGCGTTGGCCACCTCGCCGATGGTGAACCCCCGTTCGGCGAGGGCGTCGGCGGTCTCCTGTGCCAGCCCGGTCCTGCCCGTGGCGTTGAACACATTGACGGTGATGGCGGCGGGCTCGGGCAGCCGTTCCGACGTGGCGGCCGGGGTGCAGTCCTGACCGGCGCGTGCGCCGGCTTGCGCCCGCGGCGCGCGACCGCCGTCGTCGCCCCCGGAGAACACGTCGATGAGCTGGAGCGTTCCGTAGCCGAGCAGGCCGAACGCGGCGGCTCCGGCGATGAGGACCACGAAGGTCCTGCCCCGGCGCCGGCGGGGGCGCATTCTGGGGTAGCGGTCGCCCGTGACGCGGAACTTCTTGCCGCCCATGCCCGGGGGCGTCAGCATGCTCATGGCCGCAGCGTAGTCAGATGGGGCGCGCCCGCCTACTAAATGATCAGCTCACATCCCGGGCAGACCCGAAAGCAGCAACGCGCGAAGGCCGCGAGGGCGGGCCGCTACTCCAGCTCCAGCACGCGGGCGTGGAGGACCTGACGCTGCTGGAGCGCGGCGCGCACGGCGCGGTGCAGCCCGTCCTCCAGATAGAGATCGCCCTGCCACTTGACGACATGGGCGAACAAGTCCCCGTAGAACGTGGAGTCTTCGGCCAGCAGCGTCTCCAGATCGAGCTGCTGCTTGGTGGTGATCAGCTGGTCGAGGCGGACCGGGCGCGGCGCGACGTCTGCCCACTGCCGGGTGTGGTCCCGGCCGTGTTCAGGGTACGGTCGTCCGTTGCCGATGCGCTTGAAGATCACACGGAGAGCCTACCGGGAGGGACGCTTCCGTCGCAGCCTCCTGTCATGGGTATGAGTCGGGCGAAACCGCCCTATCGGGCTATTCGCCCGGTGCGCCGGGCGTGCGCCAGGCGTAGCCGCCGACGAGATGCGCGATCACCTCGACATGGGTGGCCAGGGCCGCGGAGCTGACGTTGTCCAGGGTGTCGCACGAGGCGTGGTAGCAGGGGTCGAAGGGCGCCTCCGCCTCGCCGCCCCAGAGCCCGGCCTGCTCCTCGGACTTGATGCCCTCGGCGCCGGTGAAGGTGCCGCCCGCGGGGATCCCGGCCGCCAGGAAGGGGGCGTAGTCGCTGCGCCCGTCCATCGTGGCGGGGTGCGCCGTGTGGCCCCGGGAGGCGAGGAACGCGGTGATGTCCTCGGCGATCCGCGCCGACGCCTCGTCGCCCGGGGGCGCCTCGTGGACGAAGAGCGCGTGGTTGGGGGAGCCGATCATGTCGAAGTTGAGGTAGGCCGCGATCTCGTCGCGCCCGGCGGCGGAGAGGCCGTCCACATAGTGCTCGGCGCCCAGCAGCCCGAACTCCTCGGCCGACCAGAGCGCGAACCGCACGCGGTGTGGGTGGTGGCCCTCCGGGTCGGCCTCGGTCAGCCGCAGCGCCGTCTCCAGCACTCCGGCCGCGCCCGAGCCGTTGTCGTTGATCCCGGGGCCCGCGGGCACGGAGTCCAGGTGGGCGCCGGCCATCACCGTGGTGGCGGGGTCGCCGCCGCGGGTCTCGGCGATGACGTTGAACGTCTCGCGGACCTCGCCGCTCTCCTCCAGCTCCAGCCTGACGGTGACCTTCTCCCCGGCACTCGGCGCGGCGGCGAGGTCGGCGCCGTCCTCCTGGGAGAGGCCGCCGACGGGGATGGTGGCGGCGCCGGGGTCGCCGAGGGTGCCGGAGAGCGGCCCCGGCACGTTGTTGCGGACCAGCGCGGCCACCGCGCCCGCCGCCGCCGCGTGGGCCTGCTTCTCGGCGAAGGTGCAGGTGCCGCGTTCGATCAGGGCGATTCTGCCGGTGTGGACGGCGGGGTCGAAGTCCCCGGCGGCGCAGCCGGTCCCGGCCTCGGCGAGCTCGGCCTCGACGCCGCCGGGCGGGGTGCTCGGGGTGTGGGTGAGGGTGCGCACGGGAACGTCGCGGGGCTCGGGCGCGAGCACGGTCAGCCGCTGGGTGAGCGGCTCCCGGTAGGGGAAGTCGAAGCGCTGGTACGTGACGCGGTACCCGGCCGCCTCCAGCAGCCGTCCCGCGTAGCGCGCCGAGCGCTCGTGTCCCGGCGTGCCCGCGGCGCGGGTTCCGCCGGCCTCGTCCGCGATTCGCTGGAACGCCTCCAGGTGGCGCAGCGTGCCCTCGGCGGTGGTGTTCGCGACCAGCGTGCGCGCCAGCGCGTCGCCGTCCCGCGCGCCCTCCGTCACACCGGCGCCCTCGGCCCCACCGGCGAACAGCAGCGCGGGCGCGAGGGCGGCCAGGGTCAGGGGGACGAGAAGCCGGGAGAAGAAAGTCATGAAATGGGACCATATACCCCGATCTCGCCCCGAGGGCGCCCATTCGGCACGCGTATGATCCGACTGGAGGTTCGATAGTGGGCAGGGTGGCGTCGTGGGTGGTGTGATCACCGGGTTCGCCATCATCGCCACCGTCATCGCCACCGGCTACCTGCTCGGCCGCCGCGGCTCCCTCGGCGAGAACGGCCGGGAGGTCCTGACCCGCCTCGGCTTCCACGTGGCCACCCCCGCGCTGCTGTTCGTCACCCTCTCCGGTACCGACCCCTCGGTGATCCTGTCGCCGTCCCTGCTGGTCAGCGCGATCGGCACCTTCGCCACCGCGGGCGTCTTCGTCGCGGTCGGCGCCGCCCGCCGCTGGGGCGTGGGCCGCACCGCCGTCGGCGCGCTGTGCTCCGCCTACGTCAACGCGGGCAACCTCGGCATCCCCATCGCCGTCTACGTCCTCGGCGACGCCTCCATCGTCGCGCCGATCCTGCTCTTCCAGCAGCTCGTGCTCTCCCCGGTCGCGCTCACCGTCCTCGACCTCAGCAGCGCCACCGAGGGCCGCCGCACGACGTGGCAGCGGGTGACCACCCCGTTCCGCAACCCGGTGGTCATCGGCTCCCTGGCGGGCGTCTCGGTCGCCGTCTCCGGCTGGACGCCGCCGGGCGCGCTCCTCGAACCGGCCACCCTGCTCGGCAACATGGCGGTGCCCGCGGTGCTGCTGGCGTTCGGCATCTCGCTGCGCGGCAGCCCCCTCCCCGGCCGCGGCCCGGAACGCGCCCCCGTGCTGCTGTCCGTGGCGCTCAAGTCCGCGGTCCAGCCGTTGATCACCTGGTCGCTCGCGGCCTTCCTCTTCCGTCTCGACGGGGGCGACCGGCTCAACGTGGTGGTGACCGCCGCCCTGCCCGCCGCGCAGAACCTCTTCACCTACGCGTCCCGCTACGACGTCGGAGCCCGCCTCGCCCGCGAGTCGATCCTCCTGTCCACCCTCGTCTCCGTCCCCGCCCTCACCCTCATAGCCGCCCTGCTGGGGTGAGAGGGAACGCGCGCCGGCGGGTGGCCGCGCGCCGGTGGTCGCGCGCCGGTCGGCTCAGGCGAGGCCGAGGAGGTGGGTCGTCAGGAGGCCGGAGGCGATGATGGCCAGGGTGGCGGCGGGGTAGAGGCTGGCGCGGTTGAACAGGGCCATCGCCAGGTCGGGGGCCGGGGCGCGGAGAAGGCGGATGCCGGGGGTGATCAGGGCGTAGGCGCCCGCGGCCAGGACGGCGGTCACGCCTGGAACGCCCGCCGAGGGGAACGCCGTCCACACCATCCCCGCGCCCGCCACCGCCGCCAGGACCAGCGTGCCGACCGTCAGCAGGCCGCTGACCCGGTTGCCGTAGACCACGGGGATCGTGCGGACACCCAGGTGAACGTCCTCCTCGACGTCGGCCCAGTCGTTCACGATGTTCCGCCCGCCGATCTCCCAGGCGGCCAGCCACACGCAGAACAGCCAGAGTTGGGGCCGGTCGAGGCAGGGCGTCATCGCGAACCAGCCCAGGCAGCCGCCGAGCGCCACCATCACGCCCGTCAGCAGGAACTTGAACGGCGTCACCCGCGCGAGGCCGCAGTAGATCGCCTCCAGCAGCGCGGCGACGGCCAGCAGCAGCGCGCACACCCAGCTGAGCAGGGCGCCCAGCACCAGCGCGACCGCGCCGAGCGACAGCACCCAGGCGGTCGCGACCGCCGGGCTCAGGCGCCCCTGCGCCAGGGGGTGCCGGCCGCCCGCGCTGTCGATGTCGAAGCCGGAGTAGGCGCGCAGGTTCGAGAAGCGCTGCCGGTCGAGGCGCGCGTCGATCAGGTCGTTGGCCGCGAAGACCGCCACATAGCCCGCCAGCGCCGCCGCCAGGCAGAGCGCCAGCCGGTCGAGCGGCGGCGTGGAGTCGGCGAGCAGCGCGCCCGTCAGCGGCTGCGCCACGCTCAGCGTCGCCTGCGTTCCGCGGGAGAAGCCGTACAGGGCGCGGACGTTCTCCGAGAGCTCAGTCAGCACGGCCATGCGCACCCCCCTCCGCGCCGGAGCCCACGTACTGGTGGGCGAACGCCGCGGCGTGCGGCCCCGGCCCGGCCAGCCGCTGGATCGCGGCGAGCCGCAGCCGCAGCGCGAACCCCGGGTCCTCGTCGGGCGGCAGGTGCAGCAGCCGCAACAGCCGGTCGGAGAACTCCTGGACGCGCCAGATCTCCGCGAGGCGCCGCTCCGAGTACGTGGCCAGCGCATGGCCCTCGCCGCCGCGCAGGCGGCCGATCAGCGCCTCGGCGGCGTCCACGGCGTCGGCGACGGCCAGGTTCATCCCCTTGGCGCCCGACGGCGTCAGCACGTGCGCCGCGTCCCCGGCCAGCAGCAGGCGGCCGTGGCGCAGCGGCTCGGTGACGGTGGCGCGCATCCGCAGCACCCGGACGTCGGGGAAGCCGCCGACCTTGGGCAGGGGCGTGAGGCGCGCGCGGAGTTGCTCGTGGATGCGGCGCGCCGGCCAGTGCGCCTCCGTGTCGCCGGGCGCGCACTGGAGGTAGAAGCGGCTGAGGTGCCTGGTGCGCGGCATCATCCCGGCGAACCCGCCCGCCCCGACCGCGTAGACGACGCAGGGCGCCGCCTCGTCCACCTCGGCCAGCACCGTCAGCCAGTCGTAGGGGTAACGGCGCGGGAAGACGCGGTGCGTGGCGGGAAGCGAGGCGCGCGAGACGCCGCGGGAGCCGTCGCAGCCGACGACGTAGTCACAGGTGATCTCCAGGGCGTCGCACATGACGCGCGGGCGGGGCGTGGTGATGTCCGCGACGGCGCGCGCGGTGCGGGAGAACAACGGCGTGAACCCCCCGTGCGCCAGCGCGGCGATCAGGTCGCGGACGAGGAACTGCTGGGGATAGACCCAGTGGGTGTGGCCGCCGGAGAGCGCGCCGTAGTCCACGCGCACCGAGCGCCCCAGGCAGCGGAAGTCGCACCAGCCGTGCCGGGTGCCCTCGGCGAGCATCCGGCCCGCGAGGCCGCCCTGCCGCAGGGCGCGCACGGTGCGGTGCTCCAGCAGCCCGGCGCGCGCCCGCCCTTCGACGTGCGCGCGTGAACACCGTTCCACCACACGGCAGTCCACGCCCGCGCGGGTCAGCAGGTTCGCCAGGACCAGGCCCGCCGGGCCCGCGCCGATGATGGCCACCTGGGTACGCAGCCGCCGCATGTCTCTTCCACCTCACCCGGCCGGTACGGTGCCGGGGTTGAACAGCTCGTTGATCAGGGCCAGCGGTTCCTCGCCGTGCCAGACCAGGTAGGTCTTGTAGCAGGCGGTCCTGGTGAGGCCGCCCTCCCCGCGCCAAAGGCGCCGCCCCGCGTCCAGCAGCGTCCGGCGGTGGCCGGTGCCCGCCGCGTGGAGCGCGGGGCCCAGCGGGATCGAGGTGCTGGTGAGACATGCCTGGATGCCGGGCGACAGGCCGAGGCGCGCCACCACGTGGTTGACGGAGAGCGCCTCGCCGGTGGGCCGCGTCGTCGCCGAGTACCGCACCAGGACCTTCCCGCCCCCGTCGATCCGGAGCAGCGCCGGCACGCCGTCCCCGGTCTCGCGGGCGGGGACGCGTAACTGCGCGAGGCAGTGGAGATGCAACGATTCACCAGCCATCGACTCCAGCAGGGTCGTGGTCAGCCCGTCGCTGCTCAGCAGCATGCGCGTGAGCGGGGACTCGAAGCGGCGGATCCGGTTGCGCGGGTCGGACGCCTCGTCGAGCGCCGCGCCGAAGATGGCGTCGAGCGGAACGTCGAGGGGCACGTCGAGCGGGAACGCGAGGGGGAACCCGAGGGGCGGAACGCCACACGGCGTCGGAACCGACATCTGATCACTCCTCACCGGCAGGCATCCTCAAGGGCCAACGCGCGGCGGCCCTTCAGGTCACGGGCGAGCGCGATGCCGGAAGGGGCGGGGAGGAGAATCCATCCCATGGCCTCCGCACCCCCCTCGCCCCCGCCGCGCACCTTCGACGAGCTCCTCGCCGCGCTCCAGCAGCGGCGCGACGCGCTGACCCGCTCCCAACGACTGCTCGCGGACCGGGTGATGGCGGACCCGGAGGGCGTCGCGTTCATGACCGTGTCGGACCTGGCCGCGGCGGTGGGGGTCAACGAGGCGACGGTGGTGCGCTTCGCCACCAGCCTGGGCCTCGACGGCTATCCGGGGCTGACGCGGCTGTGCCGTGAGCGGCTGCGCGAACAGGCCCAGCTGCTGCGCCGGTACAGCACCCTGGAGCAGCTCGGCAGCGACGGCGAGGGCGACCTCATGGACCGCGCCGTGGCTCTGGACAGGGCGAACATCACGCGTACCTTCGCCAGGATCGCGCCCGAGACGTTCCAGGAGGCGGTCCGCGCGCTGGCCGAGGCGCCGCGCGTGCACGTGCTGGGGCTGCGCAAGTGCCATGCCCCGGCCTACCTGCTCGGCTACCTGCTGCGGATGGTGCGCGACGAGGTGGTGACGCTGACCACCGGCGCCGGAACGCTCACGGACGACCTGCGGCGGGTGCGGGAGGGGGACTGCTTCGTCGCGGTCTCGATCTACCGGTACACCGCCGACACGGTGCGGGCGGCGGCCTGGGCGCGTGCCCGCGGGGCGCGGTGCGTGGCGCTGACGGACAACCCGGGGTCGCCGCTCGCGGCCTCGGCGGACCATGTCTTCTATGTCGAAGCGTCGGGGCCCTCGGTGCTGCGCTCGATGACGGCGTTCACGGCGCTCGTGCAGGCGCTCGCCACGGATGTCGCGCGGGTGCGGGGGCGGGACGTGCGGTCGGCGCTGCTGCGCGAGGAGGAGCTTCTGGAGGAGTTCAGCGTGTACGACGGGGGGCGTGGTGAACGCGGCGAGCGCCGTGCGCAGGTGGTCGAGCGCGCCCGCGATCCAGGGGAGGGCCAACGGGTCGGGCGCGGCGAGGGCCCGCCACCGCTCCTGCTCGGTCTCTCCGTAGAGGAGGCTGGTGGCCACGCGGGCGCGCAGGGCCTCGGGCGCGTCGCCGAACGCCTCGCCGGGGAGCACGCCGACACCGTGCCGTTCCAGCAGCTCGGTCGCCAGCGTCGCGCCGGAGTCGATCCCGCGGGCGGCGAGGCCGGGGCGCAGGGGCGCGAAGTCGGGGTAGAGGTAGAAGCCGCCCTCGGGCGGGCGGCACAGCGCGCCCGCGGTGGTGAACTCGGCGTGCACGGCGCGCGCCACCGTCGCGTGCAGGCGGCGGGCTGCCTCGATGTGCGCCAGCACGCCGGGCGGGTCGCTGAGCACGTACTCGGCGACGGCCTGCATGGGCGCGGCGAGGCTGGACCACACCTCGCTGGCCACGCCGGTGAGTTCGGCGCGCAGGCGCTCGCCCCACTCCCCCGCGGGCAGGCGCGCGAAGCCGATGCGCCAGCCGCCCAGCGCCATCGACTTGCTCAGCCCGGAGGTGACCACGGTCCGCTCCGGCAGGAGTGTGGCGGCGCTCGGCGGCCGGGTGCCGTCGTGGACCAGCTCGGCGTAGATCTCGTCGGCGACGACGGCGAGGCCGTGGCGTTCGGCCAGTTCGCAGACGGCGCGCAGCTGCGCGCGCCCGGCGACGGTGCCGGTCGGGTTGTCGGGGACGGTGAGGACCAGCACGCCGGGGCGCTCGGTGGCCAGCACGCGGGCCAGCCGCTCCGGGTCGGGAACGCCGCCCGGCCCGTCCTCCGGCACCTCGACGCCGATGACCCGCTTCCCCGCGAGGGCGCTCTGCGCCGCGTAGCTGACCCAGGCCGGGCGCGGAAGCACCACGTCGCCGGGGAGGGTGGCCAGCAGGGCGTAGAGGAGGGACTTGCTGCCCGGCGCGAAGAGGATCTGGCGCGCCTCGGTGGGCAGTTCGCGCCGGGTGAACCACCCCGCCGCGGCCTCGCGCGCCCCCGCGGAGCCGACGACGGGCCCGTACCCGTTCCGCCCGGCCGCGGCGGCGAGCCGGTCGGCGACCTCCCGGGGAACGGGGAGCCCCGCCTCGCCGAACGCGAGGTGCAGCAGCCGCTCCCCCCGCGCACGCCGGGCGCGCAACGTCTCGTCGATGGCCAGGGTTGCCGAGTGGGTCACCATGGAAGAAATTTCTACTGCATCAACGGCAGATAGTGCAATGATTATTGCAGAATCGGGTGGTCGTGCCGCACGGCCGGTGGCCGTCCGGTTGCGGGGGTTCGGGGCCCGTCGAAGCATGGGGGCATGACGCTCCGCTGCCTGGTGACGGGGGCCTCCGGCTACATCGGCGGCCGTCTGGTGCCCGAGCTGCTGGCGGCCGGGCACCGGGTGAGATGCCTGGCCCGTACCCCCGCCAAGCTCACCCACCGCCCCTGGGCCCCGGACGTCGAGGTGGCGCGCGGCGATGTCACGGACGCCGGGTCGCTGCGCGCCGCGCTCGACGGCGTGGACGTCGCGTACTACCTGGTGCACGCCCTCGGCGGCGGCCCCGGCTTCGAGGAGAAGGACCGGCGCGCGGCCCGCGTCTTCGGCGAGCAGGCCAGGGCCGCGGGCACCCGCCGCATCGTCTACCTCGGCGGCCTCACCCCGGCCGGGGTGCCGGAGCGCGCGCTCTCGCCGCACCTGCGGTCCCGCACCGAGGTCGGGCGCGCCCTCCTCGGCTCGGGCGTCCCGACCGCCGTGCTGCGCGCCGCGGTCGTCATCGGCTCCGGCTCGGCGTCGTTCGAGATGCTGCGCCAGCTCACCGAGCGGCTGCCCGCGATGGTCACGCCCAGCTGGGTGCGCACCCGCGTCCAGCCGGTCGCCGTCCGCGACGTGCTGCATCTGCTGGCGGGCTCCGCCCGGCTGCCCGCCGACGTCAGCAGGACGTTCGACGTCGGAGGGCCCGACGTGGTGACCTACCAGGACATGATGCGGCGCTACGCCACCCACGCCCGGCTGCGGCGGCGGCTCGTCGTGCCCGTGCCCGTGCTGACGCCGGGGCTCTCCAGCCTGTGGGTCGGCCTGGTCACGCCGGTGCCCGGCGACCTCGCGCGCCCCCTGGTCGAGTCGCTGCGCCACGAAGTGGTCTGCTCCGAGCGCGACATCACCGACCATGTGGACCCGCCGCCGGGCGGATTCCTCGGTCTCGACGAGGCGCTGCGGCTGGCCCTGCGCAGGACGGCGGGGCCGCGGTCCGAGCCCGCCACGCCCTCCGAGCCGCTGCCCTCGGACCCGCCCTGGAGCGGCGGCAGCCACTACACCGACCGGCGCGAGCACGCGGTCGACGCCTCGCAGGCCGCGCTCTGGCGCGTGATCGAGCGCATCGGCGGCGAGAACGGCTGGTACTCCGCGCCCCTGGCCTGGGCCGTCCGCGGCTGGCTCGACACCCTCGCCGGCGGCCCGGGAACGCGCCCGGCCCGGCATCCGCCGGGGCCGCCCCGCGTCGGTGACGCGCTCGACTTCTGGCGCGTGGAGGCGCTGGAGCCGGGGCGCCTGCTCCGGCTGCGCGCCGAGATGCGCCTGCCGGGCCGCGCCTGGCTCGAACTGGTCGCCGACCGCGACAAGGACGGCAGAACCGTCTACCGCCAGCACGCGACGTTCCACCCGCGCGGCCTGGCCGGACACGCGTACTGGAAGGCGATCACCCCGTTCCACGCCTGGGTCTTCGGCGGGATGGCCCGCACCATCACCACCACCGCGCAGGCGGAGCAGGAGTAGCGAGGGAAACGAAGGAGCCGAGCCGCCATGGACGTCGCCGTCGCCCTGTTCACCCAGAACCTGCGGGTCCACGACAATCCGGTGCTCCATGGGGCGCTGGGCGACGCGGACCACGTGGTGCCGCTCTTCGTGGTGGACACGGGCATCGCGGCCGCCGGGTTCTCCGTGCCCAACCGTGCCGCGTTCCTCGCCGACTGCCTGGCCGACCTCGACGCCTCGCTGCGCGAGCGCGGCGGGCGCCTGGTGCTGGCGCGCGGCGACGTCGTCGGGGAGACCTGCCGGATCGCCGCCGCCACCGGGGCCGGCGCGGTCCATGTGGCGGCCGGGGTCACCGCCTACGCGGCGCGCCGGGAGGAGCGGCTGCGGGCGGCGCTCGCCGAGGCGGGCCGGACGCTGACGGTGCACGAGGCCGTGCTGACGGCCGCCCCGCCCGGCTCCCTCACGCCGGCGACCGGGGACAAGGACCACTTCGCGGTCTTCACCCCCTACTTCAGGCGGTGGGATGTCGAGCACCTCCGCCCGGTCCGGGGCGCGCCGCGCGCCGTGAGCGTCCCCCGGGTGCGCTCCGCGCCGTTGCCCGCGCCCCGGGACCTCGCGTCCGGGGAGGCGGCTCCGGCGCTTCCGCGCGGCGGCGAGTCGGTGGCCAGGCGCAGGCTGAGCGCCTGGGAGCGCGAGGGGCTCGACCGCTACGCGGAACGCCACAACGAGCCGGGCGCGGAGAGCGGCACCTCGCGCCTCTCGCCCTATCTGCACTTCGGCTGTCTCTCGGCCGTCGAGATGGTGCGCAGGACCAGGCGGCGCGGCGGCGACGGCGCCGAGGCGTTCGTCCGGCAGCTCGCCTGGCGCGACTTCTACCACCAGATGCTCGCGGCCGGGCCCGAGGCGGCGCACCGGGACTACCGCAACCGGCGCACCGCCGGGTGGCGCGACGATCCCGCGGCCGTCGAGGCGTGGCGCGAGGGCCGCACCGGCTTCCCGATCATCGACGCGGCGATGCGGCAGCTGCGCCACGAGGGGTGGATGCACAACCGGGCACGGCTGCTGGTCGGCAGCTTCCTCACCAAGACGCTCGACGTCGACTGGCGCGTCGGCGCCCGGCACTTCCTCGACACGCTGGTCGACGGGGACCTCGCGAACAACCAGTTCAACTGGCAGTGGGTCGCCGGGACCGGCACCGACACCCGCCCCAACCGGATCCTCAACCCCCTGACGCAGGCGAGGCGTTGGGACCGGGGAGGGCCCTATGTCCGCCGCTGGGTGCCCGAGCTGGACGGGATCAGGGGCTCGGCGGTGCACCGTCCCTGGCGGGCCGGCGCACCGCCCGACTACCCGGCGCCCATCGTGGAGCCGCCCGACTGAGGGCGCCGGGTAGTCGGGCGGTGCG
>NZ_LAVK01000206.1 GCF_001083795.1 Streptomyces sp. SBT349
TGTGTTGACCAGGGGGGCGCGGGCGGGCCGCGCGGAGAGGGGAACGGTTCTGCCATGGCGGGACAACGGCGGCCCACCATCAAGACGGTCGCGGCGCGGGCCGGGGTGGGGCGCACCACCGTCTCGCGCGTGCTCAACGGGTCGCCGCTGGTCAGCGAGGAGGCCAGGGCCGCGGTGCTCGCCGCGATCGACGAGCTCAACTTCGTGCCCAACTCCGTGGCCCGCTCGCTCGTCACCAGCCGGACGAACGCGGTCGCCCTGGTGATTCCCGAGTCGGAGAGCCGCCTCGGCTCCGAGCCGTACTTCTCCGCCGTCATCCGCGGCGTGAGCGACGGGCTGGCGGGTACGCAGCTCCAGCTGCTGCTGATCCTGGTGCGGGACCAGCGTGAACTCGACCGGCTCACCGAGTTCCTGACGGCGGGGCGCGTGGACGGGGTGCTGCTGGTCTCGGTGCACCGGGACGACCCGCTGCCCGAGCTGCTGGAGGCGCTGGGGCTGCCCACGGTCCTGGCGGGCCGCCGCTTCGCCGACGAGCCGCTGAACCATGTGCACTCCGACAACGCCGCCGGGGCCGCCGAGGCCGTGCGTCACCTGCTGGAACGGGGCCGCCGCTCGATCGGCACGATCACGGGGCCGCTGGACATGGACGTCGGCCACAGCAGGCTCCGGGGCTGGCGCGAGGCGCTCGCCGCCGGGGGGCTGGCCGTGGACGAGACGCTCGCGGTCCCCGCGGACTTCACCGAGGCGGGCGGGCGCCGGGCGATGCGCGCCCTGCTGGAGCGCCACCCCTCCCTGGACGCGGTCTTCGCCGCCTCGGACGTGATGGCTGCGGGCGCCCTGGGTGAGCTGCGCCGCGGCGGGCTGCGCGTTCCGGAGGACGTGGCCCTGGTCGGATTCGACGACTCGATCGTGGCCCGCCACACCGACCCGCCGCTCACCAGCGTGCGCCAGCCGGTGGAGGAGATCGGCCGCACCATCACCCGGCTGCTGCTCCAGGAGATCAACCGGCGCGGCAGCGCCCGCCACCGGGTGGTCCTGCCGACCTCCCTGATCGTGCGGGAGTCCACCTGATCCCGCCCGGATCCCCTCGCCCCCGTGGCCCGGACCCGGACCCGGACATGAACAGGGGCGGGCCCCGCCTCAGCGGCGGCGCCTTCGGCTCCTCCGCAGGCGGGGGCCGAGGAGGCCGGCGAGGGCCGCCAGGCCGGAGGCGAGGGCGAGGATGCGCAGGAGGGCGCGCTCGTCGCCGAGGCTGACGCTCGCGGCGACCACCACGACGATCACCACCACGCCGACCGCGACGCCCACGCCCACCCTCATCCCCGGCCTCCCCGTCTCCCCGTCTCCCCGTCTTCCGTCGCTCGGCCCCACTCTCCCCGACCGGTGGCGCCGGCGCCACCGTCAGGACCGCGACCCGCGGCGGCGCGGACCCGGCAGCCGGGTCCGCGCCGAAGGGCCCGGCGGACGAGGTCTCCGTCCGTCCGGTCCCCGTCCTCCCCGGCTCGAACCGGCCGAGTCCCCGGCCACCCGGGCCACCGCCCGTCCCGCGCCCGTCCGCCGCCCGTCGGCGCCACCGGATTCTCAGCCGCCCCAGGCCCCCTGCCGCACCGCCTCCTTCACGAACGCCGAGAAGTCCCCCGGCTCGCGGCCCAGCGCCTCCCGCACGCCGTGCGAGAGGTGGCTGTCCAGGTCCCGCCGGAGGGGCGCCACGGCATCGGCGGCGTCCCGCGCGTCGCCCGGGGACCAGCCCTGGGCGGTGAGGTGGGACGTGTACTCCTCGACCGTGAGCGGCACATACCGCACCGGGCGGCCCGTCGCCTCGGCGATCTCCCCGGCCGCCTCCTCCAGGGTCAGGGCGCGTGGGCCCGAGAGCTCGTAGATCCGCCCGGCGTGGCCCTCCTCCGTGAGTGCGGCGACCGCCACGTCCGCGATGTCCTCCGCGTCCACGAAGCTGGCCGCGCCGTCGCCGCCGGGCAGCCGCAGCTCCCCGGCCAGGACGTCGTCCCGCAGGAAGCCCTCGCTGAAGTTCTGCGCGAACCACCCGGGCCGCACGATCGTCCAGGCGACGCCACTGGCCCGCACGGCGGCCTCGCCGTCCACGTGGGTCGCGCCCAGCGCGCTGGTCTCCGGGGCGTAGCCGGGCACGTCCACGCCGCGGCCCGACAGCAACACGATGCGCGGGACGCCGAGTTCGACGGCGCGCTCGACCAGGGGCCGGGTGAGCAGCGCGCCGTCGAGCGGCACCACGTACACCGCCCGCGCGCCGCCGAGGACCGGGTCCCAGGTGGCGCGGTCCTGCCAGACGAAGGGGGGCGTGCCGGAGCGCGAGCCCACGCGGACCTCGGCTCCGCGCGCCCGGAGCCGGGTCACCACCCTGCTGCCGGTGATGCCGGTTCCGCCGATGACGAGAAGGGGTTGCTGTGTCATGGGCCCCAGTCAAGACGCCCTCGGCGAGACGGGCCATGGCCATGGGGATCGGATCGATGTCCGTGCGTCCACGGCGGATCTACAGTGGCGGGGTGGACATGTTCACCGAACTGCTGGACGGGGTCAGGGCGCGGGGCGCGCTGTTCGCGCAGGCGGTCATGGACCCGCCCTGGGCGCTGCGGTTCGCCACCGGCGTGCCCCTGACGCTGGTCACCATGGTGCGCGGCGAGGCGTGGCTCGTTCCCCCCACGGGCGAGGGAACGGCGGGCGGCGGAACGGCGGGCGCGGGGCGGCCCGTCCGGCTGGGCCCCGGCGACGTGGCGATCCTGCGCGGCCCCGCCCCGTTCACCGTCGCCGACACCCCCGCCACTCCCCAGCGCCGCCTGGTCACCGGCGCCGACTACTGCGACGCGCCGGACGGGGCGGGCGCGCCGGACGGGGCGGCGGAGGAGGCGGAGGGCGAGGTGTTCCGGCTCGGCCCGCGGACGTGCGGGACCAGCAGGGACGGCTCGGCGCTGCTGCTCAGCGGTGCGTACGAGCGCCGGGGCGAGGTCAGCGAGCGGCTGCTCGCGATGCTGCCCGGGACGCTGGTGCTCGGCGCGGGCGACGGCGAGCACCGGGCGCTGCTCGAACTGGTCGCGGCCGAGGTGGACAAGGCCCGGCCGGGGCAGCAACTGGTCCTGGACCGGCTGCTCGACCTGCTGCTGATCGCCACGCTGCGCGGCTGGCTCGCCCGGCCGGGGACGCACGCCCCGGCGTGGTACCGGGCGCTGGACGACCCGTCGGTGGGTGGCGCGCTGCGGCTGCTGCACGAACGGCCCGCCCACCGCTGGACCGTGGCCGCTCTCGCGGCCGAGGCGGGCGTGTCGCGGGCGGCGTTCGCACGGCGCTTCACCGAGCTGGTCGGGGAGCCGCCGATGAGCTATCTCGCGGGCTGGCGCACGGCGTTGGCGGCCGATCTGCTGCGCGAGACGGACGCCACGGTGGGGTCGGTCGCCGGCCGGGTCGGCTATGCCAACGCGTTCTCGCTGAGCGTCGCCTTCAAGCGGCGCTACGGCACGTCCCCGACCGAGCACCGGAGCGGCCGGACCGGCGGGGGCGGGCACCGGGGCCGGGGCCGGGCGGTGGAGGAGCCCGGGGCGCGGGCCGAACGGGCCCTTTCGCCACGGGAGATGGCGCGCCCCTCGTAGCCGGGCGGACTGCCGCGCCGCGTCAGCGCCTCAGGGCGGCCTCGATGCCGTCCATGAGTCCGCGCAGCCCGAACCGCGCCGCGCCCGCGGCGGCCTCGACGGCGCCGCGCGAGAGCCCTCCCGCGCGCCACGACCGGGCGATGGCGGGGTAGCGGTCCTCGTCGAAGATGTCGTGCCAGAACTCCTGGCGCGCGCCCCACCAGTCCGCGTCCGACTGCCCGCTGACGCGCTCCAGGTGGGCGTGCTCCGCCTGGATCCCCGCCGCCGTGTCGACGAAGGTGACGAGGGCGACGACCGCGGAGTCGGCCTCGGCCGGGGCGAGGCCGATGCCGTTCAGCGCGGCGGTCAGGAACTCCTGGCGCGCCATCAGGCCGGGGCCCAGCGGGGGGCGCACGGTGGTCATCCTGCCCAGCCAGGGGTGGCGGCCGTGGACCGCGAACATGCGGGCGGCGTAGAGCTCGACCTGCGCGCGCCAGCCCTCGGGCCGGGGCTCGGAGCCGGTGGGCAGCGCGAGTTCGCGCCAGGCGGCGTCCACCATCAGGTCGACGAGCTCGGCCTTGCCCGGAACGTGGGTGTAGAGCGTCATGGTGCCGACGCGGAGCTCGGCGGCCACCGTCTTCATGGTCAGCTCGTCCGCGCCCTCGCGGTCGGCCACCGCCATGGCCGCGGCCACGATGTCCTCCACCGTGACGCGCGGGCGCCTGCCGCGCGCCGGGCGCTCGGCGCCGTCGCCGCCCTCGTCGCCGCGACCGCCGCCGGCCGCCGAGCGGGAGCCGGCCGCCGAGCCGCCGGCGCTCTCGCGCCAGAGCAGCCGCAGCGTTCTGCCCGGGTCCCCTCGCCCGCTTCCCTCCATCGCGCTCCCGTCGTCGGCCCGGCCGTGACCGGCGTCAACAATCCCGTAGAGCATACGGTAATGTCGTTCCCGTACGGCATACGGAAAATTCGGGACGGCCTCTGGAGGGGTTGGGCATGCGGGTGCTGGTGACGGGCGCGACGGGAACGGTCGGCCGGGTGGTGACCGGGGAGCTCATCCGCGCGGGGGTGGAGGTGCGCGCGATGACGCGCGCCCCCGCGGGGGCGACGCTCCCCGAGGGGGCGGAGGTCGTCGGGGGCGATCTGGGGGACCCGGCCTCGCTGCGGGCCGCGCTCGCGGGCGTGGAGCGGATGTACCTCTTCCCCGTCGCGAGGACGGCCCGCGAGGTGGTCGCCGCGGCCGGGGAGGCGGGCGTGCGGCGCATCGTGGTCCTGTCCTCGGGGGCGGTCACCGGGGGCTTCGACACGACGTTCCACCTGCCGGTGGAGCGGGCCGTCGAGGAGTCGGGCCTGGAGTGGACGCATGTGCGGCCGGGCGAGTTCGCGCACAACAAGGTGGAGCTGTGGGGCCCCTCCATACGGGCGGAGCGGGTGGTGCGCGACCCGAACCCGGACGCGGCCTGGCTGCCGGTGCACGAGCGGGACATCGCCGATGTCGCCGTCGCCGCGCTGCTGGAGGACGGCCACCTGGGGGCGGCCTACGACCTCAACGGCCCCGAGCCGATCAGCCTGCGCGCCCAGGTGGACGCCATCGCGGAGGCCATCGGCGAGCCGGTCCGCTTCGAGAAGGTGACCCCGGAGGAGGCGCGGGAGCTGTACCTGCGGCAGGGCGGATTCGCCGCCGACAACGCGGACTTCCTGCTCGGCTTCACCGACTACGAGGGCAACGAGGCGGACCCCCACGCGGCGGGGGACTTCGACCTGTCCTGGCTCGGCCCCCTCCCCACGGCCGAGGCGGTCACCGGCCGCCCCGCCCGCACGTTCGCCCGGTGGGCCAGGGACCACGCGGACGACTTCCGCTGACCCCGCGGCGCCCGCCCGGACCGGCCTACCCCTTCATGGCGCCCTGCAACAGCCCCGCGATGAAGCTCCGCTGGAAGAGGACGAACAGGATCAGGATCGGCAGCATCACGATGATCGTCCCGGCGGCAAGGGTGGGGATGTCGGTGCCGTTCTGGCCGACGAAGAAGCCGAGGCCGGCGGGGGCCGTGTGCATCGTCGTGTCCTGGATGAGGACCAGCACCAGCAGGAACTGGTTCCACGACCACATGAAGACCAGCAGGCCCAGGGTCATCAGGGAGGGGCGGGCCAGCGGCAGCAGGATGCGCACCAGCACGGTGAACGAGGAGGCGCCGTCGATCCTGGCCGCCTCGATGAGGGAGGGCGGCGTGGAGGCGAAGTGGGTCCGCATCCAGAAGACGCCGAACGGCATGAACAGCGCGATCTCCACCAGGATCACGCCCAGGTGGGAGTTGGTCAGGCCCAGCCCCCGCAGGTCGTAGTAGAGGGGGACGACGATCAGTTCCACCGGGATGGTGAGGCCCGCGATGAAGAAGGCGGCCACCGCGTTGCCGCCGGGCAGCCGCATGGTGCCGAGCGCGTAGCCCGCCAGCGCGGCCAGGACCAGGGTGGCGGGAACGACGCCGACCGCGATGACCAGGCTGTTGCGGATCAGGTCGGAGAACCCGGCGACGGACCACGCCTGTTCGTAGTTGTCCCAGCTCCACCGCTCGGGCCAGGCGAGGCCCACCACGGGCGTTCCCGCGGGCTGGACCGAGGCGAGGAAGACGCTGAGGAACGGGATGACGACCGCGATGGCCATCACGGTCAGGAGCGTGTACCCCGACCAGCGCTCACCGCGGGTGGCGCTGTTGACGCTGCTGACACTGCTGGCGCTGCTCATGACGCGGCCTCCGGATCCGGCCTCGACAGGCGGTTGACGATGAAGACGAGGGCGAGGATCAGGCAGCCGAGGACGACCGCGAGGGCCGAGGCGAGGCCGACCCTGCCGTCGGAGAACGCCAGCCGGTAGACGAGCAGGCCCGGCACGGTCGTCTGCTCGCCGGGGCCGCCGTTCGTCGTCACGTAGACGATGTCGAAGCTGGCCAGCGCGGCGACCATGGTCACGGTCAGGGCCACGGAGAGCTCGCCCCGCAGGTGCGGCAGGGTGACGGAGACGAACTCGCGCACCGGGCCCGCCCCGTCGAGCCGCGCCGCCTCGTAGAGACTGGGGTCGACCTTCTGCACGCCGCTGAGGAAGAGCATCATGCACAGGCCGCTCAGCACCCAGGTGCCGACCAGGCCCACGGCGACGAGGGCGAGGTCGAAGTCGCCCAGCCAGGCCCGTTCCAACCCGCCGAGGCCGACCGCGCCGAACGCCTGGTTGACCATGCCGTCGTCCCCGTACAGCCAGCGCCAGGTCACGCCCACGGCGACCAGGGGAATGACCTGCGGCAGCATGAACAGGAACCGGTATGCCGCCATGCCCGGCCGCCGGTAGCGCGCGAGGAGGCCCGTCATCGCCAGGCCGAGCGCGATGGGGATGGCCGAGAAGAAGACGACCAGCACCAGGGCGTTGACCACGGAGCGGCGCAGGATCGGGTCCTGGAATATCTCCTGGTAGTTGGCCAGGCCCACCCACTCGCCCAGCGTCACGCCGTCCCACTCGAAGAGGGAGAGGTACGCCGTGTGCAGGGCGGGCAGGACCGCGAAGGCGGCGTAGACGGCCAGGGCGGGCAGCACATACAGGTAGCCGCGCCACGCGCCGCGCCGGCGCGTGCGGGGGGCCGGGCGGACCGGCCTACTCCGCGTGTTGTTCATCCCACACGTCCTGAAGTGAGTCGAGGTGGTCGGCGGGTGTCACGCGGTCCGCGATGAGCTTCTGCACGCCGGAGCGGAGCGCGTCGAGCATGGCGGGGGCGGCGAAGTCGGGGAACGTGGTGATGCCGTCGTCGGCCACCGCCCGCGCGTGGCCCTCGGCGACGTCGGCGAGCACGCCCTCCGGTTCGGGCACGCCCTCGCGGTTGGTGGGGAGGAACCCGTTGTCGCTGATGATCCGCCCGGCCTCGGGCGAGGTGAGGAAGTCGAGGAACGCGCCCGCGGCCTCGGGGTGTTCGGTGGAGGAGGAGACGGCGTAGGAGACGCTGAAGCCGGAGGCCACCGTGGGGTCGTCGGCGCGTTCGCCCGGCATCGGGAAGAAGCCCACGTTGTCGCCCATGCCGGCCGCCAGCTGGCCCGCGGCCCAGTTGCCGTTGACGAGGAAGACGGCGTCACCCCCGATGAACCGGGCGGTGGAGTCGACCTGTCCGGTGCCGTTGGCGGAGTCGTCGTAGTAGCCCGCGCGGCCCCACTCGACGACGCGTTCGGTGGCGGCCAGGGCGCCGTCGGTCTCGACGGTGGCACCCTCGGCGCCGTCGACCCAGTCCCCGTAGTCGTCCACGGGCATCATCTGGTTGAGGAGGGCGGCCCACAGGTGCAGGCCGCCCGAGTCGAGGGCGCCGACGCTCAGCGGGGTCAGGCCCGCCTCCTCGGCGGCGGCCAGCTGGTCCTCGAACTCGCCCAGGGTCTCGGGCGGTTCGTCGATCCCCGCCTGCGCGGCGAGCTCCTTGTTGTAGTAGATGCCGGTCATGGAGAGCCCGGCCGGGACGCCGTACAGGGCGGGTCCGCCGGTGGCCTCGCTGGTCAGCCCCGCGGTGAGCTGGTCGAGGCTGACCGGGGGGACGTCCGCGTCCCAGCCGTAGGACTCGCGGAGCGGGGCGAGGTCGAGGATGTGGCCGTCCCTGGCGAGGTCGCTCATCCCGACCGCGTACTGCGCGATGTCGGGGGCGGTGTCCGAGGTCATGGTGAGCTTCAGGTTCTTGACGTAGTCGGAGAACGTCTTGTACTGCGGCTCGATGGTGATGTTCGGGTGCCGCTCCTGGAACGCGGCGATCAGCGCGTCCACCATCAGCGGCGCGTCGGCGAACTGGAGGCGCAGCGTGATGTCCTCCTCGGGCACGGCGGTCGAGGAGGGGGCGGCGCGGGGCCCCGGCGCCTCGGCGTCGCTGCCGGGGGTGAGCGCGTCGCAGGCGGTGAGCGGCAGCGCGAGGGCAACGGCGCACGCCGCCGCTGCGATGCGCGGGGGGCGCGCTCGGCGCGTTGTGGTCATCGTCTGCCTCCTTACGGTCTCGCGGGGCGGGTCGGTCGCGTGGGTGGGGCTCAGCCGCGGGGGCAGCGGTCCCCGACCCGTTCGAGCAGCGCGTGGTTGTGGTCCTCGGCGTCGCCGCCGGTGTTCTGCGAGATGATCAACGGCGGTGTGATGTCGTGCAGTTCGGCCAGGAGTTGGGCGGTGCGGCAGGTGAGGGCGTTGACGAGGGCGGCGCCCACCACCGTGGACAGGGCGCCGACGGCGTGCTCGCCGAGGGGCACCACGGTGTCGCCGGGGCGGCCGTGGGTGTCGATGACGATGTCGGCGACGTCCAGCAGCCGCCGCCCGCCCGCGTGCCGGGGCCGGGCCGCCAGCGAGTGGGCGCGGTTGGTGAGGGCCACCACCGTGGCCCCCGACTCCCGGGCGCCGAGGGCGAATTCGACGGGCACCGGGTTGATGCCGGAGTTGGAGACGACGATCACGACCTCGCCCGGCCTGATGCCGGCGGTGGGGAGGATCGCCGCCGCGTAGCCGCTGACGCGTTCGGCGGCGCCCGCGTGGCGGGGGGCGGTCGGGGAGAGCGCCGGGTCGGCGACGACGTTGACGGGCGCCAGGCCGCCCGCGCGCATCAGCGGCTCCAGGGCGACGAGCTGGGAGTGGCCGCTGCCGAAGTAGTGCACCACGCCCCCGGCCGCGATGCTCGCGGCCATGGCGCGGGCGGCGCGGTCGATGGCGGGCCGCTCGGCCTCGGCGAGCGTGGCGAGGCCGGCCCTGAGGGCGTCGAAGTAGAGGAGATCGGCGGAGGCGGGTTCGGCGTTCATGGGGAGGAGGCCACCTGGGGTGTCGAGCCTGCGCGGTGCAGAAGCGGATGGAGCGGTCCTGGGTCGCGTGCGAGGGCGAGTGCGCCGTCGAGGGCGTCGCCGCGCCGGGGCGTGAGCGCGGCGCGGGGCAGGAGGGCGGCCAGTTCGCGGGCGAGCGGGCCGGTGAGGAGGTCGCCGGAGCGGGTGAGGCCGCCGGTCCAGGCGACGGGGATGGGCGCGGTGCCGTCGTGGGGGTGGGTGAGCCCGGCCGCCGCCGCGACCGCCGCCGCCAGCTCGCGCCCCGCGTCCGCGAGCAGCGAACGCGCCGGGCCGTCGCCCGCCGCGGCGGCCCTGGCGACGTCCGGGACGAACGCCGCGACGGCCTCGGCCGGGCGCTCGGCGGCGGCGAGGCGGGCGGGCAGGGCGTGCAGCGGGCCGAAGCGCCGGACCGCGAGGGCCCACAGGGCCGGGGAGCCTCCCCTGCCGTCCTCCTCGCGCAGCGCCAGGTCGAGGGCGCGCCGCCCGATGTCCCAGCCGCTTCCGGCGTCGCCGAGCAGATGGCCCCAGCCGTCGACGACGGCGGTGCGCGCGTCGGGGCCGACGCCGAGGACGATCGTCCCGGTGCCGGCGGCCAGGACGACGCCGGGCCGGGGGCCGAGGGCACCGGCGTAGGAGGTGACGATGTCGCCGCAGACGATCACGGTCCCGGCGTCGGCGCCCGCCGCCCGGAGGCGGGCGGGGAGGTCAGCGGCGCTCGCCGGGTGGCCGGTGACGCCGGTGAGCCCGGCGACCAGGGCGGCCGGGCGGTGGGCCGCCTCCGGCAGCAGGTCCACCAGGGCGCGGACGCGGGCCGCGATCACCCGTGCCGCGCCCGGCTCGTCGGGGTGCGGCAGACCCGGTCCCTCGACCGTGGCCACCCGGGTCGCCCCCGAGAAGAGCGCGGCCCGGCAGCCCGTCTTCCCGCCGTCGACGGCGACCGTCACGGCGCCGGCGGGGAGGCCGGGGCCGGGGCCCGTGGTACGGACCGCGGCGGGTGCCGCGGCGTTCGGTATCGACCGCATCGCGTCCTCTCCCACCTTCCCGTCACTCGCTCGTCCGAAGTGCTGTGGACCGTACCAGAGGACGTCGAGAGCGCACCAGACCCCCGAGGCACCTCTGTTCCCGCAGCTCAGCCCTTGACCCCCTCGGCCAGGCCACCTAGCCTGACCGCTCGTGGTACGTACCACGGATGAACGCGCAGCCTCACGCGGGAGCGGACCCTGACGATGACGACGCCACCGGAAGAACCCGGCGAGGACCACGGCACGGCCGCCCGCCTCCTGCTCGGGCGCGTCCTCGGCGAGCGGGCCGGGGAGTTCACCGCCCGGGTGGTCCCGGGCGACAGCGGCGCGGCCGACTGGTTCGAGGTGGACGCGGACGCCGGGGGCGTGACCCTCGCCGGGTCCAGCGGGGTCGCGGTCGCCTCCGCCCTGCGCTGGTATCTGCGCACGGCCTGCCGGACGCAGGTCACCTGGGACGCCCCCGTCCCCACGCTGCCGGAGCGCCTGCCCCGCACCGGCACGCCCGCCCGGGTCGCCTCGCCCTACCGGCACCGTTACCACTTCAACGTCTGCACCTTCGGGTACACCACCGCGTTCTGGGACTGGGAGCGCTGGCAGCGGCACATCGACTGGATGGCGCTGCACGGGGTGACCACCCCGCTGGCCATGACCGGCGCGGAGGCCGCCTGGCACCGGACCCTGATGAACGCGGGGCTGGACGACGAGGCGGCGCGGCGCTTCCTCGGCGGCCCGGCCTGGCTCCCGTGGAACTGGCTCGCCTCGGCCGCCGGATGGGGCGGCCCGCTGCCGCGGAGCTGGATCGAGGACCACGCCGCGCTCGGCCGCCGGATCCTGGACCGGGAGCGTTCCCTCGGCATGCGCCCGGTCCTCCAGGGCTTCTCCGGCCATGTCCCGGCGGAGCTGGCGGCGGCCCGCGGCGCCGCAGCGAAAACCCTGCCCTGGTGGGACTTCGAGGTCACCCTGCTCGATCCCCGCGACCCGCTGTTCGAGGAGTTCGGAACGGCCCTGCTGACCGAGCAGACCGCGCTGTTCGGCACCGACCACCTCTATGCCGCCGACCCGTTCATCGAGACGACGCCCCCCGCCGACGACCCGGAGGGCGTGGCCCGCGTGGCGCGCGCCGTCCACGGAGCGATGACCGCCGTGGACGACCGGGCGACCTGGGTGCTCCAGGCGTGGCCGTTCTCCTACCTCTCCGACTACTGGACGCCGGAGCGGACCGCGGCCTTCCTCGGCGCCGTCCCGGACGACCGGATGCTGGTCCTCGACCTGTGGGCCGAGCACCGGCCGGTCTGGCGGCGCACCGGCGGGTACCGGGGCAAACCATGGGTCTGGTGCGCGCTGCACAGCCTGGGCGGCCGGCCGGGGATGTACGGGCGGCTCGACGAGGTCGCCACGGGACCGGCCGAGGCGGGCGCCGACCGGGACGGCGGCTCGCTGTCCGGGATCGGCGCGAGCATGGAGGCGTTCGGCTCCGACCCGGTGCTCTACGAGCTGCTCGCCGACGTGGCCTGGCACGGCCGCGTCGACAACGTGCCCGCCTGGCTGGGCGGTTGGGTCGAGGCCAGGTACGGCCGCCGGACGCCGGGGCTGGTGCGCGCCTGGGAGCTGCTGCACGCCTCCGTCTACGCCGTGGAGGGCCCCGGCCCGCCGGGCTCGGTCGTCGTCTGCCGCCCCACGCTGAGGGGGGACCTGCGCCCCGGGCTGCCCGTGCACCTGGCGACGCCCGCCTCCCCCACGCCCCCGCCGGGCCTGGCCGAGGCGGCGGCGCTGCTGGCCGCCGAGGCGAGGGACGAGGACGGCGCGGGGCCGCTCGGCCGCGACCTGTGCGACGTCACCGCCCAGTTGCTCACCCACGCGGCGTGCGCCTGGCAGGAGCGGGCGGCGGACGCGGCGCTGGCGCGGGACGCCGGCGCGTTCGACGCGGCGGCGAACGCGCTGCTGACCGCCGTCGCCGACCTGGACGCGATCCTGGCCACCCGGCCCGAGTACCAGCTGGACGACTGGCTGGCGGACGCGCGGAGCTGGGCCGGGACGCCCGCCGAGGCCGCGCTCTACGAGGCGAACGCCCGGCGGATCCTCACCGTGTGGGGCCACGGCACCAGCGAGTTGCACGACTACGCGGGACGGCACTGGGCGGGCCTGGTGCGTTCCTTCCACCTCCCGCGCTGGCGGCGCTGGCACGAGCGGGTCGCCGGGGCCCTGGCCGCCGGATCCCCTTTTCCCGCCGAGGAGTTCGAGGCGGAGCTGATCGCCTGGGAGGAGCGGTGGATCGCCACCACCGGCGACCCGGCGCCCCCGCGCGAGGACGCGCCAGCGGGCGCGACGCCCGACGTCGCGCGCACGCTCCTGGCCCGTTACCGCGACAATCTCGGATAGCAGACACGTGCGAGCCGCGGAGACGGATGTGACGGTCGAGGAAAGACGCGCGAACGACGGACGGGGCGAGGACCGTCCGGAGGGGAACGACGCGTTCAAGCACGAGGCGCTGCGGCGGCGGCTGGCCGCCGACATCGCGCGGATGCAGCCGGACGAGGCGCTGCCCACGGAACGGAGCCTGGCCGAGCGGTACCGGGTCAGCCGGTCGACGGCCAGGCGCGCGCTCCAGGCGCTGCGCGAGGAGGGGTTGATCCGCAGCGTGCGGGGCGTGGGCACGTTCGTCTCGCATCCGCAGATCACCAAGACGTCGGCGCTCACCTCGTTCTCCGAGGACCTGCGGGCACGCGGCTACCGGCCCAGCTCCGAACTGCTCGCCGCCGAACGGATCGAGGCCGACCTCCACCAGGCCACGGCGCTGGGCGTGGACCCGGGCACCGCGCTGCACCGCATCGAACGGCTGCGCCTGGGCGACGGGTTCCCCGTCTGCCTGGAAACGGTGTACCTGTCGGCGGAGCGCTTCCCCGGGCTGGACGCCCCGCTGCTCGAAGGGTCGCTGTCGGAGGTGCTGCGCGACACGTTCGGGGTGCGGGTGGCGCGGGCCACGCAGCAGATCAGGGCGGTCAACGTGACGGGCCGCCAGGCGGGACTGCTGGGGGTACGGGAGGGCTCGGCGGCACTGCTGGTGCGGCGGACCGCGTTCGACGGCACCGGGCACGTTGTGGAGTACGGGGAGTCGTTGTGCCGGGGGGATCTGTACGAGTTCTCGCTGGTGGTGACGTAGGGGGTGGGGG
>NZ_LAVK01000207.1 GCF_001083795.1 Streptomyces sp. SBT349
GTGCTGGTGGCCGCGGCGTTGGCGCTGCTGTGCGCGGCGGCCGGGGCGGCGGTGGCGGGGCTGCACCGGGCCGCGGTCACCGGTGGCCCGCTCCCCGAGCTGGCGGGGCGGCGGGTCACGGTGGAGGTGACGCTGACCGGCGATCCGCGCTCCGCGCGGCCCCGCCCTGGCGCGGGGGAGGGGGCGCCGCGGCCTGTGCTGGTGGCGGCCGAGGCGACGCGCGTCCGGGCGGGCGAGGGAGACGAGCGGTCCCTCTCCTCGCCGGTCCTGCTGGTCGCCGAGACCGAACGGGCCGGTGAGTGGCTGCGGTTGCTGCCCTCGACCCGGCTGGTGGTCGAGGCCGGGGTCGCGCCGCCGATGCCGGGGCGGGCCTGGGAGCTGACGGCGGTGCTGCGCGTGGCGGACGCGGGGGCGCCGGTGGTGACCGGGAAGCCGAGCGGGCGCCAGCGGTTCGCCGGGCGCCTGCGGGACGGGCTGCGGGAGGCCGCCTCGGTGCTGCCGGGCGATGCGGGGGCGCTCCTCCCGGCCCTGGTCATCGGCGACGACTCGGGCATCTCTCCGGAGCTGGACGAGGCGGTGCAGGCCACGGGTCTGACGCACCTGGTGGTGGTCAGCGGCAGCCAGGTGGCGATCGTCCTGGCGCTGCTGATCGGGAGTCCGGGGGCCGCGGCGCGCACCGAGCGCGGCGGGCTCGCCGCCCGGCTCGGCATACCGCTGCGCACGACCGCCGTGCTGGGCGGCGGGCTGCTGCTGGCCTTCGTGGTGGTCTGCCGCCCCGAGCCGAGCGTGCTGCGCGCTGCGGCGTGCGGCGGGATCGCGCTGCTGTCCCTCGCCACCGGGCTGCGCCGTTCGCTGCTGCCCGCGCTGGCGGCGGCCGTCCTGCTGCTGATCCTCTGGGAGCCCGCGCTGGCACGGTCGTTCGGCTTCCTGCTCTCGGTGCTGGCGACCGGCGCGCTGCTCACCGTGGCGCCGCGCTGGAGCGGGTCGCTGCGGGCGCGGGGCGTCCCGGGGCGGGTGGCCGAGGCGCTGGCGGCCGCCGCGGCGGCCCACGCGGTGTGCGCGCCGGTGATCGCCGTGTTCGCGGCGAGCACCAGCCTGGTGGCGATCCCGTGCAACGTGCTGGCGGCGCCCGCCGTCGCCCCGGCGGTGGTGCTGGGCTGGGGAGTCCTGGTCGCCGCTCCCCTGGCCCTGCCGGTGGCCGAGGCCCTTGCCCGGCTCGCCGGCTGGCCGGTGCGCTGGATCGCGGCCGTCGCCAGGACGGGCGCGGAGCTGCCGGGCGCCGAGCTGGCGTGGCCCGGCGGCTGGGCCGGTGCCGCGCTGTTGGCGGTGGCCATGCCCGCCGTCCTGGTCCTGACCGGTCGGCTGCCGCGTCGGCCGTGGCTGGCCGCGCTCTGCGTGCTGCTGGTGCTGGTCGCGGTGCTTCGGCCGCCGCCGCTGGTCAGGCTGCTGACGGGCTGGCCACCGCCGGGCTGGCGGCTGGTGGCCTGCGACGTCGGGCAGGGCGATGCGCTGGTGCTGGCGGCCGGGGCGGGCTCGGCGCTGGTGGTGGACGCGGGGCCCGAGCCCGCGGCCGTGGACCGCTGCCTGCGGGACCTGGGCGTGCGGCACGTTCCGCTGCTGGTGCTGACCCACTTCCACGCGGACCATGTCGGGGGGCTGCGGGGGGTGTTGAGGGGCCGGACGGTGGACGCCATCCAGACGTCGAGCGTGCGGGAGGCGCCCGAGCAGGCGGCGTTCGTCGACCGCGTGGCGAGGGAGGCCGGGGTCCGTGTGGGGACGGCCACGCCGGGGGAGCGGCGCCGGGTCGGCGAGGAGCTGAGCTGGCAGGTGCTCTGGCCGCCCGTGGACGCCGGGGCCGCCGGGTTCGGGGCGAACGACGCCAGCGTCACGCTGCTGGTGCGTGCCGGGCGGCTGACCCTCTTCCTCCCCGGCGACCTCGAACCCGAGGCCCAGCGGCGGCTGCTGGCGGAGCGTCCCGAGCTGTCCGAGGTGGACGTGGTGAAGGTGGCCCACCACGGCTCGGCTGCGCAGCACGCGCCGCTGCTCGACCGGCTGCGGCCCCGGCTGGCCCTGATCTCCTGCGGCGAGGAGAACCGCTATGGCCATCCCGCACCCGGCACGGTCGCCGAGCTGGAGGCGGTGGGAGCCGCGGTGCTGCGGACCGACACCCAGGGGGCGCTTGCCGTCACGGCGGCTCGCGACGGCCCGCGGGGGGTCACCCGGCACGGCTCATAGAGACTCCTTTCTAAAGGTATCTTGCTAAAGCATTCTTTCTAAAGGTAGCTTTACATCATGGCGGAGACCCCAGAACAACCACGACCACGACCGCGACCGCGGCCACGACCAGGATCGCGGCCCGATCCCGACGACCCGACCTCACATGTCCACCTGACCGATCCGCAGGCTCTGCGGGCCTTCACCCACCCCACCCGGATGCGGCTGGTCGGCCTGCTCCGCATGAGCGGGCCGCTGACGGCGACCCAGGCGGCCGAGCTCACCGGCCAGTCGGTGGCCAGCTGCTCCTACCACCTGCGGATGCTCGCCAAGTACGGGCTGGTGGATGAGGCCCGGGGCGGCACCGGCCGGGAGAAGCCCTGGCGCGCCACCGCCCGTTACACCTCCTGGCCCGACGACGCCGACGACCCGGCCGTCGCCGAGGCGTCCAAGGCGCTGAGCACCACCGTGGCCGAGCTGTGGTTCGAGCGGATCACCCGCGCCATCGAGACCCGCGACGCGCTGCCCGGGGAGTGGCGGGAGGCCGAGGAGTTCGGCGACGCGGTCGTCTGGCTCACCGCCGCCGAGCTGACCTCCCTGCGCGACCGGATCAGGGAGCTCGTCGAGGAGTTCGCTCCCCGCCTGACCGACCCGGCGCTGCGGCCCGAGGGCGCGGAACTGGTGGACTTCCTGCGCATCGCCTTCCGGCACCGCCAGGAGAGGCCGGGAGGAGGCCCGGGATGAACGGGCTCGCCGCACGCGTTCCGGAGCTGCTGCGCGACCGCGCGTTCCGCAGGTACTGGACCGGCCAGTCCGTCTCCCTGGTCGGCGACCAGATCTCCCTGATCGCCATCCCCCTGGCCGCGGTCCTCGTCCTGGACGCCGACGCCGCCCAGATGGGCCTGCTGAAGACCCTGGAGCTGCTGCCCGCCCTCCTCCTGTCGCTCCCCGCCGGGGCGTGGGCGGACCGCCGCTCCCGGCGGCGGCGCGTCATGGTCGCCACCGACCTCGGCCGCGCGCTGCTGATCGTCTCCATCCCCCTCGCCCACCTCCTGGGCCTGCTCACCCTCCCCCAGCTCTACTGCGTCGCCTTCGCCATCGGCGTCCTGACCGTGTTCTTCGACGTCTGCAACGCCACGCTGTTCGTCTCGCTCGTCCCCACCAGCCAGTTCGTGCAGGGGCAGTCCCTGCTCAACGGAAGCCGTGCCCTCGCCTACGTCGGCGGCCCCAGCGCCGGCGGCGTCATGGTCCACGTCCTCACCGCGCCGTTCGCGCTGGTGGCCACCGCACTGACCTACCTGCTCTCGGCGGGCTTCCTGTCCCGCGTCGCCCCGGCCGAGCCCCCGCCCGCTCCGGCCGCCAAGGGGTACTTCACCGAGGGGCTGCGCTGGGTCCTGAAGAACCCGTACATGCGGGCCATGTTCGCCGCCGCAGGCACCCTCCAGTTCTTCAACTTCATCTTCCACACCCTGTTCGTCCTCTACGTCACCACCGAACTCGGGGTCTCACCGGGCATGCTGGGCCTGGCACTCGGCGTCGGGGCGACGGGCGGACTGGTCGGCGTCGTCCTCACGGAACCCGTGGCGCGCAGGCTCGGCATCGGCAGGACCGCCGTGCTGGGGTTCGCCGGTTTCACGCTGCCCCTCATGCTGATCCCCCTCGCCGACGGCCCCATGCCGGTGGTGATCGGCATGCTCTGCCTCGCCGAATTCCTCTCCTGCGTCGGCGTCATGCTCGTCGACATCGTCGGCGGCTCGCTCCAGGCGGCCCTCATGCCCGACGCCATGCGGGCCCGCATCACCGGCGCCTACCGCATGCTCAACCACGGCTTCCGCCCGCTGGGCGCCCTCGCGGGCGGCGCGCTGGGCACCGCCATCGGCCTGCGGCCCAGCCTGTGGATAGGCACCATAGGCGGCGCGCTCTCCCTGCTGTGGCTCCTGCCCTCGCCCATACCCGCGCTGCGCGACCTGCCCGCGCCCGACCGCCACGACGTCGCCCCCGCGGCATGACCCCCGCAGCGTGACCCCGGCGGGGCGGCGGAGGACCTCGCGCCCCACGGCCGAGGGGAGCGCCCGCCCCGGCGCCCGGCGGCCCGGCGAGGCGGACGGGCCGGGTGCCGGGGCGGGCGGTCCTCGTGCCGGCGGTGAGCCTCAGGAGGTGAGGATCCGGCGGGCCATCTCCGCGATGGGCGTCGCCGCCCGCTCGCCGTAGTTGCTCAGCACCACCACGGCCCAGCCCGCGTCGGAGGGGAAGAACTGGAGGTTGGTCGACACCCCCGGCGAGCCGCCGCCGCGCTGGATCATCCAGCGGCCCCCGGTCAGGAAGCTGAGCGCGCCATACGCCTCGAACACCATCTCGCCCGGCTCCGGGGCGCTGGTCGTGGACTCCCCGCCGCCGGACTCACCCTCGGACCCCGCGTTGAACGGGCGCTTGGGGGAGAGCAGCAGGTCGGCGTGGGCCCGGCCCACCAGATCCCCGGCCAGCAGGGCCCTGGCGAAACGCGCCAGATCCCCGCAGGTCGAGAAGGCGCCGCCCGCCGGGGTGCCGATGAAGCCGTGCGCGTCGATGACCTCGACCAGTTCCCCGCCGTTCTGGAGCGCGTAGGGCCGTGCGATCTCCGGCGTCGCGTGCCACTGGGTCCGGGTGTGGAACGCGCTGGCGTCCATCCCGGCCGCGTCCAGGACGCGGTCCCGGATGTAGTCGTGGTAGGGCACCCCCGAGACCTCCTCCACCACGGCCCCGAGGACGTGGTAGGCGGAGTTGCTGTAGGACGCGCGCGTGCCCGGTTCGAAGTCCAGCGGCAACTCCCTGACGATCTGCGTGATCCCCCGCATCACCTCCTCGGCGCTGTCCCAGGCGGGGGACTGTTCCCGGTAGGCGGCGGTCCGGTGGAAGTCGCCCATCCCCGAGGTGTGGGTGAGCATCTGGTGGAGCGTGACCCTCTCCGCGATCTCGGGAGGGAAGCCGCCGATGCGGGCGCCCAGCGTGTCGCCGTAGCCCAGTGCGCCCTGCTCGGCGAGCTGAGCGATGGCGACCGACGTGAAGATCTTGTTGATCGAGCCGAGGATGAACGCGGTATCGGGTCCGTTCGGAATCGACTCCTCTCTGTTGGCCATCCCATGGGAGCGGGCCAGAACGGTCCGCCCCCGGTGGTCCACCAGCACACTTCCGGAGAACTCGTCCCGTTCCGCCAGTTCGGCGATGAGCCGGTCGAGAGCACCCCCCGGGCGCAGGTCGCGGGGAACGGAGCCGGTCCCCGACCCGGCGTGCGCGTTCCCCGCGACCGCCATCACACCACCGGCGGCCACGGGGGCCGCCCCTATCAGGCCGAGTACCGACCGTCGCGTCGTTGTCATGACAGCCACTTCTACGGCGCTCCCCCCGCTCGGCGGCCGATCGTCGTTCCATACACGGCCCATATCCCCCGGCTGGAATCCTGACCGGATGCGGGTACTGCTGGTCGAGGACGAGCAGCCCCTGGCCGGATACATCGCGGTCGGGCTGCGCAAGCACGGCTTCGCCGTCGACATCGCGCTCGACGGCGTGACCGCCCTCGACAAGTGCGCGGTCACGCCGTACGACGTGGTCGTCCTCGACCGGGGTCTGCCGAAGATGCACGGCGACACCGTCTGCCGGACGCTGGCCCAGCGCGGCACCTCGCGGATCCTGATGCTCACCGCCTCGGGCGCCGTCCAGGACCGCGTCGAGGGCCTGATCCTGGGCGCGGACGACTACTTGGGGAAGCCGTTCGCGTTCTCCGAGCTGGTCGCGCGCGTGCGGGCGCTGGTGCGACGCGCCTCCCGCGCGCGCCCTCCCGTGCTGCGCGCCGCCGGCGTCGTCCTGGACCCGGCGCGGCGCACCGCCGAGCGCGACGGCCGGCTGCTGCACCTGACGCCGAAGGAGTTCGGCGTGCTGGAGCAGTTGCTCGCCGCCGAGGGAGACGTGGTCAGCGCCGAGACGTTGCTGGACAAGGTGTGGGACGAGCACGCCGACCCGTTCACCAACGCCATCCGCATCACGGTCGGCACGCTGCGCCGCAAGCTCGGCGACCCGCCGCTCATCGCCACCGTGACCGGCGCCGGCTACCGGATCCGGCCGTGCGCCGCCGACTGACCCTCCCCCGCCCGCCGCTCCGGCCGCTCCGGCTCACCGCCCGCAGCAGGCTCGCGCTCCTCTACACCGCCCTCGTGCTGGCCGCGGGCGTGGTGATGACCGCGCTGACCTACCTCCTGATGCGGCGCGACCTCAAGACCCGCTGGCTCCTGGACCGCAGGCCGCCCTCCGCCGCCGAGGAGGCGCCCGGCCCCGCCGACGCCACCGGGCCACCCGCCCCGCCCGCACTTCCCGACCTCGCCGAGGCGGCGCGCGGGGACACGTTGTCCGCGCTGCTGACGCAGGCCGCGATCGCGCTCACGGTGGTGACGGTGCTGGCCGCCCTGCTCGGCTGGCTGGTGGCCGGGCGGGTGCTGCGGCCGATCCGGGCGATCTCCGCCACCGCCCAGCGCCTCTCCGCGGAGGACCTGTCGGAGCGCGTGCCGGTCACCGCGCCCGCGGACGAGCTCTCCGGCCTGGCCGACACGGTCAACGGGATGCTCGACCGCATCCAGCACGGCATCGCGGAACGCGACCAGGCGCTGGAGAGCCAGCGGCTGTTCACGGCCAACGCCGCCCACGAGCTGCGCACCCCGCTGACCACCATGCGCACCGCCATCGACGTCACCCTCGACGGAAAGCCGAGCACGGAGGAACTGCGCACCATGGCCGGTGACATCAGGGCCGCGGTCGAGCAGAGCCGCCGCACGCTCGACGGGCTCCTGGCCCTGGCCCGCAGCCAGGCCGCCCCCGGCGGGCGGCTCCCCGCGGACCTCGCCGGCGCCGCCGCCGTCGCCCTCGACGCCGCCGCTCCGGAGGCCGCGGCCCGGAACGTCGAGCTGTTCACCGACCTGTCGCCCGCGCCGGTCGCCGGGGAGCCGGTCCTGCTGGAGCGCATGGCGGGGAACCTGGTGGACAACGCCCTGCGGTACAACCGCTCGGGGGGCCGGGTCGCCGTCACCACCGGCGGGGTGGACGGGCTGGCGTTCCTGCGCGTCGCCAACACGGGGCGGCACGTCTCCCCGGACGCGGCGGCCGGGCTGCTGGAGCCGTTCGTGCGCGGCGAGCACGACGGCGCGCGGGGGGACGGCGGCGCGGGGCTCGGCCTGTCCATCGTCCGCGCCGTCGTCACGGCCCACCGCGGCGAGATCACCACCGTCGCGCGCCCGGAGGGGGGCCTCGACATCACGGTCCGCATCCCGGCCCGCGGCACACCCGTGCCCCGCGCCCCGGCGGGGGCCAAGCGCCGGGCGGCGCGGGCGGGTTAGGGAACGACGCACCCTAGCCGCGTTCGAGCCAGCCGTCGTGCCGCTCGGCCAGCGCCGCCAGGGCCCCGGCGTCCAGGGAGGCCGCGGCGTCCTGGGCCCCTTCCTCCCCCGCGGGCAGGGCGTCCAGGACCACGAGCCACTGGGCGTCCTCGGCGTCGTCCTCCCCGGCCAGGGCCTCCCTGACCGGCCGCGGCTCCTCGTCGAGTCCGAGCCGTTCGGCGAGCTCGGCCGCCACCTCCTCCGCGGCGTCGCGGTCGGGCAGCACCAGCACGTGTCGCTCAGGGGTCACCCGGCCATTCTGCCCACTGTCACAGGCGCGTGGGATGCTGGGCCCATGGCTGCCAGAACGACCGGGTCCGACGACGCGCTCGCCGCGGTCACCCTCGCCGTGGGACAGGAGGAACTGCTGCTCGACCGGGCCGTCGCGCAGGTGGTCGCCGCCGCCCGCGCCGCCGACGCGGACACCGACGTCCGCGACCTCGGCCCCGGCGATCTCCAGCCAGGGACGCTCGCCGAGCTCACCAGCCCCTCCCTGTTCGCCGAGCGCAAGGTGGTCGTCGTCCGGCAGTCCCAGGACCTCGCCGCGGACACGGTGAAGGACGTCAAGGCGTATCTGGCCTCCCCCGCCGAGGAGATCACGCTGGTGCTGCTGCACGCGGGCGGCCCCAAGGGCAAGGGGCTGCTCGACGCCGCCCGCAAGACAGGGGCCCGCGAGGTCGCCTGCCCGAAGATGACCAAGCCCGCCGACCGGCTGGCCTTCGTCCGCGCCGAGTTCCGCGTGGCCGGGCGCAGCGCCACACCCGGCGCCTGCCAGGCCCTGGTCGACGCCATCGGCAGCGATCTGCGCGAGCTCGCCTCCGCCTGCTCCCAGTTGGCCTCGGACGTGCCGGGCACGATCGACGAGGAAGTGGTCGCGCGGTACTACACCGGCCGGGCCGAGGCGTCGAGCTTCACCGTCGCCGACCGGGCCGTGGAGGGCCGGACTGCCGACGCCCTGGAGGCGCTGCGCTGGGCGCTGGCCACCGGCGTCGCCCCCGTCCTGGTCACCAGCGCCCTCGCCCAGGGCGTGCGCGCCATCGGGAAGCTGGCCTCGGCGCCCGGCGGCATGCGCCCCGCCGACCTGGCGCGGGAGCTGGGCATGCCGCCGTGGAAGATCGACCGGGTGCGGCAGCAGATGCGCGGCTGGTCGGCGAACGGGGTCTCCCGGGCGATCCGGGCCGTCGCCGACGCCGACGCCGCGGTCAAGGGCGGGGGCGACGACCCGGCGTACGCGCTGGAGAAGGCGGTGGTCGCCATCGCGTCCTCCGCGCGTTCCCGCTGAGCGCCCCTTTCGCCCCGTGTGCGTCCGCGCGCCCAGGCGCGCTCCCGCACGCCCCCCCGCCCCGGACCGGCGGGACGGCACGACCACGGCACGACCGCGGAATGACCACGGCGCGACCACGGCGCGACCGCGGAACGACGAAGGCCCCGGCCGCCAGGAGGCGGCCAGGGGCCATCACGTCAGTGGTCGCGCGGAGGGGCACCGCACCCGCGTGGCGAACGTTGGGATCAGCGCGGTGCCTCGATCGTGCGCACCGGCCGGGCGGAGAGAGGGGCCGCGGACCGGACCGGTGTCGCGCCGGGCCGTGACGGCCCACGGGCTCGCGGAGGAGCCCGGCGCTTTCAGCTCGTTCAGCTCTGGAGCGCGTTGACCTGGGCGGCGAGCGCGGACTTCTTGTTGGCCGCGTTGTTCTTGTGGAGCACGCCCTTGCTCACGGCCTTGTCGAGCTTGCGGGCGGCCTCGCGACGGGCGGTCTCGGCGGCCTCGTACTCGCCGGCGGCCACGGCCTCGCGGGCCTTCCTGACGGCCGTCTTGACCTCGGACTTGACCGCCTGGTTCCGCAGGCGGGCCTTCTCGTTCGTCTTGATCCGCTTGATCTGGGACTTGATGTTCGCCACGAATGAGCCTTCTGGGGAGCTGAGGGAAAAGAAAAGGAGTGCGCCCTGAACGGACACAGTGGGCCAGCGTACCAGCGGCCCTCGCCCCGTTCCCAATCGGAAGCCGCCCCGTCCGCATGGGACCATGGAAGGGACCAAACGCCCCTCAGCCATGACCCGACAGGACCCCGCGTGCCCGCGATCACCTCGAACGCGCCGGACCCGAGCCGCACCGACCCGGCTCTCCTCCGCAACTTCTGCATCATCGCGCACATCGACCACGGCAAGTCGACCCTCGCCGACCGGATGCTCCAGCTCACCGGTGTCGTCGACCTGCGCCAGATGCGTGCCCAGTACCTCGACAGGATGGACATCGAGCGCGAGCGCGGCATCACGATCAAGTCCCAGGCGGTCAGGATGCCCTGGGCGTCGGAGGACGCCACCCCTCATGTGCTGAACATGATCGACACCCCGGGGCACGTCGACTTCACCTACGAGGTCTCCCGCTCCCTCGCCGCCTGCGAGGGCTGCGTCCTGCTGGTCGACGCCGCGCAGGGCATCGAGGCGCAGACCCTCGCCAACCTCTACCTGGCGATGGAGAACGACCTCACGATCATCCCCGTGCTCAACAAGATCGACCTGCCCGCCGCCCAGCCCGACAAGTTCGCCGCCGAGCTCGCCCACCTCATCGGCTGCGACCCCGGCGACGTGCTGCGCGTCTCCGCCAAGACCGGCGAGGGCGTCGCCGAGCTGCTGGACGAGGTGGTCCGCCAGGTCCCGCCGCCGGTCGGCGTCGCCGACGCCCCCGCCCGCGCGATGATCTTCGACTCGGTCTACGACGCCTACCGCGGCGTCGTCACCTATGTGAAGGTCGTCGACGGCCGCCTCGGCCGCCGCGAGCGCATCGCGATGATGTCCACCGGCGCCACCCACGAGCTGCTGGAGATCGGCGTCAACTCCCCGGAGATGACCGCCGCCGACGGCCTCGCGGTCGGCGAGGTCGGATACCTGATCACCGGCGTCAAGGACGTCAGGCAGTCCAAGGTCGGCGACACGGTCACCTTCCAGCGCGGCGGAGCCACCAAGGCCCTGGGCGGGTACAAGGACCCCAAGCCGATGGTGTTCTCCGGCATCTACCCGATCGACGGCTCCGACTACCCGGCCCTGCGCGACGCCCTGGAGAAGCTCCAGCTCAACGACGCGGCCCTCGTCTACGAGCCGGAGACCTCGGCGGCGCTGGGCTTCGGGTTCCGCGTCGGCTTCCTCGGCCTGCTGCACCTGGAGGTCATCAGGGAGCGCCTGGAGCGCGAGTTCGGCCTCGACCTCATCGCCACCGCCCCGAACGTGGTCTACCAGGTCACCATGGAGGACGGCACCGAGTACACGGTCACCAACCCCAGCGAGTTCCCCACGGGCAAGGTGGCGGACGTGCGCGAGCCGGTGGTGCGGGCGACGCTGATCTCGCCCAGCGAGTACATCGGCGCGATCATGGAGCTCTGCCAGACGCGGCGCGGCGTGATGCAGGGCATGGACTACCTCTCCGAGGAGCGCGTCGAGCTGCGCTACACGCTGCCGATGGCCGAGATCGTCTTCGACTTCTTCGACGCGCTGAAGTCCAAGACCCGCGGCTACGCCTCGCTCGACTACGAGCCGACGAGCGAGCAGGCCGCCGCCCTGGTCAAGGTCGACATCCTGCTGCACGGCGACAAGGTGGACGCGTTCTCCGCGATCGTGCACAAGGACAAGGCGTACGCCTACGGCGTCAGGATGGCCGCGAAGCTCCGGGAGCTCATCCCCCGGCAGCAGTTCGAGGTCCCGATCCAGGCCGCCATCGGCTCCCGCGTGATCGCCAGGGAGACGGTCAGGGCCATGCGCAAGGACGTCCTGTCCAAGTGCTACGGCGGTGACATCTCCCGGAAGCGGAAGCTGCTGGAGAAGCAGAAGGAGGGGAAGAAGCGGATGAAGATGGTGGGGCGCGTCGAGGTCCCCCAGGAGGCGTTCATCGCCGCCCTCTCCTCCGACTCCGACGGCGGCGAGGCGAAGAACAAGAAATAGGCCCCTTACGCACGGGAGCCCTGGCCCTTAGTCTGATCGCCACCATGGGTTACTCGTCAGTCAGGTCCGTTCCAGCGCGGCCTTCGGAGGAAGTCGTGACCGACAAGAATCAGTCGACAACGCCGTCGGCACCGTCGTCGGCCATCTCGGTCGACGACCGCCCGCCTTCCGTCGCGCACCTGCTGCGGGACCGGGTCGCGGCCACCCCCGACGCGGAGGCGTTCCGCTACCCGGCCGCCGCGGCGGGAGGGGGTCCCGACGAGTGGCGCACGTACACCTGGGCCGAGGCGGTGCAACGCGTCGACGCCATCGCCGCCGGGCTGATGGACCTGGGGGTGCGGCCGGAGGAGCGCGTCGCGATCGCGTCCACGACGCGCGTCGACTGGATCCTCGCGGACCTCGGCATCATGTGCGCGGGCGCCGCCACCACCACGGTGTACCCGCAGACGAACGCGGAGGAGACCGCGTTCATCCTCTCCGACTCCGGCAGCCGGGTGCTGGTCGCCGAGGACGCCGCCCAGCTCGCCAAGGTCAGGGGGCGCCGCGAGGAACTGCCCGATCTGGCGCACGTGGTGGTGATCGACGCGACGGGCGTGGAGCCGGCCGAGGGCGACCCTGAGGGATGGGTGCTGTCGCTGGCCGAGCTGGCCGAGCGCGGCTCCAGGTACCTGGAGCAGAAGCCCGACGCGGTGGCCGACACCGTCGCCGCCCTCCGCGGCGACCAACTGGCCACCCTCATCTACACCTCCGGCACCACGGGCCGCCCCAAGGGCGTGCGGCTCAGCCAGGACACCTGGTCGTACATGGGCGTGGCCATAGAGGCGGTCCGCGTGGTGCGGCCGGACGACGAGCAGTACCTGTGGCTGCCGCTCGCCCACGTCTTCGGCAAGGTGCTCATAGCGGGACACATCCGCGTCGGCCATGTGATGGCCGTCGACGGCCGGATCGACAAGATCGTCGAGAACCTGCCGGTGGTGCGGCCCACCTATATGTGCGGCGTCCCGCGCATCTACGAACGCGTCTACAACGGCGTCGCCGCCAAGGCCAAGGCGGGCGGCCCGGCCAAGTTCAAGATCTTCAACTGGAGCGCCGACGTGGCGCGCGAGTACGCCCGGGTCTCGCAGGAGAGCTTCCGGCGCACCGGCAAGGCGTCCGTGCCGACGGGCCTGGCCGTGAAGCACGCGGTGGCCGACCGGCTGGTGTTCAAGAAGCTGCGGGCGGCGTTCGGCGGCCGGATGCGCGGGTGCGTGTCGGGGTCCGCGGCGCTGACGCCGGAGATCGGCTACTTCTTCTGCGGCGCGGGGATCCCGATCCTGGAGGGGTACGGCCTGACCGAGTCCGCGGCGGCCAGCTTCGTCAACCCGGCGGAGGCGCTGCGCACCGGCACGGTCGGCAAGGCCCTCCCGGGCAACGAGGTGCGGGTGGCCGAGGACGGCGAGATCCTGCTGCGCGGGCCCGGGATCATGCAGGGCTACCACGGGCTGCCGGAGCAGACCGAGCAGGTGCTCGAACCGGACGGCTGGTTCCACACGGGCGACATCGGTGAGCTGTCGGACGACGGCTACCTGCGGATCACGGACCGCAAGAAGGACCTGTTCAAGACGTCGGGCGGCAAGTATGTGGCGCCGACGGAGATCGAGGGCCGCTTCAAGGCCGTGTGCCCCTACGTGTCGACGATGGTCGTCATCGGCGCGGGCCGGAAGTACTGCGCGGCACTGATCGCGCTGGACGAGGTGGCGCTGCTTGGCTGGGCCAAGGAGGAGGGCCTGACCGGCGACTACGCCGAGATCGTGGCGCACGAGCGGACGCGGAAGCTGATCGAGGAGTATGTGCAGACGCTCAACGCGGGGCTCCAGCGCTGGCAGACGCTCAAGAAGTTCGAGCTGCTGCCGAGGGAGCTGGACGTCGAGCACGGCGACCTGACCCCGAGCCTGAAGCTGAAGCGGCCGGTGGTGGAGCGCGAGTTCGCGCCGCTGATCGAGCGGATGTATCCGGAGCCGTAGGTTCCCCCGTGGCCCACGCCGAACCCGCGAAAC
>NZ_LAVK01000208.1 GCF_001083795.1 Streptomyces sp. SBT349
GGGGTTGACTGGTCGGCGGTGTGTGCGGGGGGCCGGCGGGTCGATCTCCCGACGTATCCCTTCCAGCGCGACCGCTACTGGCTGGAGCCCGAGCCGGGTCCGGTCCACGGCGACGGCACGGCCATGGACGCGGAGGACGCCCGGTTCTGGGACGCGGTGGAACGGGGAAGCGCCGAGGAACTGGCCGGAGCGCTGGGCGAGACGGACGGCGACTTCGGGCAGCGGCCCCTGAGCGCGCTGCTGCCGATGCTCTCCACCTGGCGGCGGCAGAAGCGCGAGCGCGCCACCGTCGACTCCTGGCGCTACCGCGTGGAGTGGCGCCCGGGCACCGGCCAGGTCGCCGGACCCCTGTCCGGCACCTGGTGGGTCCTCACGCCGCAGGGGCCGGCGGACACCGCGGCCAAGCAGTGCGCCGAGGCCCTTCGGGAACAAGGCGCCGACGCGGTGCTGTCGATCTCGGTGGACGGCTGCGACGTGTCCTCCGTGACCGAGCGGATCCGTGCGGGCGAGGGCGAGGCGGGCGGCGTGGTGTCGCTCCTCGGACTCGACGAGACCCCGCACGAACGGTTCCCCGTGCTGCCCCGCGGCTGGGTGGCCACCCGCGCCCTGGCACTCGACCTGGCGGAGGCCGGGTACGGCGGCCGCCTGTGGTGCGTCACCCAGGGCGCGGTGACGACCCGCCCCGACGAGGTGCAGGACGGCGTGGGCCAGTCGATGATCTGGGGCATCGGCCGCGTCGTAGGGCTGGAGTACCCCCGCCTGTGGGGCGGACTCGTGGACATCCCCGTGAGCACGGCCGACGCGCCGATGTGGGCCCAGGTCGCGCGGGCGGTCGCCGCGGAGTACGAGGACCAGGTGGCGGTGCGTTCCGACGGCGTCCGGGTGCGCAGGATCGTGCGCCCCGCCGCCGAGCCCTGGGGCACCGGCCCCGGGTGGCAGCCGTCCGGGACGGTGCTGATCACCGGAGGCACCGGCGGCCTCGGCGGCCGGGTGGCCCGCTGGGCGGCGGGCAACGGCGCCCGGCGCCTGGTGCTGACCAGCCGCAGGGGCCCGGACGCCCCCGGCGCCGCCGAGCTGCTGGAGGAACTGAAGGGCCTGGGCGTCGACGTGACCGTCGCGGCCTGCGACGTCGCCGACCCGGCGGCGCTCCGGGCGCTGGTGACCGGGATCGAGGCGGACGGGCCCCCGGTGCGCGCGGTCGTCCACACCGCGGGCCTGGCGCAGGTCGGCCTGCTGACGGAGTCGGACCTGACCGAGTGCGCCCGGGTGATGGAGGGCAAGGTGGCCGGCGCGGCCAACCTGGACGCCGTCTTCGCCGACCGCGAACTCGACGCGTTCGTACTGTTCTCCTCCATCGCCGGTGTCTGGGGCAGCGGTCGCCAGGGGATCTACGCCGCGGCGAACGCCTACCTGGACGAGCTGGCCGCGCAGCGCCGCGCCAGGGGCCTGACCGCGACGGCCGTGGCCTTCGGCCCCTGGGCCGAGGCGGGCATGGCCGTCGACGGCGAGGCCGAGGACCTGCTGGCACGGCACGGGCTGCTCTCGATGGCCCCGGAGACGGCGGTCGCGGCCCTGGCACGGGCCGTCGAGCTGAACGAGACACAGATCGCAGTGGCCGATGTGGACTGGGAGCGCTTCGCGACCGGCTTCACCTCCCAGCGGCCCAGCGCGCTGCTGAGCGAGCTGCCCGAGATGCGGGAGCTGACGGAACGCGGCGATGCCCCGGCGGCGGGCGAGCTCAGCTCCGGGGCCCAGCAGTTGGGCGAACGCCTGGCCAAGGCGTCGGAGAGCGAGCGCCGGCGCGTGGTGCTCGACCTGGTGCGTGAGCACGCGGGGCTGGTCCTCGGCTACGGCCCCGGCAAGAGCCTCGACGCCGAACGGCCGTTCCAGGAGGCCGGGTTCGACTCCCTGACCGCCGTCGAACTGCGCAACCGCCTCAACGAGGCCACCGGGGTCCAGCTGTCCACCACGGCCATCTTCGACCACCCGAGCGCCACGGCGCTCGCCGAGCACGTCCTCGGCGAGATCGTCGGCGCGGAGGCGGGAAGCGCGGGCCACATCCTCTCCGAGCTCGACCAGTTGGAGAAGTCCCTGATCTCGCTGAGCGCGGAGGAGACCGCGCAGAACGAAGTGGCCCGGCGACTGCGCATCCTGCTGTCGCGACTGGGCGGCGATACCGGTCCAGGAGAAGAGGAGACCATCGCCGGCGCGGTGGAGTCCGCCTCGGACGACGAACTCTTCGACCTTCTCGACGACCAACTCGAAACCCCGTGACGCGGCTCTGGATCAGGTGACGAAAGATGAGCAACGAAGAGAAGCTCCGCACGTACCTCAAGCGAGCCACGACGGATCTCCACAAGGCGCGCAAGCGCCTGACGGACATCGAGGACCGGCTGCACGAGCCCGTCGCGATCATCGGCATGGCCTGCCGCTACCCCGGGGGCGTGCGTTCCCCCGAGGACCTGTGGCGGCTGCTCCTGGACGGCGGTGACGCCATATCCGGCTTCCCCACCGACCGCGGCTGGGACATCGACGCGCTCTACGACCCCGACCCGGACGCCACGGGGAAGAGCTATGTCCGCGAGGGCGGCTTCCTGGCGGACGTGGCGGAGTTCGACGCCGGGTTCTTCGGGATATCGCCGCGCGAGGCGCTGGCGATGGACCCGCAGCAGCGGCTGCTGCTGGAGACCTCCTGGGAGGCCGTCGAACGCGCCGCCATCGACCCGTCCTCGCTCAAGGGCAGCGACACCGGGGTCTTCGTGGGCGCCGGCTTCTCCGGCTACGGCCGCGCGGAGGGGCAGTCGACCGAGGCCGTCGAGGGATACGCGCTGACCGGGCAGGCGACCAGCGTGCTGTCCGGCCGCATCGCCTACACCCTCGGCCTCGAAGGACCGGCGGTGACGGTGGACACGGCCTGCTCGTCCTCGCTGGTGGCGCTCCACCTCGCCGTCGCCGCCCTGCGGGGCGAGGAGTGCTCCCTGGCCATCGCGGGCGGCGTCAACGTGCTGCCGAGCCCGGACGTCTTCGTCGAGTTCAGCCGTCAGCGCGGGCTGTCCGCCGACGGCCGGTGCAAGGCGTTCGCCGCCGCCGCCGACGGAACGAGCTGGGCCGAGGGCGTGGGGCTGCTGCTGGTCGAGCGCCTCTCCGACGCGCAGCGCAACGGCCACCCGGTGCTGGCGGTGGTGCGCGGCTCGGCGGTGAACCAGGACGGCGCGAGCAACGGCCTCACCGCGCCCAACGGGCCCTCGCAGCAGCGGGTGATCCGGCAGGCGTTGGCCAACGCCCGGCTGGCGCCCCACGAGGTGCACGCGGTGGAGGCGCATGGCACGGGGACCTCGCTGGGTGACCCGATCGAGGCGCAGGCGCTGCTGGCCACCTACGGCAAGGGCCGCGACGCCGAGCAGCCGCTGTGGCTCGGCTCGGTGAAGTCCAACCTCGGCCACACCGCCGCCGCGGCCGGCGTGGCCGGCGTGATCAAGATGGTGATGGGTCTGCGCCACGGCACGCTGCCCAGGACCCTGCACGTGGACGAGCCGACCCCGCACGTCAACTGGTCCGCGGGCGCGGTGGAACTGCTGACCGAGGCCAGGCCGTGGCCCGGGGCCGACGGCTCCCGCCGCGCCGCCGTGTCGGCGTTCGGTGTCAGCGGGACGAACGCGCACGTGATCCTGGAGCAGGCTGCCGTCGCCGAGGGCGCCGGTCTTCCGGACGGTGCGGCGGACGAGGGCGCGGCCGGTGGGATGACGGTGTGGCCGCTCTCCGCCGCGGATCAGGGCGCGTTGCGGGACGCCGCGCTGCGGCTGGACGCGCTGGTCCGCGGGTCGGACGGGGTGTCGGCGCCGCGCGTGGGCCGGGCGCTGGTGGTGTCGCGCGCGGATCTGGACTGCCGCGCGGTGGTGCTCGGGCGTGGTCGTGAGGAGTTGCTGCGTGGGCTGGCCGGGCTGGGTGAGGGCAACGCCGGTGGTGGTGTGGTGACGGGGTCCCTGGTGGAGGGTGCGGGGCATCCGGTGTTCGTGTTCCCGGGGCAGGGGTCGCAGTGGGTGGGCATGGGGTTGGGGCTGGCCGAGGAGTTCCCGGTGTTCCGCGAGGCGCTGGGCGAGTGCGCCGCGGCGTTGGGCGAGTTCGTTGAGTGGGATCTGTGGGAGGCCCTGGGGTCGGGTGAGTTGCTGTCGCGGGTGGATGTGGTGCAGCCCGCTTCGTGGGCGGTGATGGTGTCGCTGGCGCGTCTGTGGGAGTCCTTCGGCGTGGCCCCGGCCGCGGTGGTGGGGCACTCCCAGGGCGAGATCGCCGCCGCCGTCGTCGCGGGCGCGCTCTCCCTGGAGGACGGGGCGCGGGTGGTCGCGCTGCGGTCGCGGGTGATCGGCGAGCGGTTGGCCGGCGGGGGCGGGATGGCGTCGGTGGCCCTGCCGGTGGACGTGGTGACCGAACGGCTCGGCGAGGCCGGCGGGGTCTCGGTGGCCGCGGTCAACGGACCCGAGTCGACGGTCGTCGCGGGCGAGGTGGAGGCGCTGGAGACGTTCGTGGCGGCATGCGAGGCGGAGGGGATACGGGCGCGGCGCATCGCGGTGGACTACGCGTCCCACTCGGCCCAGGTCGAGGTGGTGCGCGAGGAGTTGCTCGGCGTGCTGTCGGGGGTGGCGCCGCGCTCGGGCGGGGTGCCGTTCTTCTCGACGGTGACGGGTGGGGTGGTGGACACGGCGGATCTCGACGCCGGGTACTGGGTGCGGAACCTGCGGGAGCGGGTCCGTTTCGACGAGGCCGTGCGCGGGCTGCTGGGACAGGGGATGGGCGCCTTCGTCGAGATGAGCGCGCATCCGGTGCTGACGCCAGGCATCGGGGAGACCGTCGAGGCCGCGGGCGCCGAGGCCCTGGTGGCCGGATCGCTCCGCCGCGACGACGGCGGGGCCGACCGCTTCCTGCGGTCGCTGGCCGAGGGCTATGTGGCCGGCCTCCCGGTCGACTGGACCGCCGCGTTCCCGCGGGACCTGCCGGCGGTCGACCTGCCGACCTATCCCTTCCGGGGCAAGCGCTACTGGCTGGACAGCACGCCGGCCGACCCGGCGGCGACGGGCCGGCCGGCGCCGAGGGACGAGGTGGAGGCCCGGTTCTGGGACGCCGTCGAGCGCCAGGACCTCGAAGGTCTCACCGCGGATCTCGGGCTGGACACCGAGGGACAGCCGCTGCGCGAGGTGCTGCCCGCCCTGTCCTCCTGGCACCGCCGGCACCGCGAGAGGACCACGACGGAGTCCTGGCGCTACCGGGTCTCCTGGCGAACCCTCCCCGAGCCGGCCGCCCCCCGGCTCACCGGGACCTGGCTGCTCGCCCTCCCCGAGCAGCCGTCCGGCCCCTGGGCCGAGGCCGCCGAACGCGCCCTGCGTGACGCCGGCGCCCAGGTCCTCACCCTGCCCGTGGCCACCGGCACGGCCGGGCGCGACGCCCTCGGCGAGAGCATCGCCACCGCGGTCGGCGACCACCGGGACGACCTCGCCGGCGTGCTGTCCCTCCTCGCCCTCGACGAGGACAGCCACCCCGAACACCCCGCCGTACCCGCCGGCTACGCGGCCTCGCTCGCCCTGATCCAGGCCCTCGGCGACGCCAAGCTGGACGTGCCCCTCTGGGGCGCCACCCGGGGAGCCGTCTCCACCGGGCCCGGAGAGCCGCCGGAGAGCACCTCGGGGACCCTCCTGTGGGGCCTCGGACCGGTGGTCGGCATCGAGACCCCGGAGCGGTGGGGCGGCCTCGTCGACCTCCCCGAGCGGCCGGACGAGCGAGCCCTGACCCGCCTCGCCGCCGCCCTGGCCGCCGTCGACGACGAGGACCAGCTCGCCGTGCGCCCCTCCGGCCTCATGGGCCGCCGGATCCTGCGCGCGCCGCTCGGCAAAACCCGCGCGGTCCGCGCCTGGCGTCCCGAGGGCACCGTGCTGATCACCGGCGGAACGGGCGCGCTCGCCGCGCACACCGCCCGCTGGCTGGCCCGCAACGGCGCCCCCCACCTGCTGCTGCTCAGCCGCAGGGGCGCCGAGGCGCCCGGCGCCACCGAGCTGGCCGCCGAACTCACCAACCTCGGTACCGAAGTGACCCTGGCGGCCTGCGACATCGCCGACCGGGACGCCCTCGCCGCACGGATCGCCGCACTCCCCGACGACCGGCCGCTGACGGCCGTGATCCACACCGCCGCCGCGCTCCACGACGGCTCCATCGACGCCATCACCCTGGACTCGGTGGCGGGGGCCCTGCACGCCAAGGCGCGGGGCGCGCTCCACCTCCACGAACTCACCCGCGGCCTCGACCTCTCCGCCTTCGTCCTCTTCTCCAGCTTCTCGACCGCCTTCAGCGCGCCCGGACTCGGCACCTACACGCCGGGCAACTCCTTCCTGGAGGCACTCGCCGCCCAGCGCCGCGCCGAAGGGCTGCCCGCCACCGCCGTCTCCTGGGGCACCTGGGACGGCGCGGGCATGGCGGCGGGCGACGTGGCGGAACGCGGCCGGCGGCACGGCGTGTTCACCCTGCCCCCCGAGCTGGCGCTCACCGCGCTCCAGGGAACCCTCGACCACGACGAGACCCACACCATCGTCGTCGACGTCGACTGGGAGCGGTACGCGGCGATCTACACCGCGGAGCGGCCCACCCGCCGGATGGACGAACTGCCCGAGGCCCGCAGGGCCCTGGAGTCCGCGGCACAGGCCGCGGCGGCGGAGCGGACCAGCACCGTCTCCGCGCTGGTGGAACGGCTGCTGCGGCTGTCCGCCGCCGAGCGGGAGCGGGAGCTGACCGACCTGGTGCGCGACAGTTCCGCCGTGGTCCTCGGGCACGACTCCGCCGCGGCCGTCGACGCCCAGCAGCCCTTCCGCCACGCCGGATTCGACTCCCTGACGGCGGTGGAGCTGCGCAACCGGCTCAACGCGGCGACCGGACTCCGGCTGCCGGCCACCCTGGTCTTCGACTACCCGACGCCGAAGCACCTGGCCGCCCGGCTCGCGACGCTGCTGCTGCCGGACGGCACGGCCTCGGGACCCGTGATCGGCAAGCTCACGGAGCTGGAGACCGCGCTGTCCGCCCTCACGCCGGACGACGCCACCCACGAACAGGTCACCAAGCACCTCCAGAACCTGCTGTGGAGCTGGGGTGAGCGGGCACCGGAGCGTTCCCACCACGAGGACGGCGACGGCACGGACGAGGTGGACGTGGCCTCGGCGACCGCCGACGAGCTGTTCAGCATGATCGATGAGCTGGGAAACCCCTGAGTTCCCGCGCTTGTGAAGAACATCCCGGCTTTCACTGGAGAAGACACCATGGCGAACGTGCCGCCGCAGAACGAGCAGAAGCTCCTCGACTACCTCAGGCGCGCCACCGTCGATCTGCGGCGGACGCAGCAGGAACTGCAGACCGTGCGGGAACGGGAGCAGGAACCGATCGCCATCATCGGCATGGCCTGCCGTTACCCCGGTGACATCCGTTCTCCGGAGGACCTCTGGCGGATGCTCTCCGAGGGCGCCGACGGGGTCTCCCCCTTCCCCACCGACCGGGACTGGGACCTCGGCGAGCTGTACGACGCCGACCCCGACAAGGAGGGCAGGACCTATGTCGAGGCGGGCGGCTTCCTGAACGGCGTCGACCAGTTCGACCCCACCCTGTTCGGGATCTCGCCGCGAGAGGCGCTGGTGATGGACCCCCAGCAGCGGCTCACCCTGGAGCTCGCCTGGGAGGTGTTCGAACGGGCCGGGATCGACCCGCACTCCACCGAGGGCGCCGACATCGGCACCTTCGTCGGCGCCAACCCGCTCGACTACCACAGCGGGATCGGCGACACGTCGATCGGCGGCGAGGGCCACCTGGTGACCGGCAGCGCCGCCAGCGTGGTCTCCGGCCGGATCGCCTACTCCTTCGGGCTGACCGGACCGGCCGTCACCATCGACACCGCCTGCTCCTCCTCGCTGGTCGCCCTCCACCTGGCGGTCAGCGCGCTCCGCCTCGGCGACTGCTCGATGGCGCTCGCCGGCGGGGTCGCCGTGATGCCCAACCCGGCGGCGTTCATCGGCTTCAGCCGCCAGCGCGCCCTCTCCCGTGACGGCCGCTGCCGCGCGTTCTCCGCCGACGCCGAGGGCATGGGCCTGGGCGAGGGCGTCGGGCTCCTGCTGGTCGAGCGGCTCTCCGAGGCGCGCAGGAACGGGCACCCCGTCCTGGCCGTCATCCGCGGCTCGGCCGTCAACCAGGACGGCGCGAGCAACGGCCTGACCGCGCCCAACGGCCCCGCCCAGCAGCGCGTCATCGAGGCCGCGCTCGCCAACGCCCGGCTCGCCCCCGACCAGGTGGACGCGGTCGAGGCGCACGGCACCGGGACGACGCTCGGCGACCCCATCGAGGCCCAGGCGCTGCTGGCGGCCTACGGGCAGAGCAGGCCGGCCGACCAGCCGCTGTGGCTCGGCTCCCTCAAGTCCAACATCGGGCACGCCCAGGCCGCCGCCGGCGTCGGTGGCGTCATCAAGACCGTGCTGGCCATGCGCCACGGCATGCTGCCCAAGACCCTGCACGCCGACACCCCCACCCCCAAGGTGGACTGGGACAGCGGCGCCGTCACCCTGCTCACCGAGCCCACCGCGTGGCCCGAGCGCGGACGCCCGCGCCGCGCCGGGGTCTCGTCGTTCGGCATGAGCGGCACCAACGCGCACGTCATCGTGGAACAGGTCACCGACGAGGCGGTGCCCGGCGACGCCGACACCCCCGAGGAGGCGCCCGAGCCCGGGACCGGGCCGGTCGCCTGGGTGGTCTCCGGCCGCACCCCGAACGCCCTGCGCGACCAGGCCCGGCGACTCGGCACGTTCGCGGCGGACCACCCCGGGATCGGCAGTGCGCGGATCGGCAGGTCCCTGGCCACCACCCGGGCCTCGCTCGACCACCGCGCGGCCGTCGTCGGCGACACCCGCGCCGACCTGGAGGAGGCGCTGCGGCGCATCGCCGACGGCGAGCAGGAGTTGACCGGCGGCACCGCCCTGGGCACCGTCCGGGAGGGCGCGGCCCGCCCGGTGTTCGTCTTCCCCGGCCAGGGCTCCCAGTGGCTGGGGATGGCGGTGGAGCTCATCGACGGCTCCCCGGCGTTCGCCCAGGAGTTCCGCCGCGCCGCCGCGGCCGTCGAGGCCCTGGTGGACTGGTCGGCCGAGGACATGCTGCGGGGCGCCGAGGGCGACGGGGCCCTGGAGCGCGTCGACGTGGTGCAGCCCGTGCTGTTCGTGGTGATGGTCGCGCTCGCGGGACTGTGGCGTGCCCACGGGGTGCGGCCCGCCGCGGTGGTCGGCCACTCGCAGGGCGAGATCGCCGCCGCCGTGGTGGCGGGCGCCCTCTCACTCGCCGACGGCGCGCGGATCGTGGTGGAGCGGAGCCGGGTCATCGGCGAACGGCTCGCCGGCCGGGGCGGGATGGCCTCCCTGGCGCAGGGCCGGGCGGCGGTGGAGGACCTGCTCGCCGACTGGGACGGGCGGCTCTCGGTGGCCGCGGTCAACGGCAGCGGATCCACCGTGGTGGCCGGCGACATCGAGGCCCTGGACGGATTCACCGCCGCCTGCGAGGGCCGGGGCATACGGATCCGGCGCATCCCGGTGGACTACGCGTCGCACTCGCCCCAGGTGGACGAGGTGGCGGACGAACTGCTCGGCGTGCTGGCCGGCGTCAGGCCGCGCTCCTGCGACGTGCCGTTCTACTCGACCGTCGAGGGCGGGGTGGTCGACACGGCGCTGCTGGACACCGCGTACTGGGTGCGCAACCTCCGGCGGACCGTCGAGTTCTCCGCCGTGACCGAACAACTGGTGGCGGCGGGCCACCGGGTCTTCATCGAATCGAGCCCGCACCCGGTGCTGACGATGGCGGTCGAGGAGACCGCGGGCACCGAGACCGCGACCGTCGGGTCGCTCCGCCGGGGCGACGGCGGACCGCGGCGCTTCCTGCTGTCCCTCGCCGAGGCGTGGACCCACGGTGTCGCCGTGGACTGGACCGCGCTGCCCACCGGAGGCGACACCCGCCCGGTCGGCCTGCCCACCTACCCGTTCCAGCACGAGCGCTACTGGATACAGAACGTGGACGCCGACGTCCGGCAGGCCGTCGGCGCACCCGACGTCGTCGAGACCAGCTTCTGGGACGCCGTCGAACGGCAGGACCTGGACGCGCTGTCCGAGACGCTGGACTGCGACGGCGGCCAGCTGACGGAGGTGCTCCCCGCGCTGGCCTCCTGGCGGCGCCGTCACCGCGAGCGGGCGGCGCTCGACACCTGGCGCTACCACGTCTCCTGGCAGCGAGTCGCCACCAGGGCGACGGCCCGGCTCACCGGCACCTGGCTGCTGGTCCTGCCGGACGGCCTCGCCGGCCACCCGTGGGCCGAGGGCGGCGCGCGGGCCCTGCGGGAGCACGGCGCCCAGGTCCGCCACCTGACCGTGCCGGACGCCCTCGACCGCGCCGCCGGCGCGGCCGCCCTCGGCACGGCCCTCGCCGAGGAGCCCGGCGACCTCGCCGGCGTCCTCTCCCTGCTGGCCCTCGACGAGCGCACCGCCCCCGCCGCCCCCGCGCTCACCGCGGGAACGCTCGCCAACCTCGCCCTGCTCCAGGCCCTCGGCGACCGGGGGGTGAACGCGCCCCTGTGGTACGCCACCAGCGGCGCCGTCTCCGTCGATGACGCCGACCCTCTCGTCAGCCCGGCGCAGGCCCCCACCTGGGGGCTCGGCCGCGCGGGCGCGGTCGAGTACCCCCAGCGCTGGGGCGGGCTGATCGACCTGCCCGGGACCGCGGACGAGGCGTCGCTGACCCTGGTGGCCACGGCCCTGGCCGGGGAGACCGGCGAGGACCAGGTCGCCGTGCGCCCCCGAGGGCTGGTCGCCGCGCGCCTCACCCGCGTCCCCCGGTCGGACGCCGCGCCGGACCACGGCTGGAGGCCGCCGCGCGGCACCGTGCTGATCACCGGGGGCCTGGGCGGCATCGGAACCCACGTCGCCCGCTGGCTCGCCCGCGAGGGCGCCGAGCACATCCTGCTGACCGGCAGGCGGGGGCCCGACACCCCCCACGCCGACGAACTCGCCCGCGAGCTGCGCGCGTCGGGCGCCGAGGTGACGGTCGCCGCCTGCGACGTCTCCGACCGGGACGCGGTGGCCGGCCTGCTCGCCGGGATCCCCGGCGACCGCCCGCTGACCGCCGTCTTCCACACCGCGGGAACGCTGGACGACACCATCGTCGACTCGCTCACCCCGGAGCGGGTCCAGGGCGTCGCCGGTGGCAAGGCCCTGGCCGCACGGCACCTGCACGAGCTGACCGAGGGCCTGGAGCTGTCCGCCTTCGTGCTGTTCTCCTCGCTGGCGGCCCTCCTTCCCAACGTGGGCCAGGCCAACTACTCGGCCGCCAACGCCTACCTGGACGCGCTGACCCTGCACCGCCGCGGCCTCGGCCTGCCCGCCACCTCCGTGCTCTGGGGCTCCTGGGGCGGCGGCGGACTCACCGAGGGCGAACTCGGCGAACGGCTGCGCGGCGACGGCGTGCTCCCCATGGCGCCCGGCCTCGCGATCGCCGGCCTCTCCCGCGCGCTGGCGGACGACGACGGCCTGCTGGCCGTGGCCGAGGTGGACTGGGAGAAGGCGGCACCCCAGGCGGTGAGCGTGCGGCCCAACCAGCTGCTCACCGGAGTCCCCGAGGCCAGGCGCGCCATCGCGGCCCGCGACGAGGACCGCGAGGAGGGCGGGGACCGTTCGGAACTGGCCACGCGTCTCGCCCCGCTCAGCGAGGCCGACCGGGACCGCGAACTGGTCGCGCTCGTCCGCACCCAGGCCGCCTCGGCCCTCGGCCACACCGACAGCGACGCCCTCTCGGGCACCCGCCCCTTCAAGGACCTGGGCGTCGACTCCCTCATCGCCGTCACCCTGCGCAACAACATCAGCCGCGTCACCGGGCTGCCGCTGCCCGCCACGCTGGTCTTCGACCATCCGACCCCGGCCGAGCTGGCGCGCTTCCTCAAGGAGCGCCTCCTCGGCGAGACCGCCGAGCGGCGGCCCACCCGGCCCGCGCTCGCCGCCCCCGCGAACGACGACCCGATCGCCGTCGTCGCGATGGCCTGCCGCTTCCCCGGCGACGTCCGCTCCCCGGAGGACCTGTGGCGGCTGGTCGCCGAGGGAGGCGACGCGGTCGGGGACTTCCCGACCGACCGCGGCTGGGACGTGGACGGGCTCTACGACCCCGACCCGGACGCGCCCGGCAAGACCTATGTCCGCCAGGGCGGGTTCGTCCATGACGCCGCCCTGTTCGACGCCGGGTTCTTCGGGATCTCGCCGCGCGAGGCGCTGACGATGGACCCGCAGCAGCGGCTGCTGCTGGAGACCTCCTGGGAAGCCGTCGAACGGGCCGGCATCGACCCGGCCTCCCTCAAGGGCACCGCGACCGGCGTCTTCGTCGGCGGCGGGCACCGCGGCTACGTCAACGCCGACGGCGATCTGCCCGAGGGCTCCGAGGGCTTCCTCATGACCGGCAACGCCTCCAGCGTCATCTCGGGCCGGGTGGCGTACACGTTCGGCCTCGAAGGCCCCGCGGTGACGGTGGACACGGCCTGTTCCTCCTCCCTGGTCGTCCTGCACCAGGCCGTGCAGGCGTTGCGGCAGGGCGAGTGCACCATGGCGCTGGTCGGCGGCGTCGTGGTCATGCCGGACGTCGACGTCTTCGTGGAGTTCAGCCGTCAGCGCGGACTGGCCGCGGACGGCCGGTGCAAGGCGTTCGCCGAGGGCGCCGACGGCACCGCCTGGGCGGAGGGGGTGGGTGTGCTGCTGGTGGAGCGGTTGTCGGATGCGCGGCGGCTGGGTCATGAGGTGCTGGCGGTGGTGCGTGGTTCGGCGGTGAATCAGGATGGTGCGAGCAATGGGCTGACGGCGCCGAACGGTCCGTCGCAGCAGCGGGTGATCCGGCAGGCGCTGGTGAACGCGGGGTTGTCGGCGGGTCAGGTGGATGTGGTGGAGGCGCATGGCACCGGCACCTCGCTGGGTGATCCGATCGAGGCGCAGGCGTTGATGGCGACGTATGGCCAGGAGCGGTCGGAGGACCGTCCGCTGTGGCTGGGATCGGTCAAGTCCAACATCGGCCACACCCAGGCCGCCGCCGGCATCGCCGGGGTGATCAAGATGGTCATGGCGCTGCGTCACGGCGTCCTGCCCAGGACCCTGCATGTGGAGGAGCCGTCCTCCCACATCGACTGGTCGGCCGGCGCGGTGGAGCTGCTGACCGAGACCATGCCCTGGCCGGAGACCGGCGAGCCCCGGCGGGCCGGCGTGTCCTCGTTCGGATTCAGCGGCACCAATGTCCACGTCGTCCTGGAGCAGGCCCCCGCGCCCGACCTCGCCGAGGAGGAGCCGGAGCCCGAGGCCCCGGCGTCCCCGCGGGTTCTGCCGTGGGTCCTCTCCGCGCGGAGTGAGGGGGCGTTGCGGGAGCAGGCGGTGCGGTTGGGTGAGTGTGTGGGGGATGGGGTTGATGGGGTGGATGTGGGGTGGTCGTTGGGTGTGACGCGGTCGGTGTTCGAGCATCGGGCTGTGGTGGTGGGGTCTTCGG
>NZ_LAVK01000209.1 GCF_001083795.1 Streptomyces sp. SBT349
CCTCGATCTCCTCGGCGACCAGCGAGGCCAGCCCCACCCTCCCCGGCAGCGGGCGCTCGCCCGCGTCGAGGCGGGCCAGCAGCAACAGGTCGGCGGCGAGCGCCTGGAGCCGGACGGTGTCCTTGACCGCACCCGGCAGGTCGAGCAGCTCCGGGTGGGCCTCGCCGACCTCCAGCTGGGTGCGGAGCGAGGCGATCGGGCTGCGCAGCTCGTGCGAGGCGTCGGCGACGAAGCGGCGCTGCCGCTCGACGGACGCCTCCAGGGCGGCCAGCGTCTCGTTGGTGGTGGTGGCGAGGCGGCCGATCTCGTCCCTGGCCCCGGGCTCGGGGACGCGGCGGGAGAGGTCCTCGGAGTGGGTGATCGCGGCCATCTCCCGGCGGATGCCCTCGACGGGGCGGAACGCGCGCCGGGTCGTCAGCCAGGTGACGCCGCCGACGACCGCCAGCAGCACGGGGACGCCGACGGCCATGGAGGTGCGGACGCTGTCCACGGCCGCCTGCTCGACGCCGACCGGCGAGCCCGCGTAGACGATGGCCTCCACGCCGCGGGCGGTGGTCACCTGGACGACGGCGAAGACGTAGTCCTCCTCGTTCCCGTTGACCGTGGCGGTGCCGTTCACCATGCCGGGCTCGTCGTCGACCTCGCTGGGCAGCAGCCCGTCCTGGCCGGTGTCGTCGTCGCCGTCGTCCCCGCCGCCGTCGTCGTCGCCGCTGTCGTCATCGTCGTCGTCGCCGTCGTCCTCGGAGGCGCGGCCGTCGTCCTCGGAGGCGTGGCGGACCGGCTCGGTCTCCGGTTCTGGCCGCGCCACGACCTGCTCGCTCAGCGTGCCGGTGATCGCCTGGAGCCCCTCGCTGACCGCCAGCGCGTTGCCGTCGTGGTCCACGACCTGCACCGGGCCCATCCCGTCCAGGCGCAGCTCGGAGAACGGGACGTCGGTGGCGAGCTGCCCCGCGACGTCGCGCCCGTCGTTCTCCGCCTGGAGGTTCACCTGCTCGCCCAGGTTCTCCCGGAGGACCGCCAGCATCACCAGGCCCGCCGTCACCAGCGCGACGGCCACGACGAGCGTCGCGCCCAGCGCGGCCCGCGACTTGACGCTAGCCATGGGAGGCCACCAGCCGGTATCCGGCGCCGCGCACGGTGACGATCAGCCCCGGGCCGAGCTTCCGGCGCAGGGCGCTGACGTACACCTCGACGATGTTCGGGTCGCCGTCGTAGGCGAAGTCCCAGCCGTGCTCCAGGATCTCCGCCTTGGAGACCACCTCGCCCGGCCGGGTCGCCAGATATTCGAGCACGGTGAACTCCTTCGCCGTCAGCGCCACTTCTCTTCCGTCCCTGGACACGCGCCGGGTGGCCCGGTCCACCACCAGGCCCCCCACCCGCAGTTCGGGCGAGGCGCCCCGGCCGCCGCGCCGCCGCAGGAGGGCGCGCACGCGGGCGACCAGGACCACGTACGAGAAGGGCTTCGTCAGGTAGTCGTCGGCGCCGGTGTCCAGGCCCTCGGCCTCGTCGTACTCGCCGTCCTTGGCCGTGAGCATCAGGATCGGCGTCTCGTCACCGGCCGCGCGCAACGCGGCGCAGACCCGGTACCCGTTCATGCCGGGCAGCATGATGTCGAGAACGACCAGGTCGTAGGCGCCCTCGGTCGCCCGGTGCAGGCCGTCGGTCCCCGTGTGCACGACATCGACGGCGAAGCCCTCGGCCGTCAACCCCTGGGCCAGCGACCGGGCGAGCCGTTTCTCGTCCTCAACAATCAGCACGCGCATGGAGCAAGCTTGGCAAATCCTTCCTGAAGAAGACTTCAGGGTGCTTCAGCTCCGCTTCAGCAAGGATCGGCGAAGGTCTTCCCTGTCGGGACACGACGAAGCAGGACACCACGGGAGGAACTTCAGATGACGCGCAACCTGATCATCGCGATCGTCGCGGCCGGGGCCGTGATCGGCGGGGGAACGCTGGCGGGTGCCGCGATGAGCTCGGACGACACGACGGAGCAGACGGGCGCCGCCCTCGGCGACCTGAACGTGGCGGACGCCGCGGGCGGGGACGACAGCGGGGCGGGCGACGACGACGGGACGGGCGCGGACGACGGCGCCGGTGGCGCCGGCGGCGGCTCGGCCGCCGAGCAGGCGGTGAGCACGGCCGTGGCCGAGGTCCCCGGCTTGGTCACCGACATCGAGCGCGACGACGACGACGGCGAGCGCCGCGGCTTTGAGGTCGACGTCTTCGGCGAGGACGAGCAGTGGTACCGGATCCGGGTCAGCGAGGACGGCACCCAGGCGCTGGACAGCCGCGCCAGGGCCAACAGCGACGACGACGGGGACGATGACGACGACGATGACGGCGGCAGCCGGGCCGGGGCGAACAGCCTGCTCGCCGCCGACGCCCGGGTCGACGCCGCGGCGGCGATCCGCCTCGCCGAGGACCACACCTCCGCCACCCTGCGCGAGGCCGAGGTCGGCAACGGCCACTGGAAGGTCGAGCTGCGCGGGGACGACGGCACGGAGCACGAGATCCGCGTCAGCCTGACCACCGGCGACATCGTGAGCCAGGAGCAGGACGACGACGGCGACGACCGCGGCGACGACGACGGCCGGGGTGACGACGACGGCCGGGGTGACGACGACGGCGACGACCGGGACGACCGGGACGACCGGGACGACGACAACGGGGACGACGGCAGGGACGACAACGGCGACGACGACCGGGATGACCGGGACGACGACCGCGACGACAACCGTGACGACAACGACGACGACCGCGGCGACGACTGACCGGCCGCGGCCGGCACTCCGCGCCCACCCGCCCCGCCGGGGGCCGGGTGGGCGCGGCGCGTCGGCGGCACCGCCGGCCCGCCCGGGGGTCAGCCCCCGGTGACCGCCGTGACGAGTTCGTCCGCCGCCGCGTAGGGGTCGAGCGCCCCGGCCGCGATCCGTTCCGCCAGTGCCGCGAGGCGCGCGTCACCGCGCACGTCCGCCATCCGCTCGCGAAGCGCCGTCACCGCGATCGTCTCCACCTCGCGAGCGGCCCGCCGCAGGCGCCGGGCCGCCAGTTCGCCGCGCTCCTCCATCCACGCCCGGTGCTTCTCCAGCGCCCCCACGACCTCGTCCAGGCCCTCTCCCCGCGCCGCGACCGTCCTCACGACCGAGGGCCGCCAGTCCCCCGCCGCACGGGCCTCGCCGAGCCCCAGCATGTGGTGCAGCTCGCGGACGGTGGCGTCGGCGCCGTCCCGGTCGGCCTTGTTGACGACGAACACGTCCCCGATCTCCAGGATCCCGGCCTTGGCCGCCTGGACGCCGTCGCCCATCCCCGGCGCGAGCAGCACCACGGTGGTGTCCGCCTGCGCGGCGATCTCCACCTCCGACTGCCCGACGCCCACGGTCTCCACCAGGATCACGTCGCAGCCGGCCGCGTCGAGCACCCGCACCGCCTGCGGCGCCGCCCAGGCCAACCCGCCCAGGTGGCCCCGGGTCGCCATCGACCGGATGTAGACGCCGGGGTCACCGGCGTGCTCGCCCATCCGGATCCGGTCGCCGAGCAGCGCGCCCCCGGAGAACGGGGAGGACGGGTCGACGGCCAGGACCCCGACCCGTTTCCCCGCCCGCCGGTACGCGCCGACCAGCGCCGACGTGGAGGTCGACTTGCCGACACCCGGCGCCCCGGTGAGGCCCACCACGGAGGCGTGCCCGGTGTACGGCGCCAGGGCGGCCATCACCTCGCGCAGCCGCGGCGAGGCGTCCTCCACCAGGGAGATCAACCGCGCCACCGCCCGCGGGTGGCCCTCCCTCGCGCCCGCCACCAGCTCCGGCACCCCGGCCGACCGCCACCGCGTCACCATCGCGTCACCGCCGCGGGACTCGCAGGACCAGCGCGTCGCCCTGCCCGCCGCCGCCGCACAGCGCCGCGGCGCCGGTGCCGCCGCCGCGCCGCCGCAGTTCGAGCGCGAGGTGCAGCGCCAGCCGGGCGCCGGACATACCGATCGGGTGACCCAGCGCGATGGCCCCGCCGTTCACGTTCACCCTTTCGAGGCTGACCCCGAGGTCCTTCGCGGACTGCACGACGACCGCGGCGAACGCCTCGTTGATCTCGATGAGGTCCAGGTCCTCCACCCTCAGCCCGGCCCGGTCCAGGGCCCGGGAGATCGCCCGGGACGGCTGGGAGTGGAGCGAGGAGTCGGGGCCGGCCGCCATGCCGTGGGGGCCGATCTCGGCGAGCCACTCCAGGCCCAGCTCCTCCGCCTTCGCCCGGGACATGACGACCACGGCCGCCGCGCCGTCGGAGATCGGCGACGAGGAGCCCGCGGTGATCGTGCCCGCCCCGTCCACCGGGAACGCGGGGCGCAGCCGCCCGAGGGTCTCCGCCGTGGTGTCGGGGCGGATGCCCTCGTCCTGCGAGACGACCACGGGTTCGCCCTTGCGCTGCGGAATCCGCACCGGGGTGATCTCCGCGTCGAACACCCCGTTCTTCCTGGCCGCGGCGGCGCGCTGGTGCGAGGCGGCGGCGACCGCGTCCTGCTCGGCGCGCGTGATGCCGAGGAGGGTGTTGTGCCGCTCGGTGGACTCGCCCATGGCGATGCCGTCGAACGAGTCGGTCAGCCCGTCGTACGCCATGGAGTCGATCAGCCGCGCCGTGCCGTACTTCGTCCCCTCGCGCGAGGACGGGAGGAGGTGCGGGGCGTTGGTCATGGACTCCTGGCCGCCGGCGACGATCACGTCGCACTCCCCCGCCCTGATCAGCTGGTCGGCCAGGGCGATGGCGTCGAGCCCCGAGAGGCAGACCTTGTTCACGGTCAGGGCCGGGACGGTCATCGGGACGCCGCCCTTCACGGCAGCCTGCCGCGCCGGGATCTGGCCCGCGCCGGCCTGGAGGACCTGGCCCATGATCACGTACTCCACCTGCTCGCCCGTGATCCCGGCGCGTTCGAGCGCCGCCTCGATGGCGAAGCCGCCGAGCTCGGCACCGGAGAACGGCTTCAGCGCGCCGAGCAGCCGCCCCATCGGGGTTCTGGCGCCGGCCACGATCACGGAGCGGTTGCCGTCGGTCGCTGTCATGTGCGTGCTCCTCTTGCTCGATTCCCACTGGATCCTACGCAGGCGGTGAACGGTGGTTCACTTGACGGTACAGAGCGTGACGGCCGGGAGCACCGGCGCGTTCGTGTGACTGTGCGCACGTTGCGCGCTCCCCCTCAAAGACGGTGCACTAGGGGAATGTTGACGCGTATTGATCACATCGGGATCGCCTGCTTCGATCTCGACGCGACGGTGGAGTTCTACCGCGCGACCTACGGATTCGAAGCGTTCCACTCGGAGGTGAACGAGGAGCAGGGCGTCCGCGAGACCATGCTGAGGATCAACGGTACCGACGACGGCGCTGCCTCGTACCTCCAGCTCATCCAGCCGACCCGCGAGGACTCGCCGGTGGGCAAGTGGATGGCGAAGAACGGCGAGGGCGTCCACCACATCGCGTTCGGGACCGCCGACGTCGACGCGGACTCCGAGGCGATCAGGGACAAGGGCGTCCGGGTCCTCTACGAGCAGCCGAGGCGCGGCTCGATGGACTCCCGGATCACCTTCCTGCATCCGAAGGACTGTCACGGAGTGCTCACGGAGCTCGTCACATCCGCCGCACCGGAACCTGTCGGTGACATCGAAGGCCACTGACGTGAGCTGCCCCTGCCGGTAGAGTGGCCGAGCCGGGGCTGCGGGTTCTCCCGCGTCCCGTGTTCGGCCGATCACCGGATCTGCTTTACCACGACCAGGGGACGGATGGGACCGCGCGGTGCCGGGCTACGACGCCTACCAGGCTGAGGACCACCTCTCGCAGTTCGAAGCCGAGATGGAGCGGCTGAAGAAGGAGCGGGAGAAGGCGGTCGACCACGCCGACGACCTCGGCTACCAGGTCGAGGTGTTGCGGGCCAAGCTGCACGAGGTGCGCCGCACGCTTTCGCTGCGCCCGGTCTACGGCGACATGGCCGGCCACGCCGAGCAGATCCTCCGCACCGCCCAGCACCAGGCCGACCAGATGCGCGTCGACGCCGAGGGCGAGCTGCGCGAGGCCCGCGCCAGGTCCCAGCGCGTCATGCAGGAGCAGGCCGAGCAGCGCGCCCGGATGGAGGCGGAGCTGCACGCCGAGGCGGTCGGCCGCCGGCAGCGCCTGGACGAGGAGCTCTCGCAGCGGCGTTCCACCGTCGAGTCGCACGTCAACGAGAACGTCGCCTGGGCCGAGCAGCTGCGGGCGCGCAGCGAGTCCCAGGCCCGGCGGCTGATCGAGGAGACCAGGGCCGAGGCCGAGCGGACCGTCGCCCAGGCCAGGGCCGAGGCGCTGCGGCTGACCGACGAGTCCCGGCAGCGGATGGCGGCCGAGGCGGAGGCGGCCAGGGCCGAGGCCGAGGAGATGGTGCGCCGGGCGCGCGCCGACGCGGAGCGGCTGCTGACCGCCGCGTCCGCGCAGGCGCAGGAGGCGAGCGAGCACGCCGAGCGGCTGCGCAGCTCGACCGCCCAGGAGACGGACACCGGCCGCCGGGAGGCCGCCGCGCTGGTCCGCAAGGCGGAGGAGCGGGCCGCCGAGGCGGCCACCGCGCTGCGGGCCGCCCGCGAGGACGCCGAGCGGCTGGTCGCCGAGGCCACCGCGGAGGCCGAGAAGCGGCGGGCGAGCGCCGAGTCGGAGTACGAGCAGCGCACGGCGACCGCCAAGGCCGAGGTGGCCCGCATGGTCTCCGAGGCCACCCGGGACGCCGAGGGCCGCAGGAGCGAGGCGCAGCACACGCTGGACGAGGCGCGCGCCGAGGCCGAGCGGGTGGCGGCCGAGGCCGCCGAGGAGGCCAGGTCCAAGTCGGCCGAGGAGTACGCGGCCCAGCTCGCCGAGGCGGCCCGCACCGCCGAAGAGGTGCTGAACAAGGCGGCCGAGGAGGCGAAGGCCACCACCAGGGCGGCCACCGAGGAGGCCGAGCGGCTGCGCGCCGAGGCCGAGTCGGAGGCGGACCGGCTGCGGGCCGAGGCGCACGACGTCGCCGAACAGCTCAAGGGCGCCGCGCAGGATGACACCAAGGACTACCGCGCCACGACGGTCCGGCTCCAGGAGGAGGCGCGGCGGCTGCGCAGCGAGGCGGAGCAGCTGCGCGCGGAGGCGACCGAGGAGGGCGAACGGGTCCGCGCCGAGGCGCGCCGGGAGGCCGTCTCGCAGATCGAGCAGGCAGCGGCGAGCGCCGAGGAGCTGCTGACGCAGGCCAAGGCGGACGCCGAGGAGATGCGTTCCTCGGCGACGTCCGAGAGCGAGCGGGTCCGCACCGAGGCGATCGAACGCGCCACCACCCTGCGCAACCAGGCCGAGCAGGCGCTGAAGAAGGCCCGCGTCGAGGCCGAGCAGCAGCGTGCCGAGGCGGGGGCGCACGCCGAGCGGGCGACGCAGGAGGCCGAGGAGACCGCGCGGCGGATGCGCGCGGAGGCCCGCGCGGCGGCGAAGGCGGACCGCGAGGCGGCCACGGCCGAGCTGGAGCGGCTGCGCGACGAGGCCGAGCGGCGCGTCGCCGCGGCCGAGGAGGCGCTGGGCGAGGCGCGGGCCGAGGCCGAGCGGCTGCGCGCCGACGCGAACGCGGAGATCGAGCGGCTGCGCGCCGAGGCGGCCGAGCGGATCAGGGCGCTGACCGAGCAGGCCGAGCAGTCGGCGCAGGAGGTCAGGGAGGAGGCCGCGGGGGACGCGGCCAGGTTCCGGGTCGAGGGCGAGGAGCTCGCGGTCCGGCTGCGCGGCGAGGCGCTCGCCGAGGCGGACCGGCTGCGCCAGGAGGCGCTCTCGGCGGCCGACCGGGTGCGGGCCGACGCGGCGTCGGCCGCCGAGCGGACGGCGGCCGAGGCGGCCGAGGCGCTGGGCGCCGCTCAGGAGGAGGCGGCCCGGCTGCGCGCCGAGGCCGACGCGTTCCTGGCGGACGCGCGCGACGCGGCGCACCGGGAGCGGGCGCAGGCGCGGGGGAAGAGCGACGAGCTGCTGGCCGCCGCGCGGGCCAGGATCGACGACGCGGAGCGCCGGGCCGAGACGCTGGTGGGCGCGGCCGAGCACAAGGCGCAGCAGGTGCGCGACTCGGTCAGCGGGCTGCGCGAGGCGGCCGAGGCGGAGATCGCGACCCACCGCTCGGAGGCGGAGCGCGAGGCGGCCCGGGTGCTGCGGGAGTCCGCGGAGGAGAAGGAGGCCGCGGCGGCCCTCGCCGAACGGACCGTCAAGGAGGCCATCGCCGAGGCGGACCGGGTGCGGGCGGCGGCGGACGCGGCGGCGGAGCGGACGCGTTCGGAGGCCGACGCGGTCCTGGACCGGGCGCGGCGGGAGGCGGCGCGCAAGCGCAGCGACGCGGCGTCGCAGGCGGACGAGCTGCTGGCGAAGGCTCAGGAGGAGGCGCTGCGCATGGCGTCGGCCGCCGAGGAGCAGTCGGACACGATGGTGGCCGCGGCCCGCAAGGAGTCGAACCGGCTCATCGCCGACGCGCAGGAGGCCGGCAGCGAGCTGGTGGAGACCTCACGGGCCGACGCCAACCAGCTGCTTGAGGAGGCCCGTCGGGACGCGGCGGCCATCCGCGAGCGGTCGGAGGAGCTGCGCTCGCGCGTCGAGACCGAGGTCGAGGAGCTGCACGACCGGGCCAGGCGCGAGTCGGCCGAGCAGGCGCGCACCGCGGGCGAGCGGGTCGACAAGCTGATGAAGGCGGCGGAGGAGCAGCGGGCCGAGGCGAACGCGGCGGCCGACACGCTCATGGCGGAGGCCAACTCCGAGGCGAGTAAAGTACGTATCGCCGCGGTGAAGAAGGCGGAGGCGCTGCTCAAGGACGCCGAGCAGCAGCGTTCCGGGGTCCTGCGCGAGGCGCAGCAGGTGCGCGCCGACGCCGAGCGAGAGGCCAAGCGCACGGTGGAGGAGGGCAAGCGTGAGCTGGAGAAGCTTGCCCGCAGGCGCGCGGACATCAACGCCGAGATCTCCCGGGTGCAGGACGTGCTGGAGGCCCTGGAGTCCTTCGAGGCCCCCAAGCCCGGTGGGAAGGGCGGGGCCAATGGGACGGTCACCGCCGGCGCCGGGGGAACCAGGCCCGGCGGCAAGAGGTCGGGCGGCTAGGGTCTGTCCGGCGGATCTTCGTGGATAGCGAGCGGCGTCAGATGCGGTGCATCGCAAGGCACCGGGTCGCCCCTCGTACTTGGTCGTACTGGGGCGATTCGGTAACGCGGCGAGGTGCCGTAGCTGGCGTCGGGAGCCCGCGAGGATTCGCCGGACAGGCCCTAGTCGGGCGGCCGGACCGGGGCTCCGGGGCGAGGCTCCGGGGGGCCGATCACCGCCCAACTCCCGGCTCCCACCGGGCGGCTCGGACTGGGCCATTCGCCTGAACACTCGTTTGAGCGGAAGAGGCGAACATTCTCCACAGAGAAACGTGATCCGCTCGAAGACACGCCGGTTCGCCCCCTAGGATGTGCCTTCCGAGGGCATGGACCCGTCTCCACGAAGACTGAGGAGCTCGACCTCGGAGCGCTGAAACGCCCAGGCCCCCCGACACCAACCCACTCACCCGTCTGAATTCGACAGGAACCCCATGAGCGACACTTCCTCCCCCTTCGGCTTCGAGCTCGTGCGGCGCGGCTACGACCGCGGGCAGGTGGACGACCGCATCTCGAAGCTCGTTGCCGACCGCGACAGCGCACTGGCTCGCATCACCTCTCTGGAGAAGCGGATCGAGGAGCTCCACCTCGAAACGCAGAACGCCCAGGCCGCGGTCACCGATTCCGAGCCGTCCTACGCCGGTCTCGGCGCCCGCGTCGAGAAGATCCTCCGCCTGGCCGAGGAGGAGGCGAAGGACCTGCGCGAGGAGGCCCGGCGGGCCGCCGAGCAGCACCGCGAGCTGGCCGAAGGGGCGGCTCAGCAGGTGCGCAACGACGCCGAGTCCTACGCCGCGGAGCGCAAGGCCAAGGCGGAGGAAGACGGCTCGCGCATCGTCGAGAAGGCCCAGGGCGAGGCCGCGGTGACGCGTGCCGAGGCCGAGAAGGACGCGCAGAACAAGCGCGAGGAGGCGGACGCCCTCTTCGAGGACACCCGCGCCAAGGCGGCCCAGGCCGCGGCCGACTTCGAGACGAACCTCGCCAAGCGGCGGGAGCAGTCCGAGCGCGACCTGGCCTCGCGTCAGGCCAAGGCCGAGAAGCGCCTCGCGGAGATCGAGCACCGCGCCGAGCAGCTGCGCCTTGAGGCCGAGAAGCTGCGCACGGACGCCGAGCGCCGGGCCCGCCAGACGGTGGAGACCGCGCAGCGGCAGTCCGAGGACATCGTCGCCGACGCCAACGCCAAGGCCGACCGGATCCGCAGCGAGTCCGAGCGCGAGCTGGCAGCGCTCACCAACCGCCGCGACAGCATCAACGCCCAGCTGACCAACGTCCGCGAGATGCTGGCCACGCTGACCGGCGCTCAGGTGGCCGCGGCCACGCTCGGCGACGACGACGCCGACGAGGGCCTGTCCAAGGGCGTTCCCGCGCAGCAGTCCCGCTGAGCACGGAGACGACAGGGCGTTCGGGCGCCTCGTCACTCCACCGGCGCAGGGGTCACCGCCTTCACCGGGCGGCGGCCCCCGCGCCGTTTTAGCGTCGGGCCATGATCGAGCTGGCGGGCCTGACCAAGCGGTACGGCCGCACCACGGCCGTGGACCACCTGACGTTCACCGTGCGACCCGGCGTGGTCACCGGCTTCCTCGGGCCGAACGGCGCGGGCAAGTCGACCACCATGCGCATGATCCTGGGGCTCGACCACCCGACCGAGGGCCGGGTCACCATCGACGGGCTCGGGTACGAGCGGCTGCCGGAGCCGCTGACCCGCGTCGGGGCGCTCCTGGAGGCCAAGGCCGTCCACCCGGGCCGCACCGCCCATCACCATCTGCTGTGCCTGGCGCAGAGCAACGGGATCCCCCTCGGGCGCATCGACGAGGTGCTCGACCTGGTCGGCCTCTCGTCGGTGGCGAAGAAGCGGCCCAAGGGGTTCTCGCTGGGAATGGGCCAGCGGCTCGGCATCGCCAGCGCGCTGCTCGGCGACCCGAAGATCCTGATGTTCGACGAGCCGGTGAACGGGCTTGATCCGGAAGGCATCCAGTGGATTCGAAATCTGATGAAACATCTGGCGTCTTCCGGGCGAACCGTGTTTGTCTCCAGCCACTTGATGAGCGAAATGGCCCTGACGGCCGATCATCTGGTGGTCATCGGTCAGGGCAGGCTGCTGGCCGACACCTCGATGGCGCACTTCATCGAGGAGAACGCGCGCACGTTCGTCCGCGTCCGCTCCGCCGAGCCGGAGCGGCTGCGCGACGTGCTGGCCCGCGCCGCTCCCGAGGCCAGGCGGCGGCCGGACGGGAGTCTTGAGGTCGAGGGCCTGCCCGCCGCCAGGATCGGCGAACTGGCCGCGGAGAACGGCCTGGTCCTGCACGAGCTGAGCCCTCAGCGCGCCTCGCTGGAGGAGGCGTTCATGCGCCTCACGCACGGGACCGTCGAGTACCAGGCGCGGGAGGGCTGAGCCGTGGCGCACGGCGGCCGGGTGCTCGCCTCCGAGTGGACCAAGATCAGGTCGGTCCGCTCCACCTCGTGGACGCTGGTCACCGCGGTGGTGGTCACCGTCGCGCTCGGGATGCTCATCAGCGGGCTGATCGGGCACAACTTCGACGACCTCTCGCGCCAGGAGCGCATGACCTTCGACCCCACCCTCATCAGCTTCGCGGGCACCTCGCTCGGGCAGCTCGCGCTGATCGCGTTCGGCATCCTGGTGGTGTCCAACGAGTACAGCACCGGCATGATCCGCGCCTCGCTCACCGCCGTGCCGGTGCGCGGGGTGCTGATGGCCGCCAAGCTGGCCGTCGCCACGGCGCTGGCCCTCGTGGTCGGGATGATCACCAGCTTTCTGGCGTTCTTCCTCGGCCAGGCCATGCTGGGCGAGCACCGCACCGACCTCGGCGAGCCGGGGGTGCTGCGCGCGGTGTTCGGCGGCGGCCTCTACATGGGCCTGATCGCGCTGTTCGCCATGGGCGTCGCCTGGGCGCTGCGCAGCCCGATGCTCTCCTTCGGGGTCCTCATCCCGTTCTTCTTCCTGATCTCCGGCATCCTGGCCAACGTCCCGGCGACGGAGAAGGTCGGCCACTACCTCCCCGACCAGGCCGGCTCCCGGGTGATGGCGGTGGTCGACGACGGCAGCAAGCCCTACGGGCCGTGGGCCGGGCTGCTGATCATGGTCATCTGGGTCGCCGCAGCGCTGATCGCGGGCTACGCGGTGCTGAGAAAGCGCGACGCCTGACACGGCGCCCTGGGCCAGCCGATAGGGTCGGGGGCCATATGGGGACGCGTTGTGGCTGTATTGGGTGACAAGATGATCGAAGCAGTCGGCCTGACCAAGAGCTTCGGCTCGCAAACGGCCGTGTACAACCTGACGTTCGGGGTTCAGCCGGGCAAGGTCACGGGCTTTCTCGGGCCGAACGGCGCGGGCAAGTCGACCACCATGCGCATGATCCTGGGGCTCGACCAGCCGACCGGTGGCCATGTGACGATCGGCGGCTACCTGTACCGGCAGCTGCCCAACGCGCCACGCCAGGTGGGGGCGTTGCTCGATGCCAACGCCAAGCACGGGGGGCGCAGCGCGCGGGCGCACCTGCTCTGCCTGGCGCAGCTCTCCGGCATCCCCGCCCGCCGGGTGGACGAGGTGCTGGGCGTCGTCGGCCTCCAGGACGTGGCGAGGAAGCGCTCGAAGGGCTTCTCGCTCGGCATGGGCCAGCGGCTCGGCATCGCCGCGGCGCTGCTCGGCGACCCGCAGGTGCTCCTCTTCGACGAGCCGGTGAACGGCCTCGACCCCGAGGGCATCCTCTGGGTGCGCAACCTGATGCGCCGGCTGGCGGCCGAGGGCCGGACGGTCTTCGTCTCCAGCCACCTGATGAGCGAGATGGCGCAGACCGCCGACCACCTCATCGTGATCGGCCGCGGGCAGCTGATGGCCGACCTGCCGGTGCGGGACTTCATCGAGCGGAACTCGACGGGCTTCGCGCGGGTCCGCACCCCGGACGGGGCGCCGGACCAGCGGGACGCGCTGGTCAAGGCGGTCACCGCGGCGGGCGGCCAGGCCCACAGGGAACAGGACGGCGCGCTGAAGGTGGTGGGGCTGCCGCTGCCGCGCATCAGCGACCTCGCGCACGAGGCGGGGGCGCGGCTGTGGGAGCTGTCCCCGCACCAGGCGTCGCTGGAGGAGGCGTACATGCGGATGACGCAGGGCGCCGTCGACTTCCGCTCGACGACGGACCAGCGCTCGGGCCTCTTCCAGCCCGCGCCGCCACAGCCCGTACCACCACAGCCCGCGGCGGCCTGGGCGGCGGCTCCGGCGCATGCCCCGGCCCATGCCCCCGCCCATGCCCCGGGCCCGGTGGCGCAGACGCCCCCGTCCCCGCCTGCGCGGCCCGTGGCCACGTGGTCCGCGGGCGCCTGGTACGGGGGCGTCTGCGCCACCGGGCCCGGGGCATGGGCG
>NZ_LAVK01000020.1 GCF_001083795.1 Streptomyces sp. SBT349
GTCACCAAGAGCGAGGAGACCGCCGTGTCGTCCGTTGCCCCGTCCTCCCCCACCTCCCTCCAGGTCGCCGCGCCGGTCGCCGAGCACCACCGTGAACCCCTCGGCATCGGCGAGCCGCGGCCCCGGCTGTCGTGGACGGTCCGCGCCGCGCGGCCCGGCTGGCGGCAGGCGGCCTACGCCGTCGAACTGCGCGACCCGGCCGGGGCGGCGTGGCGCTCCGGCCGCCTCCCCGGCCCCGACTCCGTGCTGGTGCCCTGGCCCGCCGGCGCGCCCGCGCTCGCCTCCCGGGAACGGCGCGAGGTGCGGGTCCGGGTCTGGGGCGAGGACGGCTCCGCCTCGGACTGGAGCCCGGCGCTGACCGTGGAGGCCGGGCTGCTGACCCCGGGGGACGTCACGGCCGCCATGGTCGCGCCCGCCGTCCCGGCCGCCGCGCGGGAGCCGGACCGCCCGGTGCTGCTGCGGGGCGAGTTCACGCTGCCCGCCGCGCCGGTCACCGCCCGGCTGTACGCGACGGCGCACGGCGTCCACGAGCTGGAGCTCAACGGGGTCCGCGTGGGCGACCAGGCGCTGGCCCCGGGCTGGACCAGCTATCACCACCGGCTGCGGTACGCCACGTTCGACGTCACCGGTCTGCTGCGCCCCGGCCCCAACGCGCTCGGCGCCTGGCTCGCCGACGGCTGGTACCGGGGCCGCGTCGGGTTCCAGGGCGGGGTGCGCGCCTTCTACGGCGACGAACTCGCGCTGCTCGCCCAGCTGGAAGCCGACTGCGCGGACGGGACCGAGGTGCGCTTCGGCACCGGCGAACGGGACTGGGTCTGCCGTTACGGCCCGCTGCTGGCCGCGAGCCTGTACGACGGCGAGCGCCACGACGCCCGGCTGATGCCGGAGGGCTTCTCCCGGCCGGGGTTCGACGCCGCCGCCTGGCATCCGGTCCGCGCCGTCGCGCGCGACAGGGCCACGCTCGTCGCCCCCACCGGGCCGCCCGTGCGCCGCACCGAGGAACGCCCGCCCGCCCGCGTCCTCACCTCGCCCTCCGGCCGCACGATCCTCGACTTCGGCCAGAACCTCGTCGGCCGCCTGCGGATCCGGCCCGAAGGCCCCGCCGGCGCCACCGTCACCCTGCGCCACGCCGAGGTGCTCCAGGACGGGGAGCTGTGCACCCGGCCGCTGCGGGACGCCGAGGCCACCGACCACTACACCCTGCGCGGCGGCGGACCCGAGGAGTGGGAGCCGCGGTTCACCTTCCACGGCTTCCGCTACGCGGAGGTCACCGGCTGGCCCGGCGCGCTCGGCCCCGGCGACGTCACCGCGCGGGTCCTGCACACCGACCTGCGCCGCACCGGCTGGTTCGACTGCTCCGAGCCGCTGCTCAACCGGCTGCACGAGAACGTCGTGTGGAGCATGCGCGGCAACTTCCTCGACGTCCCGACCGACTGCCCGCAGCGCGACGAGCGGCTGGGCTGGACCGGCGACCTCCAGGTCTTCGCGCCCACGGCCTGCTTCCTCTACGACTGCGCCGGCATGCTGACCTCCTGGCTGGCGGACCTGGCCGCCGAGCAGTACGAGGACGGCACCGTGCCGTTCTTCGTGCCCACCCTGGACGCCGAGGCGTGGCGGCCGGACTGGTCGCCGTCCTGGCCCGCGGCCGTGTGGGGCGACGCGGCCGTGCTCACCCCCTGGACGCTGTACGAGCGGTACGGCGACGCCGGGGTGCTGCGCGCGCAGTACGCCAGCGCCCGGGCGTGGGTGGAGCTGGTCGCCTCCCGGCTCGACGGGGACGGGCTGTGGCGGCACGACCGGCAGCTCGGGGACTGGCTGGACCCGGCCGCGCCCCCGGACGACCCCGGCCGCGCCCTGACCGACCCGGACCTGGTGGCCTCCGCCTACGCCGCCGCCTCGGCGGGGCGGCTGGCGGACATCGCCCGGGTGCTGGGCGAGGAGGAGGACGCGCGCCGGTACGCGGCGATGGCGGCGGCGCTCCGCGCCGCGTTCACCGCCGCCTATCTGACCCCGGCGGGCCGCCTGGCCTCCGACACGCAGACCGCCTACGCGCTGGCGCTGCGCTTCGGCCTGCTGCCGGCCTCCTCGCGGCGCGCGGCGGCGGCCCGGCTGGCGCGGCTGGTCGCCGGCGCGGACCACCGCATCGGCACCGGCTTCGCCGGCACACCCGTGGTGTGCGACGCCCTCGCAGACGGCGGCGAGGTGGCCACGGCGTACCGGCTGCTGCTCCAGCGAGCGTGCCCCTCCTGGCTCTACCCGGTGACCCGGGGCGCGACCACGATCTGGGAGCGCTGGGACAGCCTGCTGCCCGACGGCACGGTCAACCCCGGCGAGATGACGTCGTTCAACCACTACGCGCTCGGCGCCGTCGCCGACTGGCTGCACCGCACCGTCGCGGGGCTGGCCCCCGCCGCGCCCGGCTACCGGCGGCTGCGCGTCGCGCCGCGCCCCGGCGGCGGGCTCACGCACGCGCGGGCCCGGCACCTCACCCCCTACGGGCCGGCGGAGGCCGGGTGGCGCGTCGAAGCCGGGCGGCTGGAGGTGGAGGCGGTGGTGCCGCCGGGCGCGACGGCGGTGATCGACCTGCCCGGCTCGACCCCGGTCGAGGTGGCCGCCGGCACCCACCGCGTCGGCACCCCCTGGCCGCTCGGCTAGGGGCGGCAGGGAGGTCAGGAGAGGTCAGGGGAGGGAGCGGAAGAGGAGGGCGAAGGTGGTCTCCGTGGCGGCCAGCCGGTGTTCGGGCAGGGGTCCCGGGCCGCAGGAGGCGCTGCCCAGGCCGTGCTGGGCGAGGTCCAGGTTCACCCAGACGCGGTCGCCCGGCACCAGGTCCGTGGGGTGCCGGGCGACCTCCAGGTCGCGGGAGGTCCAGCGGCGGGCGGTGAGGCCGAAGTGCGGCGCCCCCTCGATCCGCAGCCCGTGGTCCGCGCCGCCGAGCTCCGCCCACCGGACCTCCGCGCGGTGCCCGTTCTCCTGCGGCACGACGTAGGGCGTCTGGAGGCCGGCGACCGTGGCCGCGAACAGCCCCACCCGGGCGGCCTCGCGGCTGTCGGGGTAGGACTCCCCCGGCCCCCGGCCGAACCACCGGACGGCCTCGCAGTCCGCCGGCAGCGCCAGCCGCACCCCCAGGCGCGGCAGCGGCAGGTCGTGCCAGGGGCCCTCGGGGACGACATGGACCTCCAGCCGCAGGCCGGGCCCGGCCGCGGTCCAGGTGTAACGGGCGCGCAGCGCCCGCTCGGTGCCGGCGGCGGCGACCCGGGTGTCCACCACCAGCCGGTCCTCGCCCGGGGCGACGCGGACGGTGCGGTGCTCCATCCGGTCCAGCCCGGCGCGGCGCCAGTCGCGCGCGAGGGAGCGCGCGCCCATGCCACGGTCGTTGTCGGTGGGCGCGCGCCAGACGTCCAGGCGGGGCCCGTCCAGCCCGAGGGGGCCGAGCCGGCCGAGCACCCCGGTGTGGGCGTCGAACAGCCCCTCGCCGAGGGCGATGGCGTCCCCGCGGCGCCGGGCGGCCCGGCCGGGGGCGGCTGGACGCGGGGGCGGAGCGGGCGAGGCGGGCGGAGCGGGCACGGCGAACTGGGCCCAGGCGACCTCGTGTCCGGCCGCGGCCCAGGGCGCGTCGTCGGCCAGTTCGGCCCGCACCGTCAGCCACCCCTCCCCCGCGGTGGCCGGCAGCCGCGGCAGCGGCAGCGCGGCCTCCCCGCCGGCGGGCACGGGCGGCACGGGGAGCTCACCGGCGGCGACCCGTTCCCCCTCGTCCTCCAGGATCCAGGTGAACCGCAGGTGGGACAGATCGCGGAACGCGTGACGGTTGGCCACGCGCACGACGCCGGCGGCCGGTTCGAGGGCAACCGGCTGGAACACCTTCTTCAGCTCGACCAGGCCGGGGGACGGGCTGCGGTCGGGGAAGACCAGGCCGTCGATGCAGAAGGTGCCGCCGTTCGGGTGGTCGCCGAAGTCGCCGCCGTAGCCGAAGTACTCGCGGCCGTCGGCGGTGCGGCGGCGGAAGCCGTGGTCGATCCACTCCCAGACGAAGCCGCCCTGGCAGCGCGGGTACGTCTCGAAGACCCGCTGGTACGCGGCCAGCGAGCCGGGGCCGTTGCCCATGGCGTGGGCGTACTCGCACAGCAGGAACGGCAGCGCGCGGCGCCTGGCCTCAAGCTCCGGATCGCCGGCCGTCTCCGGCGGCGCGGCCTCCTCGCGCCGCCCGATCCGCTCGACCTCGGCCACGGGCGCGTACATGAGGCTGTAGAAGTCGGAGTGGCGGTAGCTGCGGTCGCGCTCGTAGTGCAGCGGCCGGCCGGGGTCGCGGGAGCGGGTCCAGTCGGCCAGCAGGCCGAGGTTGCGGCCGTGGTGGCTCTCGTTGCCCAGCGACCAGACGACGACGCTGGGGTGGTTCTTGTCCCGCTCGACCATCCGCCGCATCCGGTCCAGCAGCATCGGCGCCCAGCGGGGGTCGTCCACGGGGTTGCCGCGCCAGTCCGCGTGGATGAAGCCGTGGGTCTCGATGTCGCACTCGTCCACGACCCACAGGCCCAGCTCGTCGCAGAGGTCGAGGAAGGCCGGGTGCGGCGGGTAGTGGGCGGTGCGGACCGCGTTGACGTTGTGCCGCTTCATCAGCAGCAGGTCCGCGCGCATGGTCGCCACGGACAGCGCCCGGCCGTGGTCGGGGTCGTGCTCGTGCCGGTTGACGCCGCGCAGCAGCAGCGGCGTGCCGTTGACGGTGAGCAGGCCGCCGGTGATCGCGACGGTGCGGAAGCCCAGGCGCAACGGGATCCGCTCCCCGGGGGTGGTGAGGTGGCCGTCGTACAGCCGCGGGGTCTCCGCCGTCCACGGCTCCACGGCCAGGCCGGCGGCCTCCCGCCCGGCGGGCAGGTCCCGCACGCCCAGCTCCGGCACCGTGAGCAGGGCGGGTGCGTCGGCGTCCACGGTGAGCGTGCCGCGGCCGGTGAGGTGGTCGTAGCCGGCGTGCACGAAGAAGTCGTCGACGCCGCCCGCGGGCCGCTCCAGCAGGGTGACCTCGCGGAAGATGCCCGGCAGCCACCACATGTCCTGGTCCTCCAGGTAGCTGCCGGAGGACCAGCGGTGCACGCGCACGGCGAGCACGTTGGGCCCGGGGCGCAGCGCCGGTCCGGCGTCGAACTCGGCCGGCAGCCGGCTGCCCTTGGAGGTGCCGAGGCACCGCCCGTTGAGCCAGACGCGGAAGCAGGAGTCGACGCCCTCGAAGCGCAGCACGCTGCCCGCCGCCCGCCAGCCGGCGGGCAGGTCGAACGCGAGCCGGTGGTCGCCGGTGGGATTGTCGTCCGGCACGTGCGGCGGGTCGATCGGGAAGGGGTAGGCGGTGTTGGTGTAGCGCGGGACGCCGTGGCCGTGCAGCACCCAGTGCGAGGGGACGGGCAGTTCGGTGAAGCCGCCGGCCGGCGGCCGGGGGCCGAGGAAGTCCAGCGGCGCGCCGTCCGCGGTGGCGGAGAGCCGGAACTGCCAGGTGCCGGTGAGGCTCAGCCGCCCGGCGTCGGAGGTGAACGCGGCGCGGGGCCGGCGCAGCCCGGTGCCGGGGGTGAGGTCCTCGTGGTACGACGGCATCACAACTCCCCACAAAAAGCAGAGAACGGCCGAAAACAGCTGAAAGGGTATTGACAGGGGGAGGCCGCGGGCGTCTTCCTGAGGCGATGCGATCGTCTCCCGCCCTCACGGCGCGTTCGCGCTCGCGCTGCGGGTGCCGGAGCGGGTGAGCGGGCCGGTGACGCTCACCGTGAACGGCCGGCGGCACGAGGTGCCGGACGGCGCCCGTTCCGCCACCGTGCGCCGGACGTGGCACGAGGACACCGTGCGCCTGGAACTGCCCCGCGCGCTGCGGGCGATACCCCTGCCCGACCGGCCGGAGGCGGTGGCGTTCCGCTACGGACCCGAGGTCCTGGCCGGGCTGTGCGACGAGGGGCGCCGCCTGGTCGGGGACCCGGCCCGTCCGGAGACGCTGCTGGCCCCCGACGAGGAGCGCGACCCGTTCGCCTGGCGGGGCTCCTGGCGCGCCCGCGGCCAGGACCGGGGGCTGCGCTTCGTGCCGCTCCACGAGGTGGAGGAGGAGAGCTACGCGGTCTACTTCCCGGTCACGCCCCGGCGGTGAACCGCGCGTCGCCCGGCCCGGCCTCGTAGACGGCGCGGGCGCCCTCGACCCCGAGCGCCCGCGCGCCCGGCGGCGCCGGGTCCGGGGCGGCGCCGCCGGGCAGCGGCACCTCGACGCGGGCGGGCGCCCCCGGGGGAACGGTGACGTCGAGGAGGAGGCCGCCGCCCGGCGGGCGCCGCCAGGCGCTCCGGACCCGGCCGCGGGGGGTGTCGTACCAGGCGTCGACATGGGTGAGGTCTCCTACCGGGGTGGGCCGGATGACGATCCGGTCGAAGGCGACCGAGTCGTCGGCCTGGCGGATGCCGGCGAGCGAGGCGGTGAGCCACTCCTGGATCGCGCCGAGCATGAAGTGGTTCTGCGAGGAGCCGCGGGTGGGCCCGTCCCAGCGTTCGGTGAGCGCGGTCGCGCCGTGCGCGATCTGGTAGCCGTAGCTGGGGTTGTCGGTGCGGGTGACGAGGTCGTGGACGACGTCGTCACGGCCGTGGGCGGAGAGCGCCCGCAGCAGCGAGGGCAGGGCGATCTCGCCGACCGTGACGTGGTCGCCCTCGGCCCTGATGGCGGCGACGAGGTGGCCGAGCACGGCCGCGCGCTCGGCCGCCGGCACGACGCCCATGTCCAGGGCGAGGGCGTCGGCGGCCTGGCTGCCGGTGGCGTAGGTGTGCTCCCCCGGGTCGAAGAAGGCCCGGTGGAAGGCGTGGCCGACGCGGTCGGCGAGCGCCGCGTACTGACGGGCCTCGCCCTCCCGGCCCAGGACCGCGGCGATCCGGCCGATCGTCGTGGCGAGGCGGTGGTAGGCGTAGGTCGCGGTGACGGCCTTCGGCGTGGAGGTGTCGAAGGCCATCCAGTCGCCGAGGCCGTGGGAGAGCAGCTCGCCCTCGGCCCGGGTGGCCAGGTGGTCCAGATAGCGCCGCATGTGCGGGTAGTGGGCGCGCAGTGTGGCGGTGTCGCCGTACCTGCGGTGGAGGAGCCAGGGCGCCAGGACGATCGCGCCGCCCCAGTTCGGGTCGTCGCGGAACTTGTCCGCGAAGACGGTGTACTCGGGCGCGATGCCCGGCACGAGTCCGGAGTCGGTCTGCGCGTCCGCCATGTCGCGCACCAGCTTGCGGTAGTACGCGGCGACGTCGTAGTTGTCGGCGACGGCCGGGAAGACGAGGTGGGTCTCCTCCAGCCAGCCGAGCTTCTCCCGGTGCGGGCAGTCGGTGAGGACGCTGTACATGTTGGACTGCACGGCGCGGTCGACGAGCCGGTGGATGCCGTTGACGAGCTCGTCGGAGCAACGGAAGCCGCCCGCGGGCGGGTTGGCGGCGCGCAGCACGTGGGCGCGGACGGTGCCGGTGGTGGCGGGCCGGGGAAGTCCCTCGACCTGGACGTAGCGGAAGCCGTGGTAGACGGTGACCGGGTGCCAGACCTCCGGGGTCTGCGGGTCGCCGCCGCGCAGCGTGTAGGTGTCGTAGCAGGGGCGGCCGGTGAAGCGCTGGTTGACGGTGCCGTCCTCGTTCAGCAGCTCGGCGGGGCGCAGGGTCACGGTGGTGCCGGCGGGCCCGGCGACGCGCAGCTCCGGGCGGCCGGCGACGTTGACGCCGAAGTCGACGACGTGGACGCCGGGCCGCGGCTCGGTCACGGAGACGGCGGTCAGCTCCTCCACGACCTCGACCGGCGGGTGGGCGCGGGCGGTGAGCGTGACGTCCGGGGCGGGCACGACCACCGCGGGGCGCCAGCCCGCCCGGACGGCGGCGCGGTCGGCCCCGTGGGCCCCGTCGGCGCTCGGCACGTCCCAGCCGGGCCGCTCGCGGCGGGCGTCGTACTCCTCGCCGCCGAACCAGTCGGAGAGGGTGACGGGGCCGGCCGCCGTGCGCCAGCTCTCGTCGGTGACGAGGGTGGTGAAGGAGCCGTCGTCGGCCTCCACGCGCAGCACCGCGAGGAGCCTCGGCAGGCCGTAGCTGACGTGCAGCTTCTGGTAGCGGCCCGGCACGTCGGGAACGTGGGCGATGCCGCCGGCCAGCTGGAAGCCGACGGTGTTGGCGCCCGCCCGCAGCGCGCCGGTGACGTCGTAGGTGGCGTACAGCAGCCGCTTGTCGTAGGCGGTGTAGCCGGGTTCGAGCTCGGCGGCGGCGACGCGGCGCCCGTTGACGGTGGGGTGGTAGACGCCCAGGGCGGTGGCGTACAGGCGGGCGCTGCGGATGGGCGGCTTCAGGTGGAAGTCGCGGGCCAGCAGGGGCATCGCGCGGTCCGGGTCGTGTTCCGCGGTGGCGGGCGGGGCCCACTCGGGGGCGGTCACCCAGCGCGCGCCGCCCCAGTCGGCGGGCCGGAGCAGCCCCGTCTCCCACACGGCCGTCCGGCTCCAGGCGGACGCCACGTCGTTCTCGTCCCACACCCGGACCCGCCAGCAGGCCCGCCGGCCGGAGCCGAGCCGCCGGCCGGCGTAGGGCACCGCGACCCCGCGTTCGCCCGCCACCCGGCCGCTGTCCCACAGGTCGTGCTCGCCGCCGGCGAGTCGGCCGGGGGTGGACGCCACCTGGATCCGGTAGGCGCGCTGCCGTCCGGCGGCGAGCCGCCAGGAGAGGTCGGGGCGTTCGGCGTCGATGCCGAGGGGGTCGGTGAGGTACCCGGTCCTGAGGTGGGTCGGCGCGGCGGGGGCCTCTGCCATGTCAGGTCTCCTGTCTGCCCGTTGTCAGGCGATCACCAGCTCGACTCCGCTCTCGCGGCACAGCCGGGGGTAGGGCGGCGGGGGCTCGACGTCCGTGACGAGCACGTCCACCTGGTCGAGGCGGGCGACGGAGATCGTCTCGGTGCGGCCGAACTTGGTGTGGTCCATGACGACGATCACCGTCTCGGCGATCTCCAGCATCGCGCGGCGCACCTCGGCCTCCTCCAGGTCGAAGAAGGTCAGGCCGCGCTCCGGGGTGAGTCCGCCGCAGCCCAGGACGAGCTTGTTCACGTGCAGCTTGCGGATGGTCTCCGTGGCGAGCGCGCCGACCAGGCACATCTCCGGGGCGATCACCCCGCCGGCGAGCAGCACCTTGGCCGAGGTGCCGGGCGCCTTGCGGAACTCCCCGGCCACGTGGATGGAGTTGGTGACGACCACCAGGTCCCGGGTGCCGCGCAGCGCGCGGGCCACGCTGTGCGCCGTGGTGCCGGTGTCGATCGCGACGCTGTCGCCGTCCTGGATCAGCCCGGCGGCGCGGGTGGCGATGCGGAGCTTCTCCGCCGCGCGGGCGACCGCGCGGGTCTCGAACGGCGAGCGCTCCCGGCGCACGGCGCCGCCGTGCACCCGGCGCAGCACGCCGTCCTGTTGCAGCTGCCCGAGGTCGCGGCGGACGGTCATCGCCGAGACGCCGAGGCACCGGGTGAGCTCGGCGACCTCCAGGCGTTCCCGCTCGTCCAGCATCCGCAGGATGACGTCCCTGCGCGTCCGTCCGCTCTCTCCCATGCCCCTCCGCCTCGTCTCGACCCGGATTGTTCGAGTGAACAGAAGCTAGAGCGGTACCCGGTCCGCGTCAACCGCGCCGATCGCTCGCGAGATGAATATCCATCCAGCTGTCCGGCCTTGTTGACGGCGGCGACGGCCGCTCCTAGCCTGTCCCGCATTCGTGTTCGTTCGAACATTGAGAACGGTGTGAGGGATCCATGCCCGACATCCCGGCGACGTTGCTGCTGGAGGAACGCGCCGAGCAGGCGATGAACGCGGTCACCGGACTCGCCGACCCCGAGCTCGGCCACGTCCCCTTCTTCAGCGCCGACCTCCTCGCCGAACCGGCCTCGCTCGTGCACGGCGACTACGACTACGGCTCCAGCCACGGCCGCCTCACCGACGCCTGCGTCCTCGCCCGGCAGATGACCGGCGCGTCCTGGTGGCGCGAGACCGAGGAGCGTTACAAGGCCACCCTGCTGGACCTGCTGGCCGAGGACGGACTGAGCTACCGGCGCACCCACCCCCGTGGCCACTGGGCGGCGCACGCCAACCTCATCGACCAGCGCGCCACCCTCCTCGCGCTCACCACCTGGTACACGGACAGCGGCGACGAGCGGGCGCGGCGCGCCGCCGACCGGCTCGTCGCCGCCCTGCGGCGGATCGCCGTCAAGGAGCGCGACGCGTGGTACTACCCGGCCTCGGAGTGGACCCCGCGCGGCTGGCCCTCGGACAACGCGGTCCACCTCCGCCTGGCGCCCGACCCGGCCACGTTCTGCGGCCGGCTCGTCATGCCGCTGCTGCGCCACCACCAGGCGACGGGCAGCGCCGACGCCCTGGAACTGTGCGGCTGGTTCACCCGGCTCATCACCGAGCGGAGCGGCGTCTTCCTGCCCGACGGCAGCTTCAACCCGGCGCTCGCCTACCGCAGCGGCCACTTCCACACCCGGCTCGGCACGCTGGACGGCATCGCGCGGTACGCGGTCCACACCGGCGACCACGCCCTGACCGCGTTCGTGAAGAACGCCTTCGACTGGGCGCTGACGCAGGCCACCGCCTTCGGCTGGACCCCGGGCGACCTGGCCGACCAGCGCCACGAGCACGAGACCTGCTCGCTCGTCGACCTGATCGGCATCGGCACCACCCTGGCCCGCGCCGGGCACACCGGGTACTGGACGGTGGTGGAGCGCTTCCTGCGCAACCACCTCGCCGCCTCCCAGCTCACCGACACCGACTGGGTCCGCTCGGCGCCCGACCGCTCGCTGGACACGCCGGGCTGGGAGACCCACCACCGCGTCGGGGAACGGGTACGGGGCGCCTTCGCCGGCTACGGCGCGCCCAACGACTACGTGTGCGACGTGGCCCTCGGCCGCGGTCACACCAGCGACGTCCAGGCGTGCTGCGTCGGCTCGGGGGTGCGCGGCCTGTTCACGGGCTGGAACGCGGTGCTCACCGGCGACGAACGGCTCCTGCGCGTCAACCTGTTGCTCAACCGCGGCAGCGGCCTCGTCGACGTGCTCAGCCATCTGCCCCACGAGGGCCGGGTGGACCTCGACGTGCGCGCCGACTGCCGCGAGCTGCGGCTGCGCGTGCCGCCCTGGGCCGGCTGGGCCCACCTCGCCGTCGCCCGCCGCCCGGCCGCCGGCCCGCCCACCACCGCCTCCGGCCGGGAGCCGGGCCTGTGGGCGCCGGACGGCTACCTCCGGCTCGAACGCCCCCGGGCGGGCGAGCGGATCACCGTCACGTTCCCTCTCGCGGAGTCCACCACCGACGAAACCGCGGCCGGGCGCGTCTTCCGCGCCCGGTGGCGCGGCGACGACGTCGTCGGCATAGAACCGGAAGGCAGGTCACGTCCGATGTACAGTCCCCGCACCCTGGAGCCGAAGGCGCCACGGCGCGCCCACACGCTGCACGTCCCGGACCGGGAGTGGTCATGGTGAGCCGCCAGGAGGGACCGCGGGAGCCCGGCGCCGCGGCCGGGCCCGCCCGCCGGGCCTTCGTGCTCGGCGCGGGCTCGACCGCCGCGCTCGCCCTCGGCGTCGGGTCGGCCGCCGGAGCCGGGTCGGCCGCCGGAGCGGACGCCGGAGCGCCGGGGCCGCGGCGGCCGAGCGACGCGCAGGCCGCGGGGATCCTCGCCGGGATACGCCCGCCCCGCTTCCCCCGCCGCACCGTGTCCATCACCGCCCACGGCGCCGTGGGCGACGGGACCACCGACTGCACGCAGGCCATCGCCCGCGCCATCGCCGCCTGCCACGCCGCCGGCGGCGGCCGCGTCCTCGTGCCCGCCGGCACGTTCCTCACCGGCGCGGTGCACCTGCGCGACACCATCGACCTGCACCTCGCCGAGGGCGCCACGCTGCGCTTCAGCCGGGACCCGGCCGCGTACCTGCCGGTGGTCCACACCCGCTACGAGGGCGTGGAGTGCCTCAACTACTCCCCCTTCGTCTACGCCCACGGCTGCCGGAACATCGCGCTCACCGGCAGCGGGGTGATCGACGGGCAGGCCGACGACACCCACTGGTGGGACTGGACCAGGGGCCAGGACGGCGGGCCCTCGCCCGAGAGCGGGGACAAGACCGCGCTGCGCGCCTGGGCCGAGCAGGGCGTGCCCGTCGCGGAACGGGTCTTCGGCGCGGGCCACCACCTGCGGCCGAACATGATCCAGTTCTACGACTGCCGCGACGTGCTCATCGAGGGCGTGACGGTCAAGGACTCGCCGATGTGGAACATCCACCCCGTGCTCTGCCGCAACGTCACCGTCCGGGGCGTCACGGTGGAGAGCCCCGACGGCCCCAACAACGACGGCTGCAACCCCGAGTCCTGCGCCTATGTCCTGATCAAGGACTGCGTCTTCAACACCGGCGACGACTGCATCGCCTTCAAGGCCGGGCGTGACGCCGACGGCCGCCGGCTGAACGTCCCCTGCCACAGCGCGCTCGTCGAGGGCTGCGAGATGCGCGACGGCCACGGCGGCGTCACCATCGGCAGCGAGATGACCGGCGGCGTCCACAACATCCTCGCCCGCGACTGCCGGATGGACAGCCCGCAGCTCGACCGGGCGCTGCGCCTGAAGTCCAACCCGGTGCGCGGCGGCCACATCACCGACGTCGTGTTCACCGACATCACCGTGGGCACGGTCGGCGACGCCGTGATCGAGATCGCGCTCGACTACGAGAACGTCGACACCGGCGACCACTACCCGGACGTCCACGGCATCGCGGTGCACCACCTCACCGCCGAGTCGGGCACGCTCGCCTGGAACCTGCTGGGCAACGACGCCAACCCCATCCGCGACGTGCTGCTGACCGACTGCGCCTTCGAGGGCATCGAGGAGGGGTACGTCACCGAGAACGTGGAGGGCCTGGTGCTGCGCGGGGTCACCGTCAACGGCGCGGACGTCGGTGACGGAGGAGGCGCGTGAACGCCTCACCGGCCGACCTGGCCAGGCGACAGGCCGACGCCATCGCCGCGCGCGTGCGCCCGCCGCGCTTCCCCGACCGCGAGTTCCCGGTGACCGACCACGGCGCCGTGGGTGACGGGACCACCGACTGCACGCGGGCCATCGCCCGCGCCGTCGCCGCCTGCCACGCCGCCGGCGGCGGCCATGTCATCGTGCCCGAGGGCACCTGGGCCACCGGCGCGATCCGGCTGCTCTCCGGCGTGGACCTGCACCTGCGCGCCGGGGCCACGCTCGCCTTCAGCCGCGACCCGGCCGCGTACCTGCCGCCCGTCCTGACGCGGTTCCAGGGCGTGGAGACCTACGGCTACTCCCCGCTCGTGTACGCGCACGGCCAGCGGAACATCGCGGTCACCGGCGCCGGCGTGCTGGACGGCCGGGCGGACCCGGACCACTGGTGGCCCTGGTCGGGGCAGGAGGAGTTCGGCTGGCGGCCCGGCCTGCCGCAGCAGGAGGACGACTGGCCGCTGCTGTGGCGGCAGGCCGAGCGGGGCGACCCCGTCGAGGAGCGGGTCTACGCCACCGGCCACCACTTCCGGCCCAACTTCCTGGAGACGTACCGCTGCGAGAACGTCCTCGTCGAGGGCGTCACCTTCGTGCGCTCCCCGATGTGGGTCATCCACCCGGTGCTCTGCCGCGGCGTCCTCGTGCAGGACGTCACCGTCGACAGCATCGGCCCCAACAACGACGGCTGCGACCCGGAGTCCTGCCGGGACGTGGTCATCCGCGGCTGCGTCTTCAACGCGGGCGACGACTGCATCGCCGTCAAGTCGGGCCGGGAGGCCGACGGCCGCCGGGTGAACGTGCCCAGCGAGGACATCCTCATCGAGGACTGCGTCATGCTCCACCGCTACGGGGCGATCACCCTGGGCAGCGACATGACCGGCGGCATCCGCAACGTGTTCGCGCGCCGCTGCCGCATCGGCGGCCCCGGCCTGTACTTCGGCCTCTACATCAAGACCAACTCCGTCCGCGGTGGCTTCGCCGAGAACATCCAGCTGGACGAGCTCACGGTGACCCACCTCACCAAGGAGTTCCTCACCTGCGACTTCCACCGCGGCGAGGGTGACACCGGCGCGTACCCCCCGCGGGTGGCGAACATCGGCGTCCGCGACGTCACCGTCGGGAAGGCCCGGCGCGCCATCCTCGCCCAGGGTTACCCGCACGCCCCCATCCGCGACCTCCGGCTGGCCGACTGCTCCTTCGCCGAACTGGACGAGGCCGACCGGCTGGAGCACGTCGAGGGGCTCATCCTGGACGACGTCACCCGGCCGGAACCGACCCCCGAGGACGCCCCTCATGACGCCACCTGACACCCCAGGCCCCGACCCCGCCCCCGTTGCGCCCGACCTCGCGGCGCCCGGGACCACGCCGGGGCGCCACGACTGGTGCCCCTGGTTGTACTTCGGCTCCGCCACCGACGCCGAGCGCGGCGCGCAGCGCGCCTGGCAGCGAGGGCTGACCGAGCGGCTGGCCGCGCGGGGCGGCGAGACGGAACTCACCGGGGACGTCTACCTGTCCCCCTGGGCCGGGGTCCTCACCGACCGGCTGACCATGGGGGAACGCTCCTACGTCGCCGCCCACGCCTACGTCACCGACGAGGTGACGATGGGCCGCGACTGCACGGTCAACCCCTACACGGTCGTGCGCGGCCGGGTGCGCATGGGCGACGGGGTACGCGTCGGGGCGCACAGCTCCGTGCTGGGCTTCAACCACTCGGCCGCCCCCGACCGGCCCGTCCACAAGCAGCCGCTCGTCTCGCGGGGGATCGAGATCGGCGACGACGTGTGGATCGGCTCGCACGCCGTCGTCCTGGACGGGGTCTCCATCGGCGCGCACTGCGTGATCGGCGCGGGCGCGGTGGTCACGCGCGACCTGCCCGAGTGGTCGGTCGCCGCCGGCAACCCGGCGCGGGTGCTGCGCGACCGCAGGGACCCCCCGGCGGCGCGCGCCGCCGGGGCGGCGGCGGGGCCGCGCTGCCTGGAGGCGCGGCTGGAGGGATTCGCCGCGCGCGCCCGCGAGCAGGCGCCGCGGGTGCTGGCCCGCTGCCTGGGCGAGGCACCCGACGGCAGCCCGGCGTACACCGACCGGCCGGGCGCGCCCCGCACCGTCCGGGCGGACTGCGACGCCGTCGAGATCGCGCACCTGCTGCTCGGCGGCCGGCCGCCCGGCATCGGCGCCGAGGACCTGGTCGCCCGGCTGCGCGGGGCGCAGGACCCGGCGACCGGACTCGTCCCCGAGCACGGGGCCGGGCCGCCGACGCTGGACGACGACAGCGCGATGTACCACATCCTGTGCGTCGGCTACGCGCTCACGCTGCTCGGCTCCGGCTTCGAGCACCCCGTGCGGGCGGTCCACGAGCTGAGCCCGACGGAGCTCACGGCCCGGCTGGAGGCGTTGCCGTGGGAACGCGCGGCCTGGCGCTCGGGCCACTGGGTGGACGGCGTCGGCACGGGAATCCTGGTGAACCTGGAGGGCTTCGGCCTGCGCGCGCCGGCCGCCGACACCCTCTTCGGCTGGCTGCTCACCCATGCCGACCCCTGGCACGGCCTGTGGGGCAGCCCCGGCGCGGAGGACCGCTGGCTCCAGCCGGTCAACGGCCTCTACCGGCTCTCGCGCGGCACCTTCGCCCAGTTCGGGCTCGGGCTGCCGTACCCGGAGCGAGCCGTGGACACCGTCCTCACCCACAGCGCGGACGCCGCGTTCTTCGGGGCGGGCCGGGGCAACGCGTGCAACGTCCTCGACGTCATCCACCCGCTCTGGTCGTGCGCCCGGCAGACCACGCACCGGCTGGAGGAGGGCCGCCGGTGGGCCCGCCGGCAGCTCGACCGCCTGCTCGACGGCTGGCGGGACGGGGAGGGCTTCGCCTTCGCGCTGGTGCCCGGCGCCGGGCCGCGCCATCAACCGGGCCTCCAGGGCACCGAGATGTGGCTGGCCATCGCCTGGCTGCTGGCCGACCACCTCGGGGTGAGCGAGGCCCTCGGCTACCGCCCGGCGGGCGTCCACCGCCCCGGCCCGGCCCGCCTCGGCCTGTAGGGTCCGGCCTTCGGGACCCGGCCGCGCGCCGCCCCGGTGGCGGGGGTCAGCCCTCCGCCGCCGGGGCGGCGCGCAGGCGCAGGGCGTTGGCGAGCACCTGGGCCGTCACCCAGGACGGGTTCCAGGTGTTGCTGGTGCCCCGCGCCTGCCAGTGGGTGGGGAAGAAGCCCTCGGCCTGCTCGCCGGGGCCGTCGAAGTCCCACTCCCCCGGCCGGGCGCAGATGCCCTGGCCCATCGCGTGGATCATCGTGTCGGCCAGCGCGGTGTACTCCGGGCGCCCGGCGAGCTCGCCGAAGCGGGCCAGCTCGTGGACCGGGAAGAACACGTCCACGTGGTGGTTCTGCACGCTGACGGCCGGCCACCCGGTGGCGTCGAAGCCGCGCTCGCGCAGCGGGGAGCCGGGCGGGTAGGCGGGATTCCACTGGTAGACCCAGGTGAGCAGCCAGTCGGCCGCCGCCGCGGCCCACGCGCGGTAACGGCTCTCGCCGGTGAGCAGCAGCAGTTCGTAGGCGCTCAGGAAGAACGCGATGCCCCCCTCCTTGTCCTCGCACGCCGCGTCCAGGGTGGCGTGCGCGAAGGGCGTGGCGAAGTCGTCGGCGTGGGCCCGCTGGTAGCGCCCCAGCAGCTCGGCGGCGGTGGCCAGGAGCGCCGGTGAGGGCGTCACCCGCTGGGCCCGCAGCAGCGCCAGGACGCACGGCAGCCCCGCGGCGCCCGGCGGCTCGGGCAGCGGCGCCCCGTCCGCCGAAGCCCAGCCGAGCGGCACCAGGCCGTCGGGGAGCAGGCCGCGGCACACGGCGTCGAGCCCCTGGTCCAGGGCGGTGACCCAGGATTCCGGCACGGCGCGGCCGTGCTCGCGCAGCAGCGCGATCACGTCGGCCAGGTCGCCCAGCGTGTCGCCGAACGCGCGCGCGGAGACGAAGGGGCGGCCCCCGCGCTCGAACCCGGTCCAGCGGCGCTCCCCGAGGTGATAGAAGCTCAGCCGCAGGCCGGGCGGCGCCCCCCGGGCGCTGCCGTCGAGGTAGAAGTCGACCGCGCGCCGGCAGCGCTCCAGCCGCCACTCCTCGCCGCGTTCGAGGCCGAGCCGCGCGTCGCACCACGCCAGCCGCAGGCACTGGCCGGTCCAGCCGTACATGAAGCCCGGCGCGTGGCCGGGCCCGGGGAACTTCACGTACCCGGCGGCGCCCGCCGCCTCGCGCCAACGGCGGTCCAGGGCCGCGGTCTTCAGCTCGACGATTCCGTCCAGGGACAGCGGCCGGGCGCCGGAGGGCGCGTACCGCCGCAGCCCGTGGTGGACCAGGTCGCGGAAGCCGTGGCCGGGGCGCTCGGGCCGCCCCCAGCGCAGGGCGTGCCGGAGCGTCAGGGCGGCGCCGGGGGCGAGGTCGCGGTAGCCGCCGTGGTGGGGCGCGGTGGTCGCCTTGTGCGTGTAGGCCACGTCCGGCCGGCCGTCGAACATCACCGGGCCGCTCAGGGCGAGCAGGGCCGTCCCCTCCCGCGCGACCGCGCCCAGGGAACCCTCGCCGGGGTCGCGCGCGTACAGCGTCAGGAAACGGTCGCCGCCGGGACCGTGCCACTCCGCGTGGACGCCGGGGACGGGCAGCCGGTGCTCCTCGACGACGAGCCCGCCGCCCCGCGGGCCCACGCCGAGCCGGGGCACGGTGCGGTCCGGATCGGCGGAGGGGTTGCCGCGGTAGAGGACTCCCGGGAGGGTCACCGAGGCGGCCGTGGCGTCCGGGAGGGGAAGCGCCAGGCCGACGACGACGTCCCGCAGCGGGCGCTCGCCCGCGTTGCGCCAGGTCACCTCCGTGTGCAGCGCGCCCTCGCCGAAGGCGAACGTGGCCTCGGCCTCCAGCGGGCCGACGGCGCAGCGCGCGGTGAGCCCGGCGCCGGAGCGGTGGACGGTGGTCCCGCCGGCGCCGGGGAACGCCGGGCGCCAGGGCCGTCCGACGGAGACGGCCAGCAGGTCCCCCAGGCCGGCGGTGAGGTAGCGGCCGTCGTCGCGGGACAGGCTCAGCCGCGCGTCCGGGCCCCCGGCCTCGATCTCCAGGACCATTCCCTCGCTCTCGACGCGCAGCGTGCGCGCCGCCCCGGATGCGTTCATGGCTCCCCTTTCGTCCGGCGGCGCGGACTCGTGCCACGCACTGGGCGCTGCACGAGTGTTGACGCCCCTGCCGCTCCACCCCGGATAATGGCATTCATATGGTATGCCACCTCGTGCACAACTGGGCGTCTCAATCTCCGGCAGAAGGAGCAGTGTGACCATGAGTGAGGGCTCGAAGGCCGAACGGAAGGCCCGACCGCTGTCCCGCAGGACGTTCGTCGGGGCGGGCGCCCTGGCGGGTGCCGCCGGCGCCGGCGCGTCGCTCCTGACCCCGGGCGCGGCCGGGGCAGCGGCCGTTCCCCGCGCACCCAGCCGGTATGCCACCCGCTCCGGAGCGGCCTGCACCCCGGTCCCCAACCGCTACGACGAGCCGTTCGAGGTCTGCGACGACGAGCTGTTCGTCTTCGTCGCCAACTACAAGCCGTTCGAGATCGCCGGCTTCTTCGACACCGTCATCGGGAACGGGCTGGCCGCCGCGTTCCCCGACGTCCCGCTGAAGGTCGCCGTCTGGGACCAGCCGGTCCGCTACGAGGACCTCCAGGCGGCCGGCGTGGTCCCCGACATCATCATCGACGACCCGCGCCGGCGGATCGACCGCGACCTGGAGCCGCGCGGCTGGCTGAGCGACCTCACCGGCGACCTGGCGAGCGCCGGCATCGACCTCGGCACCCTCAACCCGGCGGCGGTGGAGCTGATCAGGTCCCGCTCGGACGGCGGCGTCTACGGGGTACCGCTGCTGGTCGACGACTTCGTGCTGCTCCACAACAAGAAGATCTTCGACCGCTTCGACGTGCCGTACCCGACCAACGGCATGACCTACGACCGCGCGTTCCGGCTGGCCGAGCGGCTGACCAGGGAGGTGGACCTGGTCGCCTACAAGGGCTACCTCCAGCACCCGGACAACTACCTGGACTTCAACCAGCTCGGGCTCTACCCGTTCCTGGCGACCGGCAGCGAGAACCCCGCGCCGGAGGACATCCGGGTGGACATCACCTCGGCGGGCTGGCAACGGCTGGGCGCCAGCATGGAGCGCTTCCTGCTCATCCCGCGGAACATCTTCACGTCCGTGGACGACTTCTTCCAGACCGGCCATGTGGCCATGGCCGTCGACACCCTCTGGAAGTTCAACGCCTACGCGCTGAACGAGATGTACATCGACCCCGCGGACCTGGAGCAGTGGCGGGGTCTGGCGGAGAACGTCGACCTCGCCGTCACCTCCGTGCCCGTCCTGGGCGGGGGCGAGGAGTCCACGTACCAGCCCAACACCCTCGCGGCCTACCTGCCGCCGCAGTCGGCCAAGCGGCGGCAGGCGCTCGACGTCCTGAAGTGGCTCGTCTCCGAGGAGGCGCAGGTCACGCTCTCCTCCTACGGCATCAAGCCCGCGCTGCGCTCCGACGCCGTCGTCGACGCCTTCGGCAGCGCCTCCCCGGCGCTGGCCGGCATCGACACCTCCGGCGTCTTCTGGGGCGACAACGCGGCGGTGAGCGGCTACGAGCAGACCGAGTACTGGGATCTCCCGCTGTACATGGTCTTCCGCCAGCACGTGCTCAAGGACGGGCTGTCCGTCGCCTCCGCGCTCACCGTCACGGAGACCGAGGACATCCCGAACTACATCCGCGCCCAGGCGGAGGCCGGCTTCGACTGGTGAGGGCGGGGCCGCCGGGCGCCGCGCGGCTCAGGCCGCGGGCGCCCGGCGGATCCGCACCGCGTGGTAGGGCAGCGCGGGAAGCGCCACGTCGAAACGGTCGGCCGACACGGTCACCGGCGCGCCGACCGTCATGTTCCAGACGTCGATCACCTCGACCCGCCAGGTGCCCTCGCCCATCCGGAAGTGGCGCACCGGATACCGGTGCGGGCCGAGGTACTGGAGGCAGTACGCGCCCGGCACCTCGACCGTCGAGGCGTCGTAGTACCCGGGCTCGTGCCGCAGGCCGGGGGGCGCGTCGGCGAGGATCTCCCGCAGGAAGGCGAGGCGCGCGGGCGCCTCGCCGCGCGGCGCGCCGCCGTGCGTCCGCCAGGGCCGCGCCCCGTAGGACTCGCCGTGGGTGGCGTGGCCGCCCTGGCACACCGCCTCCCAGATCCGGGAGACGAGCTCGGGCGCCGGCAGGCTCAGCTCGGGCTCCTGGGCGTCCCCCTCGGCGCCGCAGTCGTCCAGGATGACCGGCTTGCCCAGGTCCGCCACCAGTCCGGCGACGGCCCGCGGCTCCTCGTGCCGCACGCTGGCGTGGGTGATCCAGGGGGCGCCGAAGTCGGTCTCCGGGCCGCCGTGGACGGTCAACGGGTGCCGGCCGTGATCGAACTCCAGGACGGTGGCCTGGAGTTCGGCGTCGTGGGGCGCGCGCCACCAGACGTTGCGGAACGCCGCGAGCCGGGAGACGGTCTCGGCGACGTCCCGCCCGTGCAGCGGCACCTCGGCCTCGATGCCACGCGCGAGCAGGCCGGTGACCTGCCGCTCCAGCCGGGCGAGCGGCGTCCCGGCCGGGCAGCGCAGACGGACCCGGTTGAACGGCCCGGCCGCCAGCGCCCGCAGGGTGGGCTCGGTGACCTCCGCCACGGTGGTGCTCAGGGGGTGGAAGGGAAGGCCGTCCGCGTACCGGAAGCCGAGCCCGCCGACCCGCACCGGGCCGTGGTTGCCCGGCCGGGCGGCGGTGCACAGGAAGGCGCCCTCCGCGCCGGCGCCGCGGTAGCGCCACACGCCCTCCTCGTCCGGCATGAAGCGGACCGCGCGGCGGCCGGAGTCGTCGGTGAAGCCGGCGGCGGTGAACCGGCGGTCGCCGTGGACGAAGACGACCTCCGGGCCCGTTCCCGGCCCGGCCGGCGGGCCGGGGAGAGGGAGCTCCAGGACGCCCCAGCGCTCGACCTCCCGCGACGAGCGCGGCGGGTTCGCGGTGTCGTTCACTCCGCCCTCCGGATCCTCAGGGCCATGTCCGGCCGGCCGTTCAACGCCACCCGGAGGTGGTCGCGGTGGGTGCCCTCCAGGGCGGTGACGGTCATGTCCCAGGTGTCGACCAGGTCGACGCGGTAGGCGGCGCCCGGCGGCAGCGGGACGTCCCGGTGGGCGGGCCGGCGGTCGCCGAAGAACTCCAGCCAGTACTCGCCCCGCCGCCGCGCCGCGGGGAGGTCGGCGGGCCCCTCCTCCAGCAGCCGGCGCAGGAACGCGACACGCGGCACGCTCTCGCCGCGCAGCCGGCCGCCCCGGGAGATCCAGGTGGCGCCGCCGAGGTCGGCGTCCGGGTAGCACTCGCCGTGCCCCACGTACCCGCCGGCCACCGCCGCGTGCCAGAACTGGCGGGTCAGCGCGCGGGCGGTGAGGTTCCCCCAGCGCCGGTCGGCCAGGCCCTCGTAGCCGATCTCGTCGATGACCACCGGCTTGGGGCAGCGTGCCATCCACCGGCCGGTCAGCCGGGCGTCCCAGTGCTGGATGCTCTGGTGGGTGATCCAGGGCCGGGCGAAGTCGTAGATCCGCTCGTAGGCGTACATCCGCGTGCCGTTGTGGATGGACCGCGGGCGCTGGTAGGGGTCGTTCCGCTGGACGAACCGGCCCAGCAGGTCCCAGTCCTCCACGGTCTTGGCGCGGTTGAAGTCGTACTCGTTGGCGATGGACCACCACACGTTCCGGTAGGCGGACAGCCGCGCCAGCGTGTGGCGCAGCAGGAAGAGGTCCTGCTCGCGGCTCATGTCGTCGACCCCCCAGTGCCCCTCGTCGTAGGGGTGGAAGAGGATGACGTCCGCCACGATGCCCAGCGCGAGCAGGTCGCGCACCCGCCGCTCGAAACGGGCGAAGAACCGGGGCTCGATGCGGGTGCGATCGAGCGCGCCGGGGGTGTCACCGGGGAAGGCGAGCAGCGGCGGCCTCATGTGCCGGGTGGGCAGCAGGCACATGCGGACCTTGGTGAACGGCGAGGCCGCCAGGGAGCGGAGGGTCAGCTCCTCGGCGGCCTCGTCCCCGTCGTGCGTCCAGTGGTAGCAGGTGGTGCCCAGGGGGAGGTAGCGCGTGCCGTCGGCGTACGCGAACCCGGTGCCGGCCACCCGCACCGGGCCGTGGTTGCCCACTCCCGGCGGGACGCATTCGAACGTGCCCTGCCTGCCGTCGAGTTCGGGCACGTCGGAGCGGGTGACGTAGTGCCAGGTGCCCTCCCGGTCCGGCATGAACCTGATCCGGTGGCGGCCGTCGCCGTCGTAGAAGCCGTCGGCCTCCACGACCCGGTTGCGGTACTGGAACAGGGCGCTCAGCCGCACGTCGGTGTACGGGTTGCCGTGCGCCGGCCCGTCGAGGTCGAGTTCGAAGACCCCCCACCGCTCCACGGTCACGGGCCGGTCTCCCCCGGCGCGGGCGCCGCCCTGACCCAGTCCTCGTGAAGGCGCACGTACTTGATCGTCTTGCGCAGGAAGGAGTAGGCGAGGTGCAGCGCTCCGTCGCGGGTCTGGACGACGCTGGGGTAGGAGTAGCCCAGTTCGTTGTCCCGGTACTCCTCGTCGGCGGTCTGGACGTCGCGGCGGTGGGGCCAGGTGCGCCCGCCGTCCTCGGACAGCGCGAGCGTCAGCGGGGTGCGCAGCGCCTTCTTGCGCCGCCCGGCGCCCTCGCCGACCCAGCGGAACTGGTCGCGCTCCAGCGAGGCGTCGTTGTAGAGAAGGGCGAGGGTGCCGCCGGTCAGCCGGGTGAGCTGGACGGCGGAGTTGTTGTTGGGCAGCTCGGTCCTGGTCGGCGGCTGCCAGGTCCGGCCCAGGTCGAAGGACTCCGAGGCGTGGATCCGGTCGGCGGCGCGGCTGCGGAACATCGCGAACAGGCTCCCGTCGTCCCGTCGCACGGCGGTCATCTGCACCAGGTGGCCGCTGCCCGGCAGGTCGTGCTCGCGCCACGTCCCGCCGCCGTCCTGGCTGATCATGACGGTGCTGTGCTCACCGCCCGGGCGGCACCAGTAGGCGGGCAGCATCCAGGAGCCGTCGGGGAGCAGCAGCGGGGGGTTGCGCACGAAGATGCCGGGCCCCTCGAAGAGGACGCGCGGCTCGCTCCAGGTCCGGCCGCGGTCCGGCGAGGTGCGCACGACCAGCCGCGCGGTCTTCTGGTCGTGCGGGGTGTTGGAGGGGTGGAAGAGCCACACGGTGCCCTCGGCGTCCTGGGCGAGGACCGGGTTCTGCTCCGAGCGCTCCGGGTCCTGGGCCAGCCGCAGCGGCGCCGACCAGCGCTGCCCGCCCCGGCTCAGCCGGGAGAGGACGACGTCGGTGCCCGCGTCGCCCTCCTCGGGGCCGTTGAACCACGCGCACAGCAGGTCCCCGTCGTCCAGTTCCAGCAGGTTCGCCGCGTGGCTGTCGCCCGGGTGGCGGACGGGCAGCAGCGCCTCCCGCAGCGCCGGGTCCCGCTGCGAGGTGCGGACCACGCCGTCGAAGCGCGGATCGTTCACGAGCCGACCCCTCTCAGTTCGAGCTCCTCGGCGAAGTGGCAGGCCGCCGTGCGGCCGGGGCGGATCTCGCGCAGCGCCGGGACCTCGGTGGCGCACCGGTCGCGGGCGTGGAAGCAGCGCGGGTGGAAGGGGCAGCCGAACGGCACCCGGGAGGGGTCGGCGACCTCGCCGCGCAGCACGATCCGCTCCCGGCGGCGGGCCGCCGGGTCCGGGTCGGGGACGGCGGACAGCAGCGCCTCGGTGTAGGGGTGGAGCGGGCCGCCGTACAGCTCGTCCGTGGCGCCGGTCTCCACCACCCGGCCGACGTACATGACCACGACCTCGTCGGCCATGTACTCCACCACGCCGAGGTCGTGGGAGATGAAGAGGTAGGTCAGCTCCTCCTCGTCCTGGAGGTCCTTCAGCAGGTTGAGGATCTGCGCGCGCACCGACACGTCCAGGGCGCTGACCGCCTCGTCGGCGACCACCAGCCGCGGCGAGAGCGCCAACGCCCGCGCGATGCCGACGCGCTGGCGCTGGCCGCCGCTGAACGCGTTGGGGTAACGGCGCATGTGCTCGGGGCGCAGGCCCACCCGGCGCAGCAGCTCCGCGACCTGCTCCTCCAGCTCCTCCCGGCCGAGGGAGCGGTTGACCCGCAGCGGCTCGCCGACGATCTGGAGCAGGGTCATCCGGGGGTTCAGCGAGGCGAACGGGTCCTGGAAGACCATGCGGATCTTGCTGCGGTACGGCTTGAGGGCCGCCTCGTCGAGCGCGGCCAGGTCCACGGTGGTGCCGTCGGCGGGGTCGCGGAAGAGGATCTCGCCCGCGGTCGGCTCGTACACCCGGAGCAGGCAGCGGCCCAGGGTGGACTTGCCGCAGCCGGACTCCCCGACCAGGGCGACGGTGCGCCCGCCGGGGACGCGCAGGTCGACGCCGTCGACGGCCCGCACGTGTCCGGCGACGCGCCCCAGGAGGCCGCGTCTGAGGGGGAAGTGCTTGGTCAGCCCGCGCGTCTCCAGCAGCGCGACGTCCTCGCGCGGGGCGGCGGTGGTGCGGGTCACGGGTCCATCCTTTCCCGGCGGGGGGCTGACGCGCCCTCGGCCTCGTAGAGCAGGCAGCGCACCTCGCGGTCCGGCTCGGGGCCGACCACGGGCGGGGGCACCGTCACGTCGCAGCGCCCGGCCATGAACTCCTCGCAGCGCGAGTGGAACGGGCAGCCGGACGGCCGGTGGTAGGCGTGGGGCACCATCCCGCGGACGGGTCGGAGGCGTTCGCGCGCCCCGGAGCCCAGCTTGGGGATCGAGCGCAGCAGCGCCTTGGTGTACGGGTGGCGGGGGGAGCGGAAGACGGACATGACGTCGCCGCGCTCGACGACGGTGCCCAGGTACATCACGGCCACGCGGTCCGCCATCTGCGCCGCCACCCCCAGGTCGTGGGTGATCAGCATGACCGCCATGCCGAAGTCGTCCTGGAGGGAGCGCAGGAGTTCCAGGATGCGGGCCTGGGTGGTGACGTCCAGGGCGGTGGTCGGCTCGTCGGCGATGAGCAGTTCGGGGTTGCAGGCCAGGGCCATGGCGATCATCGCCCGCTGGAGCATGCCCCCGCTCATCTGGAAGGGGTACTGGTCGACGCGGCGCCGGGGGTCCGGGATCTCCACCCGGCCGAGCAGGTCGATGGTGCGCCTGCGGGCCTCGGCCTTGGTGACCCGCTCGTGGAGCAGGATGGCCTCGCCGATCTGGTTGCCGAGGGTGTGCATCGGGCTCATCGACGTCATCGGCTCCTGGAAGACCATGGCGATGCGCTTGCCCCGCACGGCGCGGACGGCCCGTTCGTCGGCGGGCACGAGGTCGATCATGCCGTCCGGGGGCTGCCTGACCCAGATCTCACCCCCGGTGATCCGCCCCGGCCGGTCGACGAGGCGGAGGATCGAGCGGGCCATCACGCTCTTGCCGCACCCCGACTCGCCCACCACGGCCAGGGTCTCCCCCCGGGCGATCTCCAGGTCCACGCCGTCCACGGCCTTGACCACGCCGTCGTCCAGGGTGAAGTGCGTGCGCAGGCCCCTCACCCGCAGGACGGTCTCGCTCACGGCAACTCCTTCGGCTCGGTGCGGGGCGGTCTCACTTGTACGGATCCGCGGAGTCGCGCAGCCCGTCGCCCACGAAGTTCATGGCCAGGACGGTGACGAACACCGCGAGACCGGGGAGCATCAGCCACGGCGCGGTCTCGATGGTCCGCACGTTCTGCGCCTCCTGGAGCAGGACCCCCCAGCTGACCGCCGGGGACTGGAGGCCGAGGCCGAGGAAGCTCATGGCGGTCTCGCCGAGGATCATCGCGGGCACGGCCATGCTCAGCGAGGCGATCACATGGCTGGACATGGAGGGCACCATGTGGCGGAAGATGATCCGGCGTCTGCCGCACCCGTCGAGCCGGGCCGCGATCACGAAGTCGTCCTCGCGCAGGGACAGGAAGCGCCCGCGCACCACCCGGGCCAGGCCCGTCCAGCCGATCACCGACAGGATCGTGGTGATGGCGAAGTACCGCATCAGCGGCCCCCAGTCGGGGGGCACGGCCGCCGAGAGCGCCAGCCACAGGGGCAGTGTCGGGACCGCCATGAGGAACTCGATGAGGCGTTGGATCGCGGTGTCGGGGGCCCCGCCGAAGTAGCCGGAGATGCCGCCGAAGAACAGTCCGAGCACGAAGCTCACGACCACCCCGATGAGCCCGATGGACAGCGAGACCCGCGCCCCGTGGATGATGCGCGACAGCAGGTCCCGCCCGGATCTGTCCGCGCCGAGGAAGTAGGCCCGCTGGTCGGCGTCCACGGGGCCGAAGAGGTGGCGGTCCATCGGGATGATGCCCCACATCTCGTACGACTCCCCGCGCGGGAGGAGCCGGAGCGGGATCCTCTCCGAGGTGTCGACGGTGTGCACCTGCTCGAACGTCTCCGGGTCCCGCCGGGTCTCGAACCCGTGGACGTAGAGGTCGATTCCCCCGGTGAGGCTGAAGTCCACCTGGATCGTCTGCGGCGGGGCGTAGGTGAGCTCCTCGTCGGTGGCGCTCGCGGAGGCGGGCGCCAGGAACTCCGCGAAGACGACGACGAGGTAGACGCCCAGGACCACGACCGCGCCGCCGACCGCCAGCTTGTGCTTGCGGAACTTCCGCCAGACCAGGCGCCACTGCGAGGCGCGGCCCAGTTCGAGGTCGGCGCCGGCCTCCCCCACCGGCGGCTCCTCGGGCGAGGCGCCGCCGGTCTCCCGCCGGCCCTTCCTGGCCAGCGCACGGGGCCATGACAGCATGCGCGCTCACTTCCCCTCGTAGCGGTACCGGATGCGGGGGTCCCACCAGGCCAGCATCAGGTCGCTGATGAGCGTGCCGACGACGGTGAGGGTGCTGAGGATCAGCACGAAGCTGCCCACCAGGTACATGTCCTGGTTCTCCACCCCGCCGAGCAGCAGTGGTCCCGTCGTGGGCAGGCTCATGACGATCGAGATGATCGTCTCGCCGCTGATCAGGCCGGGCAGCAGCCAGCCCACGGTGCTGAAGAACGGGCTGAGCGACATCCGCACGGGGTACTTCAGCAGCAGCTTCCACTCGGGCAGGCCCTTGGCGCGGGCGGCGACCACGTAGGGCTTGTACAGCTCGTCCAGCAGGTTCGCCCGCGTGATCCTGATCAGTCCGGCCGTCCCGGACATGCCGATGATGAGCACCGGCAGCCACATGTGGGAGGCCAGGTCGAGCAGCTTGCCCAGGTTCCACGCCGCGTCCTGGTACTCCGGTGAGAACAGTCCCCCCGGACTCTGGCCGAAGTACCGCATCCCCACGTACATGAAGAGCAGGGCGAGCATGAACTCGGGGACGGCCATGCCGACGAAGCCGAAGAACGTGGCGAGGTAGTCCCCTGCCGAGTACTGGCGCACCGCGGAGAGGATGCCGATCGGGAAGGCGATCGCCCACACGAACAGCAGGGTGCTGACCGACAGGAAGAACGACAGGCCGACCCGGTCCCAGATCAGGTCGGAGACCGGTCTGCCGTTCCAGGCGAAGGCCTGGCCGAAGTCACCGTGCAGGACGATGTTGGTGATCCACTTCCAGTACTGGGCGAAGAAGGGCTGGTCGAGTCCGTATCTCGCCCGGAGCGCCGCCAGTTCGCCGTCGCTCATCAGCTCGCCCCGCGCCTCGGCCTGCGCCTCCAGCGTGGAGACGTAGTCGCCGGGTGGCAGGCTGACGACGAAGAAGGAGACCAGCGAGATCGCGAACAGGGTCACGACCATCAGCAGCAGGCGCCGGACGAGGAACGTCAGCATGTTCTCTCCCCGCCTCCGTCACGCCTCGTCGGAGATGAAGTACTGCTCGGGGTTGGTCGGGCCGGGGGCCTGGTAGGCCACGGCGCCGGTGAAGGAGTCCGGCACGTTGTGGAAGCTCGTCTTCACTACCCCGTACTCGGTCGGCGGGGTGGAGATCCCGATGTAGTAGAACTCTTCCTTCGTGATCTCCAGGATCTGCCGGGCGAGGCTGGTCGCCTCCTCCGGGTCGAAGGTCAGGCGCATCTCGTCGAAGAGCTCCAGCTGCCGCCTGACCCGCTCGGGCGGCTCCGAGCCGTCGCGGCCCGAGCGGGTGTACCACTTGGCCCACTCGGAGGCGAAACGCGAGGAGCCGCGCGGGTTGGAGGGCAGGTAGTAGTGGTTGCCGCCGGCGCCGGTGCGGATGTCGAACGGGCCGCCGGTCCAGGTGGCCAGCTCGGACTCGCCCGCCTCGACCCGTTCCCAGTAGAGCGTCTCGGCCATCCGCTGGATGGTCACCTCGACGCCCACCTCCCGCCAGTCGGAGCGGATCAGGTCCAGCGCGTCGACCTGGTCGGCGTAGTCGGAGACCACGAGCACGTTCAACGAGAGGGACCCGCCGTCCGCGCGCCGCCGGATGCCGCCGCCGTCGCGCTCGGTGAAGCCGGCCCGGTCCAGGTACTCGTTCGCCAGGTCCACGTCGTAGGCCGTGTACTGCTCGCCGAGCTCCGCGTCGTGCAGGTCGCTGCCGGGGATGGGCGCGCACTGCCAGGGCTGGCCCTGCCCCCCGTAGATGGTGTCGATGATCTTCTGCCGGTCGATCGCGTGGGACAGGCCGATCCGGACGTCCTTGTCGGCGAGGATCGCGCGCAGACCCGCGTCGGGGTGGGTCCGGTTGAAGCCGATGATCATCGTGTTGACCGTCTCGGGGACGAGGTCGACCAGCTCGTAGCCGCCCTCGTCCTGGCTGTCGGCGATCACCGGCTTGTTGCGGATGGTGCCGAAGTGGTAAAGCTGCATGTCCAGGTCGCCGTTGGAGACCTTGAGCACCTCGACCTCGACGTCCTCCACCACCTCGCACACCATCTTGTCGATGTAGGGCAGCTGGCTGCCGTCGGGATCGACCTTCCAGTAGTACGGATTGCGCTCGGCGACCACGGAGGAGCCCTCGCCGACCTGGTTCCTCGCCAGCCAGCCGTTGAGCGTGGGGAGTTCGGGGTTCGACCACGGCTCGACCTGGACCGCGATGTAGTCGACCCACCGGTTGAACCCGGCGTCCTGGGCCACGCGCTCCGCGTTCTCGTTGTACTTGGCGTGGATCTGCTTCAGGTAGTGCTTGGGCAGGCACATCACCGCGCCCGAGGTGCCGGCGATCTGCTCCAGGAAGCCCGCCTTGGGCTCCTCGTAGACGTAGCGCACGGTGTGCTCGTCCACCTTCTCGAAGCGCGCCGGCTGCCCGGAGCGGGAGAGCCACAGCTCGTAGATCGAGTCCGGGTGGAGCTCGGGGTAGACGTTGTAGTCGTTGAAGGCGAAGTCGAAGTCGTCCGCGGTGACGGGCTCGCCGTCGGACCACCTCAGGCCCCGGCGCAGGGTGAAGACGTACTCCCGGCCGCCGTCGACCACCTCGAAGCCCTCGCAGACGTTCGGCAGGATCTCGGTGGCGGCCGACCCCTCCCAGTGCGGCGCCCAGCGCACCAGCGGCTCGTAGCCGAGGGTGCGGCGCAGCCAGGGCAGGTCCTCCTGGGTGAGCATCGCCGAGTGCCAGGTGCCGCCGTAGACGCCGGTCCGCTCCAGCGGCTGGACGACCAGCGGGCTGGCGGGCAGGCGTTCCTCCACCGGGGGCAGCTCGCCGCGCTCGACCCGCTCGCGCAGCGAGGGCGCCTCCTTCCCCTTCGGCCCGGAGCTGCTGTCCTCGCCCGCGGGATCGGTGTCGAAGAAGCCGCAGCCGGACGCGGTGGCGACCACGAACAGCCCGACACCGCCGCGCAGCAGGTCCCGTCTGTGCAGGGCCCGGCCTGATATCCGTTCAGGTGTCATCTCCACGCTCCTTCGCGGGAACCGCCGACTCCAGCTCACGGACCATCGGCACCACCGTCGAGGAGAGGCGCCGCCGCTCCTCGGCGTCGAGGAGCGCCAAGGGCTCCGCGGCGTGGTCGGCGTCGATGTGGCCGAGTTCGGCGAGGACGAACTTGTAGGTGCTGACGGCCGTGGAGAGGGTCGGCGCCCGGCGTGCCAGGCGCATCGCCTCCAGGAGGTCGTCGAGCTGGTCCTGCATCAGCCGGGCCCGCTCCCAGTCGCCGGCCCGCGCGGCGTCGTACAGGGCCACGAGGTGCCGGGGGGTCAGGTTGGCCAGCGAGGAGGTGACCCCGGAGGCGCCCACGAACAGGGAGATGTCGCTCACGGCGCTGCCGCCGGTGAAGCACCGCAGCGGCGAGCCGGCAGCGGCGGCGCGGCGCACCAGCCGCCGGAACCAGGCCATGTCGCCGTCGCTGTCCTTGATGCCGGCGAGCACCCCCTCCCGGGCCAGCGACACCACGCAGTCCGCCGTCAGCGCGAGCTTGGTCAGCCGCGGCATGTGGTAGGCGAGGATCGGGAAGCCGACGGCCTCGGCGACCCGGCGGTAGTGGTCGCGATGCTCCTCGCGGGTGAACTCGGCGAAGTAGGGCGCGATGACGGAGACCTGGTCCGCGCCGGCCTCCACCGCGGCCCGCGCGTGGCGGACGGTGAGCCGGGTCGCGGTGTCGCCCACGTGGGCCACCACGGGCGCGCGGCCCGCGGCGGCCCCGGCCGCGACCCGGACGGCGACGGCGCGCTCACCCGCGTCCAGGGCGTGGAACTCGCCGGTGGTGCCGTTCATCCAGAGCCCGTGGACACCGGAGTCGAACAGGTGCCGCAGGTGGCATTCCAGCGAGCGGGTGTCGACCGCCCCGTCCGGGCTCATGGGCAGGATGACAGGGGCGATGACGCCATGAAGATTCCGGAACGGCATAGGCACCCCAGAGGCATGTCAGCGGTATGCCATGAGTGTGCAGGGCGGGTAATATAGCGTCAACCCTCGTGCCACCGGATTCTGCTCGGCGGCGGGACAGGAGCGGGGCAGACGACCGATCGACCAGCGGCATACCATGAGCCCCAGCCGGAGGGGGCCGGGCCGAGCGCCCGGACACCCCGTCGTGGAGCGCCAGGGAGGCGGCATGATCTCACCGAGAACGACATCGGCCCAGCAGGGGTCGGCGGCCTCGTCCGCGGCGCCCGCCGCCGAGAGCCTGGAGAACCACGCGCGCAGGGCCCTGGTGGAGTGGCTGACGAAGGAGCGGCCCGCCCCGGGCCAGCCCGTGCCGGTGCGCGAGTTCGCCCGGCGGCTCGGCATGAGCCGCACCCCCGTCCGCAGCGCGGTGGGACGCCTGTACGAGCGGGGCCTGCTGGCGTACGACGCCACCGCCGGCTTCACGGTGGCGATCCCCTCGCTCTCCAGCATCTACGAGCTCTTCGAGCTGAGGCTGATGCTGGAGTCGCACAGCCTGCGGCTCTTCGCGGAGCGCACCGACCGGGAGCCTCCCGCGCGGCTGCGTGAACTGGTCGACGAGGCCGAGGAGTTGTCCCGGCTGTCGCTGCGCGACCCGGAGCGGTACATCGAGTTCCGGGAGAACGACGGCGCCTTCCACCGCGCCCTGGTCGAGCTGGGCGGCCTGCCCATGATGCTGGACCTTCACGACGACCTGCACCTGAGCATCCACGTCACGCGCACCGGCATGGAGGCCCCCATCACCGCCTCCCGCCTGAACGCCGCCGTCTCCGAGCACCGCGCGATCGTGGACGCGCTGGAGAGTGGTGACCGGCTCGGCGCCCGGGAGCTGCTGGAGGCGCACATCCTCCGGGTGCGCGACCAGACCATCGCCTTCCTCGCCCGACCCAGGATGGAGTGAACGCCCCATGGACGGACCCGCTCTCCCCTCCCCCACCGCCCTGACGACCCACCGGCCGCCGAGGCCGTCCCACCTGCGGCTGACCGGCGGTCCCTGGCTGCGCTGGCAGCGGGTCAACCGCGAGGTGAGCCTGCCGCTGGCGCTGGAGTGGCTGGAGAAGGCCGGCAACCTGCGCAACCTGCGGATCGCCGCGGGCGAGGCGGAGGGCGAGTACCGCGGCCCGGTGTACATGGACTCGGACGTCCACAAGATCCTCGAATCGGCCGCCTGGGAGCTGGGCCACGGCCCGGACGCCGCCCTGTCGGACTTCCTCGCGCGCACCGCGGGCCTGCTGGAACGGGCTCAGGAGGAGGGCGGCTACCTCGACTCCCACTACCAGGTGGCCCAGCCGGACGGGCGCTGGACCCGGCTGGTGGACAGCCACGAGACGTACTGCGCGGGGCACCTGATGCAGGCGGCGGTGGCCGCGCACCGCGCCGGCGCGGACCCGGACGGGCGGCTGCTGGCGGTGGCCCGGCGCTTCGCCGACCTCCTGGCCGACACCTTCCTCCCCGGCCCGGGGCCCGGGCTGGACGGCCACCCGGAGGCGGAGACCGCGCTGGTGGAGCTGTACCGGGTGACGGGCGAACGGCGGTACCTGGAGCTGGCCTCCGCGTTCGTCGATCGCCGGGGCCACGGCCTGGTCGGCCGGCACAAGCACGGCTCGGCCCACCGGCAGGACCACCTGCCGGTGCGCGAGGCACCGACGCTGACCGGGCACGCGGTGCGCGGCCTCTACCTGGAGGCGGGGGTCGTCGACGTCGCGGCGGAGACGGGCGACGCGGCGCTGCTCGCGGCCTCCGCCGCCCGCTGGGCGGACATGGCGGCCACGAGGACGGCGCTGACCGGCGGGCTCGGCTCGCGGCAGGTGGGCGAGGTCTTCGGGGAGCGCTACGAACTCCCGCCCGACCTGGCCTACAACGAGACCTGCGCGTCGGCCGCGAGCGTCCAGTGGAGCTGGCGGCTGCTGCTGGCCACCGGGGAGGCCCGGTACGCCGACTTGATCGAGCGCACGCTGTACAACGCCTTCGGCGCGGCTCGTTCCGCCGACGGCCGGCGGTACTACAAGGGCAACCCGCTGCAACGCCGGGCGGACCACGCGGAGGCGGTCGGCGATCCGCGCTGCCGCGACGAGTGGTTCTTCTCGGCCTGCTGCCCGCCGGCCGTCACGCGCCTGGTCGGCTCGCTCGAACACTACGCGGTGACGGTCTCCCAGGACGCCGGTCAACCCGCCCTCCACCTCCACCAGTTCGCGCCCCTGGAGCTGTCCTGCCCGCTGGCCGGCGGCGGCCTCGGGCTGCGCGTGGAGACCGGCTACCCCTGGGAGGGCGGCGTCGCGGTCACCGTCACGCAGGCGCCCCCCGAGCCGTGGGCGCTCGCCCTGCGGATACCCCCGTGGAGCGCGCGGACCTCGCTGGAGGTGAACGGCGAGCGCCGCCCCGTCGAACGCGACGAGCGGGGCTACGCCGTGCTGCGCCGCCTCTGGCGCCCCGGCGACACGGTCACGCTCCACCTGGACGTGGCGCCCAGGCTGACCGTGCCGCACCCGCGGGTGGACGCCGTCCGCGGGTGCGTGGCGGTCGAGCGCGGGCCGCTGGTCTACTGCTTCGAGCAGGTCGACCAGGAGGCGGGCACCGAGGTGGACGACCTGGCGCTGCCGCCCGGCGTCACGTTCACGGAGCACGCGCGCGAGGACCTCGACGGGGCCGGACGCACCGTGGTGCTGCGGGCCGAGGCGGTGGCCGTCACGGGCGAGCACGAGGCGGGGCTGCCGTACCGCAGGCACGGCGGGCCGCATGCGGCTGACCTCAGGCGGCCGACGGCCGTCACCGCGGTGCCCTACTTCCAGTGGGACAACCGCGGCGACGGCGCGATGCGGATCTGGGTGCCGCTGCTCAGCGGTTGATCCGCACCTGGCTGAACGTGGCCGTCGTGTAGTTGGCGGTCAGGTTCGCCTCCTTGTTGGCGTCCACCACGAGCCCCGCGTAGAGGTCGGGGCCGATGGAGATCCGCTCGTAGCCCACGCGGGTCCACTGGAGGGAGTCGGGTGAGATCTCCGCGGTGAACTCGTCGCCGCGCAGGGTCACCCGCAGCCAGTAGGGCTGGTCCTGAAGGACCTCGCCCTCCTCCCAGGGGTAGGTGCCCACGCTCATCTCCTCGCCGGTCGAGGCGATGCGCTTGCAGACGCCGACCAGCCCGTCCGCCGAGACGGCGACGCCCATCAGGCAGAAGGCGGAGTCCTCGGTGAGGTTCTCCCGGATCATGATGCCGCCCAGCACGTCCGCGTAGACGGGGCTCACGGAGTCGACCCGGGCGATGATCTCCACCACCTCGTCGTCCGGGGCCTCGATCGGCTGGTAGACGTAGTGGAAGGAGTCCCGCCGGCCACGGATGCGGCCGGAGCCGCGCACCGTGAACTCCCCGTCGACCAGCGCCGCCGCGCCCGGGATGGGCACGTCGCCGATGTCCACGGCCGTCCAGGGCCCCAGGTCGGTGACGCGGTTGACGTGCACCGGCACCCCGCTGGAGGTGGTGGCGGTGCCGGTGCCGTCGGTGGCCAGGACCGTCAGGTAGTGCGTGCCCTCCGGCGCGTCCGGCCACGTCAGCCGGTACGGGGCGGCGGTGCTCTCGCCGAGCTTCTCCGCGCCGGCCCAGAACTCCACCCGCGCGATGCCGGCGCCCTCGTGCGCCGTCGCCTCGGCCGCGATCACCACCTCGTGGCTGCCGGACTCCGTCGTGAGGACCGTGTGCGCCGCCGGGGAGGTGATCGAGGCGGCCGGGTTGGGTGCGCCGGCGGGGCCCAGTGAGTTGAGGTAGAGCTCCAGGTGGGTGTAGCCGGTGGCCGGGTCGACCGTCGCCGCGTCGGCCGGGTCCCGCGGGTCCAGGCCGTGCGCCCGCTCCCGGTCGTCGGGGATCCCGTCGTGGTCCCGGTCGGCGGGCGGGGGCACCGCAGCCAGGGTGACCAGTCCCCCCACCTCCGTCTGGGAGTTGATCATCCGGCCCGTCCCGGCGCGCACGTCCGCGACGAGCCGGGCGTCCACGGCGTCGCGGCGCGGCAGGGTCGCGCCCGCGCCGTCGAGCACCGCCGCGTACGCCTCCTGCGGGGTCTGCCGCTCGATCTCGTCGGGGAAGGCGACGGGCTCGTCCAGCAGCGTGACCCCGCCGACGGGGATGTCCACGCCGAGCGCGTTGTCCGCGGTGATGTCGGGATGCCCCTCGATGACGTTGCCGGCGACGTGCCAGGCGCCGCCACGCCCGGGGGCGACGAGGACGGGGGCGATCTCGGCGAGGGTGTCGGGGCCGGGCTTGTAGTAGTTGTCGGCGATGTTGACGCCGACGGCCCACTCCCCGCCGTAGCACGAGGTGTAGCCGTAGTTGTAGACCACGTTGTTGCGCAGGTCGGCCCGCAGGTCCACGTCCTCGACGAAGCTGAAGCGGGGGTTGCGGCCGCCGTTGTGGATCAGCAGGTTGTGGTGGAACGTGACGTTGTCGCCGCCCCACAGCCCGCCGTAGCCGTGCCGGCCCTTCTCGTGCGCGGACATCGTGAGCCCCTCGGCGACGATGCACCACTGCACGGTGACGTTGCGGTTCCCGTAGGTGGAACAGGTCTCGTCCACGCCCCAGCTGAAGGAGCAGTGGTCGATCACGACGTCCCGGCGCCCCTCCATCTTGAAGGTGTCGATGGGGGTGCCGAGGGCGTCGGTGCCCCGGAAGCGCAGGTGGCGCAGGATGACGTTGTCCGCCTTGATCTCCGTCTCGTTGCCCGCGACGCAGATGCCGCCGCCGGGGGCGGTCTGCCCGGCGATGGTGAGGTTGGACCCGGTGATGTCCAGGCCGCCCTCCAGGTGGATCGTCCCGGAGACCCGGAAGACCACGGTGCGATCGCCCGCGGAGACCGCCTCGCGCAGCGAGCCGGGCCCGGAGTCGGCGAGGGTGGTCACCTCGTACACCGAGCCCCCGCGGCCTCCGGTGGCATGCCGGCCGCCGCCCTGGGCGCCGGGGAACGCGGGCACGTCCGCTGCGGCGGCGTCCGCGCCGCCGGCGTCCGCCTCCCCGCGGGGCACCGCGCCGCGGGCCACGCCGCCGAAAGCGGCGGAGCCCACCAGGGTGCCGGCCGCGGTCACGAAGGCACGCCGTCCGAAGGTCATGTGCCGTGCGGCCCTTCCGTTGGTGTCGGTCACGTTCGTCACTCCTCTTTCGGTGGGGACGGCCCGGGGCCTTCGCTACGCCGGGTGGAGCACGTACGTGCCCCCGGGCCGGGTGCCGAAGGCGACCACGTGGTCCTCCGGCCGGTCGGGCTCGGCACCCGTGACGTCCACACGCCCCGGCGTGCGGACGCGGACGGGGTTGCCCAGCCGGGAGCGCACGACGGCCCGCGTCACGCCGGACGAGGCCCACTCCAGGTCGATCTCGAAGCCGCCGCGCGCCACCAGCCCGCGGAAGGAGCCGGCGGGCCAGGCGGCGGGGAGGGCGGGGAGCAGCTCCACCTCGCCCGCGTGGCTCTGCATCAGCATCTCGGTGATCCCCGACACGCCGCCGAAGTTGCCGTCGATCTGGAACGGCGGGTGCAGGTCGAAGAGGTTGGGCGCGGTGCGGGCCGGGGTGAGCAGCTCGGTGAGCCGCTCGTAGGCGCGCACGGGGTCCAGCAGCCGCGCCCACATGTTGATCTTCCAGGCGAGCGACCACCCCGTGCCGGCGGCGCCGCGCAGCTCCAGGGTCTTCACGGCGGCGGCGGCGAGCTCGGGGGTGCCCCGGGGGGTGATCTGCGCGCTGGGGAACACCCCGTACAGGTGGGAGACGTGCCGGTTCTTGACGAGCGCGGCCTCCTCCCAGTCCACCAGCCACTCCTGGAGCTGGCCGAGGTAGCCGATCTGCATCGGCGCCAGCCGGCCGCGGACCTCGCCGACCCGCTCGGCGAGGCCGCGGTCCCGGTCGAGCACGTCGCTGGCCTGCCGGAACGCGTCGAAGAGGTCACGCAGCAGTTGCATGTCCATGGTCGGCCCGGCGCAGATGCTGACGCTCTCGCCCTCGTCCTGGTGGTGGGTGACCTCCGGCGAGTGCGAGGGGTTGGTGACCAGCCAGCCGGTCCGCGCGTCCTCGACCAGGGTGTCGAGGAAGAACCGCACCGCGCCCCTCATCACCGGGAAATTGCGGGCGAGGGATCCGGTGTCCCCGGTGAAGAGGTAGTGGTCCCACAGCATCAGGCTGACCCAGGCGCCGCCGGTGGGCCACATGCCGTACTGGGCGTAGTCCACGGGCGCGGTGCCGCGCCAGCCGTCGGTGTTGTGGTGGAGCACCCAGCCGGGGGCGTCGTAGAGCGCCCTGGCGGTGCGCGCGCCGGACTCGGCCAGCTCGTGGATCATGTCCACCGCCGGGTCCCAGCACTCGGCGAGGTTCGCGGGCCCGGCCGGCCAGTAGTTCATCTCGAAGTTGATGTTGACGGTGTACTTGGACTCCCAGGCCGGGTTCATGCTGTCGTTCCACAGGCCCTGGAGGTTGGCGGGCTGGCCGGGGGCGCGGGAGCAGGAGGCCAGCAGGTAGCGGCCGTACTGGAAGTACAGCGCGGCGAGTTGCGGGTCGCCGCCGTCCGCGAAGAGCCCGATCCGCTCGTCCGTGGGCAGGGTCACGCGGTCGGAGGTGCCCAGATCGATGTCGACGCGGGTGAACAGCCGCCGGTGGTCGGCCACATGGCGTTCCCGCAGCCGGGCGTAGGGCTTCCCCGCGGCCGGCTCCAGGTGGCGGCGGGCGCGGGCGACCGGGTCGGCGCCGACGTCCAGGTAGCTGCGGTAGCTGGTGGCCAGGGAGATGACCAGGGTGACCGCGTCGGACTCCGCCACGGTCAGGGCACCTTCGGCGCCGGTGCTCACCCGCCCGCCCTCGGCGACCGCGCGGGCGACGGCGCGGAAACGCACCGAGCCGGGGAGTCCGAACCAGTCCCCGCTGATCCCGTCCAGCGCGATCGTGCTCGCGTCGACGGCCGAGCCGGTGGCCCGCTGGGGGGTGGTGAACCGGGCCGTGAAGCCGACGGCCCCCGGGGCGTCCGCGGTCAGCCGCGCGACGAGGACCTGGTCGGGGGCGCTGGCGAAGACCTCCCGGGTGTGGCGCACGCCGCCGCGGGTGTAGCGGACGCGGGTGATGGCGGTCTCCAGGTCGAGCTCGCGCTCGTAGTCGCCGACCTCGCCGGCCCCGGCGAGGGCGAGTTCGAGGTCGCCGAGCACCTGGTATGCCGCCTGCTCGGAGGGGGTGCCGAGGAAGTGGGCGTCGGCGAGGACCTGCGCCTGGTGCCACTTCTCCTCCACCACCAGGCGGCGGATCTCCTCCAGGTACTCCCCGGCGTCGGGCCGGGCGTAGTCGTGCGGGCCGCCGGCCCACAGGCTGTCCTCGTTGAGTTGCAGGCGTTCGGTGCCGGTGCCGCCGAAGACCATGGCGCCGAGGCGGCCGTTGCCGACGGGGAGCGCCTGGAGCCACTCCCCGGCCGGGGCGGTGTACCACAGCCGCAGGGGGTTGGGGCCGTGTCCGCCGGCCCCGGGCGCTCCCCCGGGTGTCGCCCCGTCGGGGGCGTGCTCGGCGGCCCCGGCGGTCCGGGCGGACAGGGCGGTGGCCGCAGCGCCGGCTCCGGCGGTGGCCAGGACATGGCGTCGGGAGAACTCAGGCATGGGTCGGCTCCGGTCGTGTCTCGGGGACGGCGCGGTCGACGGCGGTCGGCGGCGCCGGGTCCGTGGTCATCGGCGTCTTCCCGCACGGTGGCGGGCGTCGAGCTCGTCCAGCAGCGCCCGGTGCGGTCGGCCCTCGGCCAGCCCCTCGCGCAGCAGCTCCGAGGCGGCCTGCTGGAACGAGGGGTAGCCGGGCCAGCGCGGGCGCACCCAGGCGCGCTCCACGGTGGCGAGGGTGGAGCGGTAGAAGCCGCCCCACTGGTCGTTGGTCCAGGGGTCGGTCCAGGCCGACCGGGCGGCGGGCTGTCCGCCGGTGACGGGGAACAGCCCGCGCTGCACCGGGTCGGCGAGCAGCCGCCGGAGGTGGTCGCGGACCGCGGAGCGCGCGGCGGCGTCGCCCGTCCGCCGGCTGGAGACCGCGAGCCCGGTGCCGCCGAGCACGCTGCCCGGGGGGTCGCCGGGCAGCCAGGCGGGCGGGGCGGAGAACGCCAGCGGGTAGGGGCCCGAGCGCGTGTAGGTCACATAGCCGTGCACCAGCGGGCAGTACCCCGGTCCCTGCCCGGCGGCCATCGCCCGCAGCACGGCGACCGGGTCGGCGGAGCCCAGCCCCGGCGGGGTCCTGGCGGCGAGCACCGCCATGGTCTCCAGGGCGGCGAGCCCCTGTTCGCGCGGGAACGGGCTGTCCTCCTCCCCGTCCCGGGCGGGCTCCCCGCCCTGGGCCAGGCAGAGCGAGAGGAAGGTGAGGAAGGCGTGCGGCCCGCCCAGGCAGAGGGTGACCGGCACCTCGCGTGGCAGCGCGCACACCTCTTCCCAGGTGCGGGGCAGGTCCCGCTCCCCCATCAGGTCCGGGCGGACGGCGGCGACCTGGGCGGCGGCGTCCAGCGGCAGCGCCCAGGTGCGGTCGTCCAGGACGTAGCTGTCGAAGCTGGGGCCGACGCTGCGCTCGCGCCAGGCCGCCAGCTCGGTGGGGCCGAAGAGCACCTCCATCGCCACGAGGCAGCCCGCCTCGACCGCGCCGCCGAGCCCGGAGTGGTCGACGACGAGGAGGTCGTAGTCGGCGGCCAGCGCGGCGATCGGCGTCGACTCGAACCCGGACAGCGGCTGCCGGTCCCAGCGCAGCGGGCGGCCGACCGTCTCGCATCCGGGCGGCACCGAGGCATCGATCCGGCTCAGCTCCTCCAGCGGGCCGTAGCCGCGCGGGTGGTCCCACGTGAGGCCGCGCAGTTCGCCGACCGCCGTGGGCGGCGCCATCGCCGGGGCCGTCATGACGCCTCCCCGCGGACGCCGAGGGAGTCCTCGGCGAGCAGCGGCCACATCCGGTGCCCGGGTCCGCCGGGGCCCGCCCGGGAGCCTTCGCGCCGGGCCCGCGGGGCGGTGCCGTTCCCGGGGTCAGGGGAGGCGGGCGCGGCCTCGACGCCGTGCCGCGCGAACGTCTCCAGCCACTCGGCGGTGGTGCGGCGCGGCAGCCGCAGCCGGACCAGCGCGGTGATCTCCTCCCGGCAGTTGTGGCCCTTGGCCTCCCGGCCGCCCAGTTCGGGCAGGTCGAGGGCGTCGCCGAGCGGGTCGAGCGGCGGCATGGCCAGGGCGAGATGGCCGTCCTTGGTGGCGAACACCCGCCGCGGGGCGCGGACCCGGGTGTGGCCGGGCGCCCCCGCCGCTCGCGCCGGGTGCCCGGCGGTCACCGAGACGAGCCGGCCCTCGCCGGTGCGCTCCCGGTGCAGCAGGGCGCCCAGCGTCCCCTCCATGGCCGAGTCGGCGGCGAGCGTCTCGTCGGCCTGCGGCCCGGTGGCGCCCCGTTCGCAGACCGCGACATAGACGAGGCCGGGGTTGGCCCGGCGGATCGTCGTGTGGTCCACGCCGAGCCGCTCGGCCACACCGGGCGGGTAGTCCTGGAGGAGGACGTCCGCGTCGCGGGCCAGGGCGAGCACCACCGACCGCCCCCGGGCGGTGGCGAGGTTCACCGTGAGGGACAGTCCGTCGCGGGCGGGCGGGGGAAGGGCCGCGGCGGGTCCGGTGGCCCGCGCCCGGCCCTCCCCGGCGTGGTCCGGCCGCTGCTCCACCGTGACCACGTCGGCGCCGAGGTCGCCCAGGCGCCTGGCCGTCCGCGGCCCGGCCCTGGTGACCGACAGGTCGACCACCCGGTAGCCGTCCAGAATTCCCATGGTGCTTCCCTCCGTTGTCCCGTTGTCCCGATATCCCGATATCCCGATATCCCGATGTCCCGATGTTCGTCGTCCGCCCGCGGTGGGCCGGTGGCCGTTCCGGCCCGTTCAGGCGGCCGTCAGTCCGTCGCCTCGGGCACCGGGTAGGGGAAGGAGTCGTCGACGCCGATCCGGTCGTACTCCATCCGCGAGGTGTCGAAGCCCTCCTGCCAGTTGGCGTTCTCCACCGTGTTGCACTGGTAGCTCTGGTACTTGTCGTCGGTGACCTCGCCGACCTCGATGTCGGCGAAGCTGAATCCGCAGCCGCCGGCGTCCATGTGCACGCCGCGGGTGCCGCTGTCGGGCATCGAGTCGTCCGGGATGACGTCGCCGATGACGACCTGCCGCACGTGGTTGTCGATCGGGTGCGGCTCGGCGTTGTCGACGCCGTAGGTGTAGAAGGCGCCCATGTCGCCGCTGTCCAGCCCGACTTCCTCGATGCGCAGGTACTCGAAGACGTTGTCGCGGGCGTAGTTGTCCTCGGCGGCGACCTCGGGGCGCACCTCCAGGCTCACCCCGTAGCGGGCGCTGTGCTCGATCAGGCTGTGGCTGACCACGTTCCGGCCGGTGTTCATCAGCTCCACGCCGGAGGCGTCCCCGGGCACCAACTCGCCGTAGTGGGTGATGTAGTTGTTGGTGAACAGGTGGCCGTAGGAGGTGTCGCCCTCGCCCGGGTAGGGGCCCTCGACCTTGATGCCGTCGGCGCCGATGTTCTCCAGCAGGCTGCTCTCGACGGTCAGTCCCTCGTTGGCGAAGAGGGCGTAGACGGCGTGGTAGCCCGTGTCGGAGATGCGCATCCGCGACAGGGTGATGTCCCGGCTGTTGGTGACCGTCACCGCGCCGAAGCGGTTGCGGGGCATCTCGATCTGCCGGTCGTACTCCGGGTACTCGTGGGCGTAGCCGGAGTCGCCCTCGCTGATCCAGCCGAAGCGGTACCAGTCGACGAAGTCGCTGTACTGGAGGGCGAGTCCGTCGAAGGTGATGTTCTCCACGCGGTGCTCGGGGCTGCTGCCCGCCAGCTCGATGAGCGTGTCCGCGACCGGCGCCATGATCTCGGCGTCCTCGATGTCGCCGCGCGGCTTGTAGTAGAGCTGGCCCGCGTCGTAGTCGAGGTAGTACTCGCCGGCCTGGTCCAGGAAGTCCAGGGAGTTCTGGAGGAAGTACCGTGATCCGCTCCGGCTGTTGATCAGCGCGTAGCGCGTCCAGTGCTCCATGGTCAGCTGGTTGTCGTCCCAGGAGGGGTTCTGGATCGGCACGGTGTCCGTGAACCAGCTCCAGCTGCCGCCCGACCAGATGAAGACCTCGGCGTCGTCGAGGTCCCAGGTCGGGTCCCACTCACCGGGGTTGGAGTACAACCACTGGTGCACGGCCTCCTTTTCCGGCTCCTTCAGCACGGAGAACAGGTAGGGCGCCCACTCCTCGTCCGTGGCGCGGTTGGGGTAACGGGCGGTGGTGGCCCGCCGGCCGTCCTCGAAGAGAGTGTGGAACGGGTTGTCCGTGCCGACCTCGGCGCGGTAGATGCCGTCCTGGTACTCCTCCCAGTCGGTGACCCGCTCGGCGCCGACGACACGCGCCTCGCCGGGGCCGTCGTAGCTGCGGTAGACGACCTGGTGGCCGCGCGTTCCCGAGTCGTTCTCGTCGAACTCCAGGGCCTGGTCCACCTGGTAGTCGCCGGCCCGCAGGTTCACCACGATGTCGCAGCGCATCCGCCGGGTCAGGCCCTCCTCGCGCAGGTGGTCGCGGGCGTGCTCGATCGTCTGCCAGGCGTCGTCCTTGTCGCCCTCGGCCCGGTCGCTGCCGTCCGGGGAGACGAAGAACTGCCGGGGCTCGCACGCCTCGGCGGCGGTGCTGGCGTCCCCGGGCAGCGCCGCGCCGGCGACCAGCAGCAGGGTGCTCGCCGCCAGCGCCGGAAGGCTCCGGTTGCGTCTACGGGTTCTGGACAAAACGGGATCTCCTTGTGTCTCGGAACGGCGGCTCGTCCGGTCCGGGGAACGGGGGGTGTCCATGCGGCTCCGAGGGTGCGGGAGCCGGGGCCGGTATC
>NZ_LAVK01000210.1 GCF_001083795.1 Streptomyces sp. SBT349
GAGGAAGGGGAGGGGCCAAGGGGCGGGACCCGGCTGGTGATCTTCGCCCCCCGGGACGGCCTCGCCGCCTACGCGCCGGATCCGGCGGCCGCCGAGGAGGTGCTCGCGGCCGGCACCCCGCACCTGTACGCGGGCGTGGTGGAGGCGACCGGCTTCGTCGGACCGCTGGTGCTGCCGGGGGCGAGCGGCTGCGCGGGCTGCCTGCTGAGGGAGCGGGCCAGGCGGGAGCCCTGCTGGCCGCTGCTGGTCGCCCAGTGGCGGAACGCGAAACGCCCCGGCGTCCCCGCCTGCGACGGCCCGCTGGCCACGGCGGTGGCGGGACTCACCGCGTGCACGGCGCTCGGATTCCTCGACGGCTCGGTTCCGCCCTCGGCGAGCACCAGGACCGAGCTGGCGCTGCCGGGCCTCACGACCACCACGGAGACCATCGAGCCCCACCCCGAGTGCCCCTGTGGAGCGGCCCGGTCCACCCGACCGCCATAGGCCGTCATCCGGGTCCACAATGAACGAGTAGGAGCGGCACAGGGGAGCTGGAGGGGACACCATGTCTGATCTACCCCGCAAGGCGGTGACCAGGACCGCGAAGCTCGCGGCGCTGCCGCTGAGCTTCGCCGGCCGGGCCACCTGGAGCCTGGGCAAGCGCATCGGCGGGGCCTCCGCCGAGCTGGTGGGCAGCGAGTTGCAGCAGCGCACCGCGGAGCAGCTGTTCTCGGTGCTCGGCGAGCTCAAGGGCGGGGCCATGAAGTTCGGCCAGGCGCTCTCCGTCTTCGAGTCCGCGCTTCCCGAGGCCGTGGCGGGGCCGTACCGCGCGGCGCTGACCAAGCTCCAGGACGCCGCGCCCCCGCTGCCCACCGCCTCGGTTCGCGCCGCGCTGGCGGAGCGGCTCGGGGAGGACTGGCGCGACCTCTTCGCCGAGTTCGACGAGAAGCCCGCGGCGGCGGCCTCGATCGGGCAGGTGCACCGGGCGGTGTGGCACGACGGCCGGGAGGTCGCCGTGAAGATCCAGTACCCGGGCGCGGGCGAGGCGCTGCTGTCCGACCTGACGCAGCTGGGCCGGTTCGCGAGGCTGCTCGGGCCGCTGATCCCCGGCATGGACATCAAGCCGCTCATCGAGGAGCTGCGGGCACGCGTCGCCGAGGAGCTCGACTACGCCCTGGAGGCGGAGGCGCAGCGCGCCTACGCCGAGGAGTTCGCCGACGATGCCGGCGTCCTGGTGCCGGACGTGGTCTGCCAGCGGGACCAGGTGCTGATCACCGAGTGGCTCGACGGCATACCGCTGTCGCGGGTGATCAGCGCGGGCGAGCAGGAGGAGCGGGACCGCGCCGGGCAGCTGCTCGCCCGGTTCCTCTTCTCCGGCACCGCGCGGACGGGGCTGCTCCACGCCGACGCCCACCCGGGGAACTTCCGGCTGGTCCCCACCGAGGGCAGACCCGTGTCCGAGTGGCGCCTCGGGGTCATGGACTTCGGCGCGGTGAACCGGCTGCCGGACGGGCTGCCCCCGGTCATCGGCCGGGCCCTGAGGATGACGCTCGACGGGGACGCCGAGGAGGTGTACGCCCAGCTGTCCGCCGAAGGCTTCGTGAGGTCGGACATCGAGCTGGACCCGGCGGCCGTGCTGGACTACCTGCTGCCGATCATCGAACCGGCGCGGGCCGAGGAGTTCGCCTTCAGCCGCGAGTGGCTGCGCGAGCAGGCGGGCCGCATAGCCGACCCCAGGTCCGCGGCCCACCAGCTGGGCCGCCAGCTCAACCTCCCGCCCTCCTACCTGCTGATCCACCGGGTCACGCTGAGCACCATCGGGGTGCTGTGCCAGCTCGGCGCACGGGTGCGGATGCGGGACGAGCTGATGGACGGGCTCCCCGGCTTCGCCACGGACGCCGACCTCATGCCGGAGGGGCCCCTCGAAGAGGGACCCCTCGGTGACGACGAGCCGGGGCGGGTCTGAGGCCGAGGGATCTCGGCGCCCGACCCGCCCGGGGCGGGATGTTCTTACCGTATGACCGCCTGCGCCAGGGCGCGGCGGGCGCGCCGGGAGGCACGCTCCGCCCGGGCGTGGAGGCGACGGGACTTGCGCTCCATCCGGCGGGCGTGGGCCAGCTGCCCGGCCATGCGTTGGGACTCCGCTTCGTAGACGCGTGCCGCCATATGGGAGCGCGCCATGGCTTCTGGTATGAGGTGCAACTTCCTGTTCCTGTTCAACTGTTGACGCGGCCGCCTGGCCTCCGTCAGTTCGTTCATGGTGTGCGCCGTCTCGGGAGGGCGCCGTGGGCCGTGCTGCGCCGGCCGACCGATGGTGCCGGGGATGTTCATGCCGGAACCGGGTTCTTGCGGGGACGGCCACGCGGCCGCTTCCTGGGGACGACGACGCCCTGGACGAAGAGCTCGCCGCCCCAGACGCCCCAGGGCTCACGGCGGTCCTTCGCACCGGCCAGGCAGGCGGCGCGCAGCGGGCAGGCGCCGCAGAGCGACTTGGCGTACTCGACGTCCTCGGGGGTCTCGGCGAAGAACACCTCCGGGTCGTACGAACGGCAGGGCACGCCGTCGCCGAGGCGTTCGATGGCCTCATCGAGCTCGTTGAGGGTGTACAGCGGGGTCACAGAAGTCTCCGGATCCGGTGGTGAGTTCAGGTCGGGTCGGGCGTACGGCGCGAGTGGCACGGTCTTGTCCTCGTGTCGTCGGTTGTCGGTCTGCCCGGCTGGTGGCCGGGCCGGAGGAAAACAGAAGGGCCGCGGATCCCGGTGTGGGTTCCGCGGCCCTGGAAGGTGCCGACCTGATCTCGCCGATCAGGCTGGATCACTCCAGGGATCGAGCCCGCGGAGGGCCCACATCGTGTGAAGCTGGGTCTTCTGCTGTCCGAAGATCTGGTTTCCGGCGCCGCCGACATTGGCCGCGGGGGCATAGGCATCAACGCGTGCCTCTGCCGCCACTACCGCTGCCACGGACGCCAGGATCGGTCGCTCGCTCAGCGCGGCACGCGGTTCGGCGGATGCCGAACGTGCGACCGCCGCACCGGACACACCGGTGACCAGGAGGCGAGAACCGCCGGACGCGCAGATGCCGACGAGCACATGGCTGGTCAGGGATTTGGTGATCATGTTGGCCATGGGACTCGCCTCCTCTACGGCGTCTCGGTGGGCCGGGCGTCTTCCGCCCGTGGAACTCAAAGCCCAGATGAACTCAGTACAGCATGGCATCGGGGGAAGGGGAACCCTCCCCCGGCGTCACGTGGAGCACGGTATGCGGATGTCTCCGGGCCGCGCAAACTATTTTTCGGCGGCTTCCCCGGAATCTTCCCCGGGGGCCTCGGGCAGCGGCTCCCCGGCGCACAGCGCCAGCACGTCCGGGCCGAATTGCCGCAGCTTGTGGGCCCCGACGCCCGAGATCCGCGACAGCTCGCCCTCGCCGCCCGGGACGCTCTCGGCGATGGCGATCAGCGTCACATCGGTGAAGACGGCGTACGCCGGCCTGCCCAACTCCTGCGCCCGCGCGAGCCGCCACTCCCGCAGCCGCTCGTAGAGCTCCTCGTCCATCGAGGACGGGCAGCCCTCGCAGCGGCGCAGCTTCACCTCGGTCGCCTCGGTCAGCGTCCGGTCGCACACCCGGCACTTGACCGGACCGCGCGGCTTGCGCGCCCGGGACCCCGAGCCCCGCTCGACACCGCCCGCGCCGCCCCGCGAACCGCCGACGGCGGAGCCGGGCCGCAGCCCGTCGAGGAACCGGCTCGGCCGCCGCCCCGCCCGCCCGCCCGGCGACCGCGCCAGCGACCAGGAGAGCGTCAGCCGCAGCCGGGCCCGCGTGACGCCCACATAGAGCAGCCGCCGCTCCTCCTCCACCTGCTCCGGCGTCTTGGCGTGGGTGATGGGCAGCATCCCGTCGGTCAGGCCCACCAGGAACACCGCGTCCCACTCCAGGCCCTTCGCGGTGTGCAGCGACGCCAGCGTGACGCCCTCGACCGTCGGGGCGTGCTGCGCCGCCGCCCGTTCCTCCAGCTCCGTGACGAACGAGCCCAGCGTGGCGTCCGGCCTGGCCCGCCCGAACTCCTCCGCCAGCCGCACCAGCGAACGCAGCGACTCCCAGCGGTCCCGGACCGCGCCCGAGCCCGAGGGCGGCTCGGGCGTCCACCCCGTGGAGGCGAGCACCGCCCCCACCTGCCCGGCGAGGCCGTCCGCGTCGTCGAGCGCGCCGTCGTTCCCCCCGGCGCGCGCCGCGCCGCGCAGCGCGAGCCCCGCCTGCCGGATCTCCGGCCGGTCGAAGAAGCGCTCGGCACCCTTCAGCTGGTAGGGCACCCCCGCGTCGGCCAGCGCCTGCTCGTAGATCTCGGACTGGGCGTTCACCCGGTAGAGCACGGCGATCTCGCTCGCCGCGATGCCCGCGCCGCCCTCCGCCACCGGGGTGAGCAGCCCCCTGATCCGCTGGGCCGTGGCCTCGGCCTCCGCCGGCTCGTCCGTGTGCTCGACGAACTCGGGCTCGGGGCCCGGCCCCCGCTGTGAGACCAGTTCGAGGCGGTGCTCGGCCGCCCGGCCGTGGGCCTGCGACAGCAGCCCGTTCGCCAGGTGCACCACCTGGGGCGTCGACCGGTAGTCGCGCACGAGCTTGACCAGGGTGGCGCTCGGGTGCCTGGCCCTGAAGTTCAGCAGGTGGTCGGGGGTGGCGCCGGTGAAGGAGTAGATGGTCTGGCTGGCGTCCCCGACCACGCACAGGCTGTCCCGGTCCCCCAGCCACTGCTGGAGCAGCCGCTGCTGGAGCGGGCTGACGTCCTGGTACTCGTCGACCGTGAAGTGGTGGTACTGCCCGCGGACCACCTCGGCGATGTCCGGCCGGTCCGCCAGGATCCCCACCGTCAGCAGCAGCACGTCCTCGAAGTCCATCGCCCCCCGGTCGCGCTTCAGCTGCTCGTAGGTGGCGTAGACGCGGGCGGTCTCGGCCGGGTCCCTCGGCGCGTCCCGGCCGGCCTTCGCCAGCGCCGCCGGATAGTCCTCCGGCGTCACCTGGGTCACCTTGGCCCACTCGATCTCCGAGGTCACATCCCGCAGCTCCAGGCGTTCGAGCCGCAGCCGGGTGCGCGCCGCCGCCTCCGCGACCAGCCCCATCTTGCGTTCCATCAGCCGCGGCGGCTCCCCGCCGACCGCCTTGGGCCAGAAGTACTGGAGCTGTCTCAGCGCCGCCGAGTGGAACGTCCGCGTCTGCACGCCGCCCGCGCCCAGCTGCCGCAGCCGCCCGCGCATCTCCCCCGCGGCCCGCGCCGTGAACGTCACCGCCAGCACCGTCGCCGGCTGGAACACCCCCGCCCTGACCCCGTACGCGATGCGGTGCGTGATCGCCCGTGTCTTCCCCGTGCCCGCCCCCGCCAGCACGCACACCGGCCCGTTCAGGGTGGTGGCGACCGCACGCTGCTCGGGGTCGAGCCCCTCGAGCACCGCGTCGGCCGAGTCCGGCACCCGGGGGAACGGATCCTGCGGGGAAGGCGTGGCGTGCGTTGCTGATGTCACTCCGCCATGCTGCCAGGTTCGGCGCGTCGCGTGAGGCGCGTTGTCCACAGCCGGGCGGGATTACTCATACCGGCGCGTGTGTTGTCCTACCACAAGCACCGGACGCGGACGAAGGAGCACGAGACGATGCAGGGCACTGTGACGATGTACAGCACCACGTGGTGCGGCTACTGCCGTCGGCTCAAGAGCCAGATGGAGCGGGAGGGCATCGCCTACACCGAGGTCGACATCGAGCAGGAGCCGTCGGCCGTCGAGCTGGTCGAGAAGGCCAACAACGGCAACCGCACGGTCCCGACGCTCGTGGTCGTCCCCGGCAGCGGCGGTCCCCAGGTCACCATGACCAACCCGTCGCTCGCCCAGGTGAAGAAGGCGCTCGCCGCCTGAGGCGCTCACCGGCCGACGCGCTCACCGGCCGACGCGTGCACCACCCGGCGCGTTCACCGGCCCGGACTCCGGCGCGCGCACCCGCGCGCGCCGGCGTTCACCAGGGCGCGGAGAGCAGCGGCTTCCCGTACCAGCGCGCCACCAGCCGCGCGGCGATGGAGACCCCCGAGGGGGCCAGCACCTCGCCGGACTCCATCGCCGCCCGCAGGTCCTCCCGGGAGAACCAGCGGGCCTCCTCGATCTCCTCGCCGTCCACCCGCGGCTCCGACCAGGCCGCGTGCGCCACGAAGCCCAGCATCAGGCTGGACGGGAACGGCCACGGCTGGCTGGCGATGTACTCCACCTCGTCCACCACGATGCCCGCCTCCTCGGCGACCTCGCGGATGACCGCCTGCTCTATCGACTCGCCCGGCTCCACGAACCCGGCCAGCGTCGAGAAGCGCCCCTTGGGCCAGTGCATCTGCCGCCCGAGCAGCGCCCGGTCCTCCTCGTCCACGACCAGCATGATCACCGCCGGGTCGGTCCGCGGATAGTGCTCCGCGCCGCACGCCGGGCAGCGCCTGATGTGCCCGGCCGCCGCGATCACGGTCCGCTCCCCGCAGCGGGAGCAGAAGCGGTGGAGCCGCTGCCAGTTCTCCAGGGCGACGGCGTGCACCAGCAGCTCGTTGTCCCGCTCGGACAGCAGCGCGGCGGCTTCCCGCAGCCCGGCGGGGCGCGCCGCGTCGTCCATGCGCCCCGGGAGGGCGTCCTTCTGGAGCGCGAAGTACCGGACCCCGTCCGCGTCCGCCCCCAGGAAGTAACGGTGGGCCTCGGTCAGCGGCGCGTCGAACGACGGCATCGTCACGAGCTCGGTCCTGCCGTCGCCCGTCTCCTCGATCAGCGCCTGGCCGCCGGAGACCACGAACACCCGCGTCGACGGATGGCTCCAGGCGGCGCCGAGCCACGCCTCGTCGAGGCGGTGACCGGCGCAGCGGTCGATCCCGCCGGTGCCGGTGAGCGGGATCGGCTGGACAGCGTCGTCCGGGGTCGTGCGCATACGCAGAAGCCTAACCGGGGTCGTTCGGCTCCCAGGACTCCTCCCCCAGCAGCAACCGCTCCAGGCCACGCCGTCCCGGCAGCACGGTCGGCCGCACCAGCTCGCCGCTGCGGACGTAGAGGAACGCGGCCGACACGGCGGTAAGCGGCAGGTCGTACCGCTCGGCCCAGGCCACGCGGTAGATCGCCAGCTGGAGCGGGTCGGCGTCCTGGCGGCGCGCCGTCTTCCAGTCGATGATCTCGAAGCCGCCGCGCGCCGTCCGGTAGACGGCGTCGATCCGGCCGCGGATGACCCGCCCGGCCAGCTGGATCTGGAACGGCGCCTCGATCCGGAACGGCCTGCGCGCGGCGTACGGGGTCCGCGCGAACGCCTCCTTGAGCGCCGTGAGCTCCCGCTCGTCCCGGATCTCCGCCTCCTCGTCCGGGTCGCCGCCCGGCAGCTCGTCCGGGCCGAGCATGGGCAGCGCCAGCTCCTCGAACCGGGACTCCACCCACGCGTGGAACCGCGTCCCGCGCCGCGCGGCCGGCTGCGGCGGGCGCGGCATCGGCCGGGCCAGCTCCCGCGCGAACCCGTCCGGGTCCGACGCCAGCCGCTGCACCTGCGAGGCCGAGAGCGACAGGGGCAGCGGGACGTCCCGCACCGAGGCCCTGGACTGCCGCAGCTCCCCCGCGAGCGCCGCCAGGTCCCGGTCCCAGGACGCGACGGTCCGCCGCTCCTCCGGGGTGAGCCCCTCGTCCTCACCGAGCTCCGCGCCCTCACCGAGCTCCGCGTCCTCCCCTGCGGGCCCGCCCGCCCGCTGAGCCGGGAGCCCGCGCAGCCGCGCCAGCACCGCGTCCGCCGCCGCCCGCCGCCGGGCGAGCGCCGCCGGGTCCAGCGGCAGCGGCCAGGCGTGCTCACGTGCCGGGCCGGTCAGCGCCGGGTTCTCCGCGTCCTCGGCCGGGGGCTCGGCCCAGTGCTCCACCTCGCCGTGGGCCGGGTCCGCCTCGCAGTGCAGGCGCAGCGCCGCGAGGAACGGGGACGGGCCGCGCCGCCGCTTCTGGCTCGGCCCCCACCAGTGCCCCGAGCCGATCAGCAGCGACCGCGGCCGGGTGAAGGTGACGTAGCCGAGCCGCAGCTCCTCGAGACCCAGGTGGTCCGCCACCGCCGCCGTGTACTCCCGGTGCGCCGCCGCCGTCCACTCCGGGGTGGCGGGCAGGGTTCCCGCGTCGCCGCGCAGCGGGTGCGGCAGCGCCCGGGCGTGGCGCAGCCAGGAGTCGCGCGAAGGTTTGGCCGGAAAAAGGCCCTCGCACAGCCCCGGAACGGCGATCACGTCCCACTCCAGCCCCTTGGCCTTGTGGGCGGTCAGCACCTTCACCGTGTTCTCGCCGCCGGGCAGCGACCCGTCGAGCCCCTTGTCGTACTGGGCGGCGGCCCGCAGGAAGGCGAGGAACGCGGGCAGCGTCGCCCCCCCGTCCACGGCGGTGCCGCTGCGCCCCGCCGCGAACCCGGCGGCCAGGTCGAGGAACGCGCCCAGCGTCTCGCGACGCCGGGCCGCGAGCGCCTGCGGCGAGGCGGACAGCTCGACCTCAAGACCCGTCGCGGCGAGCACCCGGTGCAGCACGTCCATCAGCGGGTCGCCCAGCGAGCGCCTCAACTCCCGCAGCTCCGCCGCCAGATGCGCGAAGCGCACCCGCGCCTCGGCCGAGAACCGCAGCCCGTCGGCCGGCTCCCCGCCGCCCTCGACGAAGGTGTCGAGGGCGTCGGCGAGCGAGGTCACCTCGGCCGGGTCGGTCCCCTCGACCGCGGCGGCCAGCCGCGCGTCGGCGCCCGGGTCGCCCTCCTCGCCGCCGTCCCCCGAGCGCCGCACCAGCACGCGGGCGCGGCGGCCGAGCAGCGCCAGGTCGCGGGGCCCGATCCGCCACCGGGGGCCGGTCAGCAGCCGGACCAGGTGGGCGTTGGCCGTGGGGTCGGCCAGGACCTCGCAGACGGCGATCAGGTCGGCGACCTCGGGCAGGTGCACCAGCCCGGAGAGGCCGACCACCTCGACCGGCACGTCCCGGGCCACCAGGGCGCGCTGGATCTCGCCGAAGTCGCCCGCCGTGCGGCACAGCACCGCGATCTCGCGCGGCGGCGTCCCGGTCCGCGCCAGGTGGGCGACGGAGTCGGCCAGCCACTCCATCTCCTCGGCGTGGGAGGTCAGCAGGGCGCAGCGCACGAGCCCATCCCGCTCGGCCCCCGCGGCGGGCCGCAGCGGGACGACGGCGGGGTGGCGTTCGCGCAGCGGCGAGGCCAGGTCGTTGGCGAGCGAGAGCAGCCGCCCGCCGCTGCGCCGGTTCTCGCTGAGGCTGTCGCGCCGGGCCTCGGTGCCGTCGCGGTGCGGGAAGTGGTCGGGGAAGTCGTCCAGGTTCGCCACCGAGGCGCCGCGCCAGCCGTAGATGGCCTGGCAGGGGTCGCCGACCGCCGTGACGGCGTGCCCGGTGCCGCCGCCGAAGAGGCCCGAGAGCAGGACCCGTTGCGCCACGGAGGTGTCCTGGTACTCGTCGAGCAGCACCACGGCGAACTCCTCGCGCAGCGCCCGCCCCACCTCGGGCATGTCCCGGGCGAGCGCGGCGGCCAGCGCGATCTGGTCGCCGAAGTCGAGCAGGTCGCGGGCGCGTTTCCTGGAGCGGTACTCCTCGACCAGGTCGAGCAGCCGCCCGCGGCCCGCCGCGGCCTCGGGGATCTGCCGCAGGTCGGCGTTGGTGAGCTCGGCGCCGGCCAGCTCGCCCAGCAGCCCCGCGTCGAACGCCCGCAGCTCCCGCGGCGCGACCAGATGCTCGGACAGCTCGCCGTCGAGCGCGATGAGGTCGGTGACCAGGGTGGTGAACGAGACGCCCGGCGGGTCGAATTCCCTCGGCGCGGAGCGCAGCACCTCGGCGGCCAGCTGGAACCGGCCCGCGTCGGCCAGCAGCCGGGAGGAGGGCTCGACGCCGAGCCGCAGCCCGTGCTCCGTCAGCAGCCGCCCCGCGAAGGCGTGGTAGGTGGACACGTGCGGCTCGCCGTCCTCCGCCGTCTCGACGCCGGCCCCGGCCAGCGCGGCGCGGACGCGCTCGCCGAGCTCGCCCGCCGCCTTGTTGGTGAAGGTCAGCCCGAGGACCCGGCCCGGCGCGACCTGCCCGGTCGCGGTGAGCCAGACGACGCGGGCGGCCATCACCGTCGTCTTCCCCGAGCCCGCGCCCGCCACGATCGGCTGCGGCGCCGGCGGCGCGGTGATGCACGCCAGCTGCTCAGCGGTGAACGGGATGCCCAGCAGCTCCCTGAGCTGAGCGGGATGGCTGAGTCGTTCCGGCACCCGAGTGAGACTAACCCCCGCCGCCCAGCGGCTCCTGGCGCTGCACGGTCGGCAGCGCGTCGCCGCCGTCGCGCCGGGCGGCGCCCTGCCGCAGGTGCACCAGCTCGGCCCCGGCCACCTCGGTCGCGTCGGTGACCTCGCCGTGCCGCAGGGCGAGCTGGTAGACGGCGAGCTGCGGGTGGCGTTCCACCTCGCGGCGGGTGGGCCTGGTGCGGCCGGTCTTGAAGTCCACGACGTAGGCGCGGCCTTCGGCATCGTGTTCGACGCGGTCCAGGACGCCGCGGATGCGGACGCTGTGTTCGCCCGCCCGGAGCGTCACGTCGAAGCCGGCCTCGCTGGCGACCGGTTCGCGCCCGTCGGTGTGCTGGAGCACGTGCCAGCGCAGGAAGCGCTCCAGGGCGGCCCGCGCCTCGGTCTGCTCGCGGCGCGACTGCCAGGGCGCCTCGAACGCGAGCGAGTCCCAGACCGTGTCCAGCCGCTCCATCAGCACCGACAGGTCGGCGGGCGTGGTGCCGGAGGCGACCTCGTCGGCCAGCACGTGCAGCACGTTGCCGAACCCCTGGGCCGTCGTCGCGGGCGCGTCGGCGTGCACCTCGCGGCCCAGGAACCACTGGAGCGAGCAGGTGTTGACGAGCTGGTCGAGCGCGCTGCCCGACAGCGCGACCGGCGCGTCGGGGTCGCGCACCGGCGCGGGGGAACGGGTCGGCTCGCGCAGTCCCCACCAGCGCTCGGGGTGGGCGGCCGGGGCCAGCGCGTGGCCGTCGTCGTCGCGCAGCGCCGCGAGGTCGGCGAGCCGCCGGGCGGCGGCCTCGCGCAGCGCGGGCGAGGCGGCCGGGTCCACCGTGGTCGCGCGCAGCTCGGCGAGCAGGGGGGCCAGGGCCAGCGGGCGGCGCGGACGGGCGCTCACCTCCTCGGGCTCCACGCCGAGTTCGCCCAGGAAACGGGAGGGCTGGTCGCCGTCGTCGGCGCCCCGCACCGCGGTGACCACGAGCCGGTCCCTCGCGCGGGTGGCGGCGACGTAGAACAGGCGGCGCTCCTCGGCGAGCAGCGCCGCGTGGCCGAGCGGCTCGGCGAGCCCGTCGCGGCCGATGCGGTCGGCCTCCAGGAGCGAGCCGCGGCGCCGCAGGTCGGGCCAGAGCCCCTCCTGCACCCCGGCGACGACGACCAGAGACCACTCCAGGCCCTTGGCGCGGTGCGCGGTCATCAGGCGCACGGCGTCCGGGCGCACGGCGCGCGGGGCGAGCGTGTCGGCGGCGATGTCGTGCGCCTCCAGCTCGGCCAGGAAGTTCCGCGCCCCGCGCCCACCCGTGCGCTCCTCGGCGCGCGCCGCCGCGTCGAACAGCGCGCAGATGGCGTCCAGATCGCGGTCCGCGTTCCGCCCGGCGGCGCCCCCGCGGCGCGCGGCGCGCTCCAGGCGTCCGGGCCAGGGCGTGCCTTCCCACAGCAGCCACAGCGCCTCCTCGGCGCTGCCGCCGCCCGTGAGCTGCTCGCGCGCCTTGCGCAGCAACGGCCCGAGCCGCTGCGCGCCCCCGGCGTACGCGGGATCGTGGGTGACGAGCCGCTCGGGCTCGGCCAGCGCCTCGGCGATCAGCTCGTCGGAGGGGCGGGGCGTGGCCACGCCCGCGGCGCGCTCCTCGTTGCGCAGGGCGCGGCCGAGGCGGCGCAGGTCGGCCGCGTCCATGCCGCCCAGCGGCGAGGTCAGCAGCCGCGCCGCCGTCTCCGCGTCGGGGCCGCCCTCTCCCGCGACCAGGCGCAGCGCCGTCAGCAGCGGTGCGACCGCGGGCTCCTGACGCAGCGGGAGGTCGTCGCCCGCCACGTCCAGCGGCACGCCGGCCGCGGTGAGCGCCCGGCGCACGCCCGGGATGGACCGCGCTCCGGCGCGGACCAGCACGGCCATGTCACTCCACGCCACACCGTCCTCCAGGTGGGCGCGGCGCAGCAGGTCCGCGATGTTGTCCAGCTCGGCGCCCTGCGTCGGGTAGACGTGCGCCTCGACGCTCCCGCCCTCGCGCTCGGCGACCAGCGCCCGGTGGCGCCGGACGGCGTCCCCCGGCAGCCGGGCCAGCGGCATCCGCCGGGTCAGCAGGCGCGTGGCCGCCAGCAGTCCGGCGCCGCTGCGCCTTCCGGTCGTGAGCACCGCCACGGGCGCGGGGGCGCCGCCCCGCGTGCGGAAGGTGTCGGGGAAGCCGAGGATGCCGCCGACGTCGGCGCCGCGGAAGGCGTAGATGGACTGGTCGGGGTCGCCGAAGGCGATCAGGTCCCTGCCGTCCCCGGCCAGCGCCCGCAGCAGCGCCGCCTGCGCCGGGTCCGTGTCCTGGTACTCGTCGACGAACACCGCGTCGTAGCGGGCCCGCACCGCCGTCGCCGTCTCCGGGTCCTCCGCGAGCCGCGCCGCGTCGCGCACCAGCCCGGTGTAGTCGAGCACGCCCTGCGCCTGCGTGACGTCCAGGTACTCGGCGAGGAAGTGCGCCGCGGCCTCCCAGTCGGGGCGCCCGGTGCGGCGCGCGAACCCGGCCAGCGTGTCCGGGTCGAGGCCGATCTCGCGGCTGCGCGCCAGCACGGCGCGCAGCTCGTCGGCGAACCCCCGCGTCGTCAGGCAGGCGCGCAGCTCGTCGGGCCAGACGATGCCGCGCCCGGCGCGTTCCAGCTCGCGGTGGCCGGCCAGCAGCTCCCGCAGGTACAGGTCCTGCTCGGGCCCGGACAGCAGGCGCAGCGGCTCGGCGAACAGCTCGCGGTCCTGCTGGGCCCGGACGAACGCGTACGCGAACGAGTGAAACGTGGTCGCCTGGGGGGAGGCTCCTCCCAGACGGGCGGTCAGGCGGTCGCGGAGCTCCGCGGCGGCCTTGCGGCTGAAGGTGAGCACCAGGACCCGCTCGGCGTCGGTGCCGGCGTCCACCCGGCGGCCCACGGCCTCCACCAGAGTGGTCGTCTTCCCGGTGCCGGGACCCGCGAGCACCAGCAGCGGTCCGCCCTCGTGGTCAACCACGCGGCGCTGGCTTGCGTCCACTGCAACGGCGCGTGCGTCGCTGACCGGGGCGCGCACCAGTCGGTACGCTCCCGGGACGGGCGGCCGGTCAGTGGACGGGACGGAGAGGCTCACGTGCATCGCGCATTCTCGGGGACGTTGGAGGAGACGGTACGCCAGACGGCTCCCGAGGCGCAGCGTTTCGCGCCCGTCCCCCGGACGGACGGCGCAAGCTGGTGAGTGTGAGCCGCAGCTCAGCCGCGCCCGGAGCCGTGCCCGCCCGGGCCCCCG
>NZ_LAVK01000211.1 GCF_001083795.1 Streptomyces sp. SBT349
GTCTTCGGCGACACGCTGGGCTGAACGACGACGCCCGCCCCCGACCCGGGGGAGGGGCGGGCGTCGTCGTTCAGCCCAGCGTGTCGCCGAAGACGATGCCCAGCTCCGCCATGAGCGCATGCCCCAGCTCGCTCTGCTGCGGCCGGTCGATGATGACCCCGCTGAGTGCGCAGACCCCCCGCACCTCGGCCAGGTCATTGCCCCGCAGATCGGCGTCGCGGTAGGTGCCACCACCGAACTCGGTCAGCCGCAGGTCACACCCCTCGACGTGGACTCCGGACAGATCACAGCGCTCGAAAGCGGCCTCGCGCAGCGAACACCGGACGAACCCCAGCGCCCCGCCGGCCCGTACCTGGTCGAAGCTGGCGTAGTCGAGCTTGCAGTCCTCGAAGAGAACGCTGTCCAGCCGGAGCTGCCCGAACGCGGCGCCCATCAGCTTGCACCCCCGGAAGACGACCCGGGAGAGCCTGCCCCCCGACCACCCGAGACCGCCGAGGTCACACCCGTCCAACTCGACGGAATCCATCCCGACCTCCTCGAACCGCACCCGCTCGGCGACCAGGCCACTGATACGGCCGGTGACCAGCCGGACATCAGCCAGATCGAGCTCCCGAAGACGGACTTCCCCGTAACGGAAGCCCTGAACGCCCCCCCGCCCACCCTCCAGCGAGGAGACGGGGGAGAGAGAAATATCAGGACTGTCGAGCACGGGCAGATCGATCGTGCTGCGACCGAAGGTGCGGCTGTCCATGTGATGCTGCCTCTTGAGGAGATCGAGGTGGCAGAGCGCGTCGGAGGGCGGCCTGCCACCGGCGGTTAGTCCTTCTTGTTCCAGTTATCCCAGGTGGGGCGATTGTCGAAGTCGTTTCCGACGTTGTCCCAGGTGGGCTGATTGTTGAATGTGTGTGCGGTGCCTCGATCGTCGCGGTCGGTGGTGAGGTCGTTGATCACCGGAGATTCGATGGTTGCCAGCAGTTCTAGCAGGGTCATGCGCGTTGTTCCTCACGAGCGATGTCGGACACGGCGGTGATCAGGGCTTGCCGCGAGGCTCGGCAGTAGTCCGTCTCGGTGGCGTCGAGGCGGCCGTGCTCGAAGTAGCGATTGCCTGCGGGCGCTCCTCGACAGAATCCGAAGTACTCACACGTCGCTTCGCACGCTTCCAGGCCCTTCACGAATTCCCGTACGTAGCGGAGCCGGTGAGCGCGGGAGAGGATGGAGACCAGAGATCCCTGAAGGACGTTGCCGGCCCGGAAGTCCCCGTAACGAGGATCTTTGATCCCCGCCAGCTCCGGCGAGAGGAGCACCACCTCGCCGGTGCTGGAGATCGCGGGAAGGGGATCGTGGGGTTGGGCGGCCCACCGGTCCAGGCGCCCGGTGCGTGCCAGGTGCAGGTAGTCACCCAGCCGTACCAGGTCACGGATGGGGACGCCCGGATTGCGGCGGCTCCAGGCGATCGTGCGGCGCCAGAACTCAGCGGCCCGCGCCATGCCGGGGGTGATGCGAACCGTGCTGACGCCCTCGCGCTCCTCGATGTTCAGGCCAATGGTGTGACAGCCGAGGCTTGCGAGGAAGTCGAGCAGCGTGTCCGGCTCCCTCATGCTCTCGACTGTGACGACGGCGATCACCGAGAACGGGATTTCCGCCTCATGCAGTCGAGAGATGCCTCGCAGAATCCGGTTCAGGGCGGTGCGCCCTCGCCGGTCCACCCGCTGCGCGTTCATCGCGTCGGGCCCGTCAATGCTCACACCCACTCGGAACGAGTGGCCGGTCAGGAACGAACACCAGTCTTCCGTGATCAGGGTGGCATTGGTCTGTACGGAGTGCTGGACTCTGTTCTGCTGCCTCAATTGATCGAAAGGCGCGACCAGTTCCGCCATACGGGGAATGCCGACTGCCAGGGGCTCACCGGCGTGCCACACGAGGTCGAGGCGCCGCCCTTCGGGGGCTGCCGTGAGCGCCTCGGCGGACCGCGCGATGGCCGTGGCGACGTCGACAGACATGTGACGTCGGCTGTTCCGGTCCGGCAGATAGCAGTAGGTGCACGCCAGATTGCAGAAACTGGTCGGCTGGACGATGACGGTCTGTGGCAGATCGCCGATCCAGCGCTTGTACGCGCTTGTGGTGTCGCTCCGAGTCCCCTCATGCGGCTCGCCCGGGCCCTGTACCCATTCGTTGCGGCCGGGGTTGGTGCCTCCGGCCGGGTGGACACGCGTCATAGAGGGAAGCCAACCCTTGTGGGCGGCCGTGACGGAACGCTGAACCGTGCTCACTCAACGGTTCACTCATCCGTTCACGTACGAGAGCCTGCTGGAGGACTTACGTGGGGACGCAGACAGACATTGCCGCCATCGAGCAGGCCGCTGAGGCGTTCGCGGCCGAGGTCGCCTATTGGCGGGAAGTCCGGGGCTTGTCCAAACGGGCACTCGCCCAGCGGATGGGCTTCGACCCCTCCTATGTCAGCCACATCGAGTCGGGTCGTCACCGCCCGACAGGCGAGTTCGCGCGTCTCGCCGACGAGGCACTGAAGGCGGGCACGTCCATCTGGAGGCGGTGGCGCGACTTCGAGGCGGCCAAAAACCGGTCCCGCGCCTCCGAGTCCGCGGTCCCTCGGCGGACCGAACAGCCCTATGCCGTCGGCTCCGCTCTCCTGGTCGAACACGACGCGGCCCGCCTGGACTTCAACGGGACGACCTACCAGCTCGCCATGCGCAGGCTTGTGCGGAACACGGGGAGCGAGCCCATCACCCGCTACCTGATCCGAATCTCGGTGGACCGGTACCCCGGCGAGCCCGAGCGCTCCAACGCACATCACCGGCAGTACCCACTGACCTGGGAGGAGCTCGGACTGACGGCCGCCTGCTGCGGCGAGAGAATGCTGTGGGAGGCCAAGCACGACTGGGACGCCTTCAAAGAGGTCTGGCTCCTGTTCGAGAACGCCGACGGACGTTTCCCGCTCTACCCGGGCGAGTCGGTCTGGATCGAGTACGCCTACCGTGTCAGTGCCCACAAGTGGGGTCGGTGGTTCCAGCGGGCAGTCCGGCTGCCCACGGAGCGCCTCGAAGTCCACGCGGCCTTCCCAGCCGCGCTCGATCCGGTGGTGTGGGGCACGGAGACCTCCATGACCGCCGAGGCCATACCTCTCAGGACAGCGCCGCACTGCCGTCGAGATGGCGAGACGCTTGTCTTCTCGTGGTCCACGACCCATCCCTCCCTGCATGCCCGCTACCGTCTTGGCTGGAGGTTCCGGGCCGGGCCCGAATTCGAGTCGAGTCAGGGAGAACCCAGGTGATCGAGGTGCCACCCAGTCAGCGGATGCGGGACATCGGCGTCGTCCAGCGGGGAGCCGAGATTCTGGCCGTGCGCGCGGAGGCGTTGGCGTTGCCGGCGGAGCGTGAAGACGCGGAGTGGCTCGTCGGGGAACTGTTCGCCGCGATGGAACGGATCGCCACCGCGCATGATTTCAGCGGGAAGGGCATGGGGCTCGCGGCCCCGCAGCTGGGGCTCGGGCAGGCTGTCGCCGTTGTCAAACCCGCGGGCACCGGCCCCATCGTGCTGATCAATCCCCGCATCACCGCACGCTCCGACGAGAGTGACGAGCAGTACGAGGGGTGCCTGTCGTTCTTCGATGTCCGTGGCATGGTTTCCCGCCCCCTGTGTGTCACGGTGGAGACCACCGCACAGGACGGCAGTACGGTCTCCACGGTGTACGAACGCGGCCCGGCCCGGCTCGTTCAGCACGAGATCGACCACCTTGAGGGGATCCTCTACACCGACCGGATGGGCCCCGGCGTGGAGCCCATCCCGGTGGAGCGATACCGCCGGACGGGGCGGGCCTGGGAGTACCAGTAGGGGAGAGAAGCCGTGAGGCCGTTCCAGGGGTGACCTGCCCACGGGGGCCTCCGCAGTGTCCCTGCGTATCACCTCTCCCGTCCCATCCCGGAGCCTGGGACAGCGAGCCGCTCCAACTACCCACCGTAGCGATACCGTTGCGCGGTGACGTCGGGGCGAAGGAGGGCCATGACGTTCACATCGCAGGAGCTGACGCCTGATCGGTCGGTGCGGCATCTCTACGGGGCGGATCTGCGACGGCATCGGCTGAACGCGAAGCTGTCCCTGGTGCAGTTGGCGGAGCATGTGCCGAGCAGCAAGAGCCAGTTGGCACGCATCGAGGTGGCGGAGTCGATGGCGCCGCGTGGGCTGTCGGAGGCGTTCGACGAACTCTTCCAGACGGACGGACACTTCGTGCGCCTGTGGCTCCTGGTGCGCAAGGAGATCCCGCCGGACCGCTACAAGCGGTTCCTCGAACTCGCCGAACGCTCCCACTACATGGAGGATTTCAGCTCCCAGGCGGTATGGGGCATGTTGCAGACCGAGGGCTACGCCCGCGCCCTCCATGCAGCCATGCCGAATCTCACCGAGGAGAAACGGCGGGAACTTGTCACCGCGCGGATGGGACGTCAGGAAAAACTACGGGCCTCCGACCCACCGCACATCTGGTCCGTCCTGGACGAGGCCGTGTTCAGGCGGCCGGTGGGCGGCCCAGACGTCATGCGGGAGCAACTGGCCCGGCTGCTTGCCCTGGTGGACACACCGCAGTCCAAGATCCAGGTGCTCCCCTTCTCTCACGGGGCGCACGGCCTGATGATGAACACCTCGATGACGCTGCTGAAGTTCCATGACGACTGCCGCCTGGGAAGAGGGCCGCCTTTCGGGGCAGTTGTTTGAGGATTCGCACGAGGTCGTCCAGCGCCAGAGGCTCTACGATGAGGTACGGGCGTACTCACTCCGCCCTCGCGAATCGGCGGCCTTCATCCGGCAGATCATGGAGGATTACTCCTGATGGACCTTTCCAGCCTGCGCGACGCGCGGTGGCGCAGGTCGAGCTACACCAATGCCGACGGCGGCAACTGCCTTGAGGTCGCGGAGGGGGTCCTCGGTGTGGTGCCCGTGCGGGACAGCAAGAGGTCCGCTGGCGCCGTCCTGTTCGTCCCGGCGGATGCCTGGGATGCATTCATCGACTCCCTTCGGGGGTAGAGCGTTGGACCTCTCCGGCCTGCGTGACGCGCGGTGGCGCGTGTCGAGCTACAGCAACAACGACGGCGGCGAGTGCCTTGAGGTCGCGGAGGGGGTCCTCGGTGTGGTGCCCGTGCGGGACAGCAAGAGGTCCGCTGGCGCCGTCCTGTTCGTCCCGGCGGATGCCTGGGACGCGTTCGTCGCCCAGCTTCGGCGCTGACGCGTCAGTGGTTCCGTTGCTCGTGGGGACAACCGGGCGGTAACGTCATCCTGGGGCAGAACGGGCGTCAGGCATGGGGGGTCGCTGTGGTGCGTGCATCCGACTGGAGTCCGGTGGACATGGACTCCGATCCGACTCCGGGGAATCCGGAGGAAGTTCGCACGCTGTCCGAGGACTTGCAGACGTTCGCCGACGATGTGGGCGAGGCGCTGGGGAAGATCCGGGGGATGGCGTCGGACCGTGCGATGCAGGACTGGTCGGGGCTGTCGGCGGACGCGTTCCGTTCGGAGTTCGACGGGGTTCCGGGGAATCTTACGAAGCTGCGGGACTCCTACGACATGGCGGCGGACGCGCTGGGGCGGTACTGGCCGGAGTTGGAGCGTGCGCAGGCGCAGGCGGACCGGGCGCTGGACCGGGCGATAGCGGCGCAGGCGGACTTGCAGGCGGCGCAGAGCGAACTGTCCGGTGCGGAGGACTGGGTGGGGCGTGCGGGCGAGGAGGCGGAGCGTCTCCAGGAGGAGAGGGAGGACCCGGAGCCGCCCTCGGAGTCCGACGTGCGCTCGGCGGTGCGGGATCACGAGGCGGCCGAGGCCGCCGCGTCGGCGGCGCAGGGCCGGGTGGCCGCCGCGCAGGAGAACCTCAACGCCGCCCGCGAACTGGCCCAGCAGGCCCGGGAGATGCGCGAGGAGGCCGCCCGGATCTGCGCCCAGGACATCGAGGAGGCGTCCGACGCCGGTATCCAGAACCGCAGTTGGTGGGAGGACGCGATCGACTGGGTGGTGGACAACTGGGACACCATCGTCGACATCGCCAAGCTCGTCGTCGCCGTCCTCGGCGTCGTCGTGATGATCATCGGCGGCCCGCTGGCCTGGGTCGTCCTGGCCGCCGCCCTCATCGTCCTCGCCGACACCCTCATCAAATACGCCAGGGGCCAGGCGTCCCTGTTCGACGTCGCCATGGCGGCGCTGGACTGCATCCCCGGCATGAAGGGGCTGACGACGCTGGGCGGCCTCGCCGCCGGGCTACGGGGCCTCGCGCGCGGCGGACTGGGCGACATGGCCAGCGGGCTCCGTCGTGGAGTTGACGACGTTCTCCCACCGGGACGGCAGACCGGAGGTGAGGTTCGCCCGACGCGCGGCGAGGACGACTTCGACTCGGCCTGGGCCGACGAAGCCTACGACTCCATTCGAGCCACAGACGACGTGGATGATATTGCCGCCAACGTGGCAGAATACGGCTTCTCGCGCGACGAGATAGCGCAGATCAAGTCTCATGTATTCGAGGAGGAGCATCTGCTGGACAGCTATGTCGACTACGGCGTACCGGCAGAGATGGCCAGATTCAACTCCAACCCGAGGATGGCGGAGGCATGGATGCGTCTCCAGGAGGGGAATCCGCACCCCGAAGACATCACCCTGCTACGCCATGAACTGCACGAGTCGAACCATATGCGCGACACAGGCAACCCCAGCTACAGCGAAGCCCATGCGGCGACTATCGACGCCGGCCTGGCCTGGGACGGCGAGGCCGCTTCCCGTGACGGGTCCGGGTTCCAGCGGCGCCGATGAGAGAGAGCTCCCCGCGATGATGATGTCATTCCATGCCCAACTACTCAGCAGCGCCCAGGATGCGCATCTCTACCGCATCATCATGGATGGCGGGGAGCGATTCGCCTTCCTCGTGCTCGACACGGAAGGCGGACATGTCGTGTTGTCCACTTCCGAGGGCGAACCGTCGGGGGATATGCGTCTGTCCCTTGATGATGGGCAGATGCGGCCGTCCACGGCCGAGGGTGAACCCGAGAGCGAGGCCGCCGAGATGAGCCGGGAGGAGTTCGCGCTCGTTTCGGGCAACATCAGGCGCGGCTGGCTCAAGGAGGGTGCGCCGCCGCAGAAGATCACGAAGTTCTACGGCTGATACGCGGCCTCGGCCACACCGACGAGAACGGCGGCAGCACTCGTTTCGCGTAAGGCGCCGCTCACCACAGGCAGGCCGCCGTCACCAGGGTCGCGAAGGACAGGATCACGGTCAGGGCGGCCAGTGTGACGCGGCGGGTCGTTCGTTCGCTGGCGGCCCTGATCGCCACCGCCGGGAGTGGGCGGACCGGTCGGGCGCCGGCCATCGCGCTCAGGCGGGCGGCCAGGTCGGGGGTGTTCAGCGCCTCGCGGGCACGGGCCACGCGGGATGCCGTCGCCGACGTCGACGCCTCGCTCTCCGCCGCCGTCTCCGGCAGGCCGAGGCCCACGCCGTCGTGCAGGACCAGGCTCCGCCGGTAGCTGGGCGGCAGGCTCAGCAGGGCCGCGAGCAGCGGCCGGTCCTCGGGCGGCACCTCCCGCAGCTCGCCCCCGCGGCGGTGGGGGAGGAGCTCGTGCCAGGGGGAGAGCGCGCACTCGTACGCCGCCGCCCGCACCCACCCCGCCGGGTCCCGGTCGACCGCGACCTCGGGCCAGCGCTCCCAGGCCAGGTGGAACGCTCGCGCCACCGCCCGTTCGGCCGTCCGCCGCCGCCCGCAGAGCAGGAACGTCTGCCGCACCAGCGAGACCGCGTGCACCGCGTAGAGCCGGTCGAACGCCGCCGCGGGCCCCTCGTTCACCGGTTCCCCCGGAAGTATGTAAAAAGGTACATAAATCCATAGTGGGCGACACCACGGCGAAATCGTGTTACCTCCGCCTGCCGGGCGTTGTTGGCAGCATGGCCGCGTGCGACACGTGCGACACGTTTCGGAAGGGCTTCTCGCCGCGGGCCTCGGCCTCGGCGGTCTGGCCGCGCTCGTCCTCCTGCTCTGGACCCTCTCGCCCTATCCCGACAGCGGCGCCGACGGCGCCCTCCGCATCGCCGCCGACCTCTGGCTGCTGGCACACGGCACCGCGCTGTGGCGCGGCGGATCCCCCGTCGGGCTGACCCCGCTGCTGCTCTCCGCGCTCCCCGCCTGGCTCCTCTTCCGCGCCGTGCGCGCCGCCGACTGGCGCCCCGAGCCCGCCGAGGCCGCCCGCGCCGCCCTGTGGACCACCGGCGGCTACCTCGTCGCCGCCACCGGCGCCGTCCTGTTCACGCTCCCCGGTGCCGTTCGCGCCGACGCGCTGAGCGCCGCCGCCCATGTGCCGGTGTTCGCGCTGGCGGCCACCCTCGCCGGGGCCTGGTCGGTCACCGGGCCGCCGGAGTGGCTGCGCGCCCGGCTGCCCGCCGCGTTCGACACCCGCCGCCTGTTCGCCGCCGCGCGGATCGCCCTCGCCGGAGCCGTCGGCTACTGCGCGGCCGGGGCGCTCCTCGCCGCGGGCGGCCTGATGCTGAACGCGCCCACCGCGCAGGACGGCTTCGGGCACCTCAGCGCCGACTGGCCCGGGCGCCTCGCCGTGCTCCTGCTGACCGTCTCGCTGCTGCCCAACGCGGCCGTGTGGGGCGCCGCCTACGGCCTCGGCCCCGGCTTCACGCCGGGGTCGGGCGCCACCGTCTCGCCGCTCGCGTTCACCGGCGACCCCACCTCGCTGCCCGGGTTCCCGCTGCTGGCCGCGCTGCCCTCGGGCGCGCCCGGCCACTGGGTGCTGTGGACGTTCACCGCGATCGTCCCGGCGAGCGGGGTGGTGGCCGCCGCCGCGTACGCGGCCAACGCCGCCGTGCCGGTGCCGGGCGAGCGCCGCACCGCGTCGGGCTGGCCGGGGACCGCGCTGACCGTGGCGCTGGCGGCGTGCGGGACCGGGGCCGTGCTGGGGCTGCTGGCCGCGTTCGCCGGGGGGCCGCTCGGCACGGGCGCGCTGGCGGCGTTCGGCCCGGAACCGTGGCTGGTGGCGCCCGCCGCGTTCGCCTGGACCGCCCTCCTGGGCGTCCCCCTGGCGCTCGCGCTCCGCCTCTGGCGGCTGCGCCGCGCGGGGTGGATCCGCGCCCTCGTCACCCTCGGCGCCCGCCCCGCGGGGAACGGGCGGGGCGGACGGGGCGGGCGGGGGACGAGCCCCCGGCCCGGGAGGCGGCACCGGAAGAAGGGGACGGGAAGGCGCCGCCGTTCGGGCGGCCACGACGACGCCTGGCACACCACCGTCGCCCGCCGCGCCCGCTGGGAGGCGCTGAGGAAGAACTCCGGCGCCCTCGTCCCCGACATCACCGAGGTCACCGACCTCACCGACGTGACGGAGGTCACCGAGGTCACCGACCTCACCGACGGGAAGAGGACCCGCCCCTGAGCGTCAGTCCTGCTCGCCCAGGATCGGCCGGAGCTGACTGGGCAGCAGCTGCTCGCACGTGTGCCGGGACGGGGTCGTCAGGGCGTCGTCCACGCAGTCGAAGTAGTCCTTGTAGACGAGCTGAACGGTGTAGGTCGCGGCCACGATCAGCAGCGCCGCCGAGGCCAGCACGATCCCGGAGACCGCCGCGGCGAACTGCGGACGCGGCCCCCGGACGGGGGTCGCGCCGGGCGGCGGCGGGGGCGGCTGCCGCTGCGGCGCGGGCTTGCCCTCCAGTGCCTCCAAGCGCCGGTTCCTCGGCTCGGCGGGCTCACGCGGACCGCCGCGCAGCGCGCTGACGCCCCAGTACAGGGCCAGCGCACCCAGCAGCAGCGCCAGCCACTCCCAGCCGAGCAGGCCGCTGAAGACACCCCACATCCCGGCCAGCACGGCGTACCGCGCGTGGCGCTGCCCCGGGTCGGACGGGTCCCAGCGGGAGCCGCCGCCCGGCCCCTTCTGCCGGCGCTCGGGGTCGGACGGCGGCTCCCCGAACCCGCCCCTGCCCCGCTTGGGCTGGCGCCTGCTCCACTGGCTGCCCCAGCGCTGCCGCTGGTCGTCCTGCTCGCCGCCGCCCGACCCACCGGATGCGCCGGATCCACCGGATTCGCCGCCGGGCCCGTCCCCTCCGGCGCCGCCGTTCCCGTCGGCTCCGCCCGGGTGACGCGGCTGCCACGGCCGGTCGGGCTGTCCCTCGGGTGGCGGAGCGAAGGGGTTGTCCTTCTCGTCCGGCCGGTCCTGCTGACCGGAGGCGCGGCGTCGGTCCGTCATCGTCGGTCCGTCATCGTGGTCGTCGAATCTCCTTCATCGGCACGGCGGGTTGGCGCCGGTGCCTTCGACCGTACCTGGCCGTGCCCGTCCCGGGGCACGGGGGGACTGAGGCGTGCCGGTATCGTTGCGGCTCAAGCCTCCAACGGAAGAAAGACCCCGATCGTGGCCGCTCCCCCCGAGCATCCGACCCCGGCGCGCGTCGTCGTCCTCGTCTCCGGCTCCGGGACCAATCTCCAGGCACTGCTCGACGCGGTGGCCGAGCGGGGACCCGCCTACGGGGTTCAGATCGTCGCCGTCGGCGCCGACCGCCCCGGCATCGAGGGTCTGCGCCGCGCCGAACGGGCCGGGCTGCCGACGTTTGTCCACCGGGTCAGGGACTACGACGAGCGGCCGGACTGGGACCTCGCGCTGGCCGAGTCGGTCGCCGCGTTCGACCCGGAGCTGGTGGTCTCGGCCGGGTTCATGAAGATCGTGGGCGCCGACTTCCTCGCGAAGTTCGGCGGGCGCTTCGTGAACACCCACCCGGCGCTGCTGCCCAGCTTCCCCGGCGCGCACGGGGTGCGCGACGCGCTCGCCCACGGCGTGAAGGTGACCGGCTGCACCGTCCACTTCGTGGACGACGGCGTGGACTCGGGCCCGATCATCGCGCAGGAGCCGGTGGAGGTCCTCCCGGGTGACGACGAGGCCACCCTGCACGAACGCATCAAGGACGCGGAACGACGGCTTCTCGTCGAGGTCGTGGGCCGGCTGGCCCGCGACGGATACCGCATCGAGGGACGGAAGGTGTTGATCCCGTGACCGCCGAAGAGACGACGCGGCCCATCCGGCGCGCGCTGGTCAGCGTGTACGACAAGACCGGGCTCGAAGAGCTGGCCCGCGGGCTGCACGCGGCGGGGGTGCGGATCGTGTCCACCGGCTCCACGGCCGCGGTGATCGCCGCCGCCGGGGTGCCGGTCACGCCGGTCGAGGAGGTGACGGGCTTCCCCGAGTGCCTGGACGGCCGGGTCAAGACCCTGCACCCGGGCGTGCACGCGGGCATCCTCGCCGACCTGCGGCTGGCCGACCACCGCGCGCAGCTGGAGGAGTTGGGCATCGAGCCGTTCGACCTGGTCGTGGGGAACCTCTACCCGTTCCGGCTGACCGTCGAGTCGGGCGCCTCGGTCGACGAGTGCGTGGAGCAGATCGACATCGGCGGCCCCTCCCTGGTCCGCGCCGCCGCCAAGAACCACGCGTCGGTCGCCGTGGTGACGGACCCCGCGCGGTACGGGGACGTGCTGAAGGCCGTGGCGGACGGCGGGTTCACGTTCGCCCAGCGGCGGGCGCTCGCGGCGCGGGCGTTCGCGCACACCGCGGAGTACGACGCGGCGGTGGCCGGGTGGTTCGCGCGGCTGGAGGCGGAGGAGGCCCCCGAAGGGGCGGCGGACGCCGGGGGGTTCGCGGAGCGCACCAGCGTCACGTTCAGCCTGGAGCGCGTGCTGCGCTACGGCGAGAACCCGCACCAGGCCGCCGCGCTCTACGCCGACGGCACGGGCCGGGGCCTGGCCGCGGCCGAGCAGCTGCACGGCAAGGAGATGTCCTACAACAACTACGTGGACACCGAGGCCGCCCGCCGGGCGGCCTACGACCACGAGCCGCCGTGCGTGGCGATCATCAAGCACACCAACCCGTGCGGCATCGCGGTCGGCGCCGACGTCGCCGAGGCGCACCGCAAGGCGCACGCCTGCGACCCGCTCTCCGCCTACGGCGGCGTGATCGCGGTCAACCGGCCGGTGTCGGTGGCCATGGCGGAGCAGGTCGCGGAGATCTTCACCGAGGTCATCGTGGCCCCCGGCTACGAGGAGGGCGCCGTCGAGGCGCTGGCCCGCAAGAAGAACATCCGCGTGCTGCTCTGCCCCGAGCCCCCGGCCGCCGCCACCGAGTACCGGCCGGTGGACGGCGGGGCGCTGGTGCAGGCGAGGGACCGGTTCCAGGGCGAGGGCGACGACCCGGCCGCCTGGCGGCTGGCCGCGGGGCCCGCGCTGTCCGAGGCGGACCTCGCCGGGCTGGCGTTCGCCTGGCGCGCCTGCCGCGCGGTGAAGTCCAACGCGATCCTGCTGGCGAACGAGGGCGCCACCGTCGGCGTGGGCATGGGCCAGGTGAACCGCGTCGACTCCGCCCGCCTGGCGGTGCGACGGGCCGGGGACGAGCGGGCGGCGGGCGCGTTCGCGGCATCCGACGCGTTCTTCCCGTTCCCCGACGGCCTTGAGGTGCTGGCCGAGGCGGGCGTCAAGGCCGTGGTCCAGCCCGGGGGTTCGGTCAGGGACGAGGCCGTGATCGAGGCGGCCGAGGCGGCCGGGATCACCATGTACCTCACCGGGACGCGCCACTTCTTCCACTGACCCGCACGCCCGACCCGCACGTCGGCCCGCGCGCCCGACGCCGCCGTGCCGCCGTACGCGCCCCGAGGCGCGTACGGCGGCGGCGCGTTCACGGCTCGGGGCGGTGCAGCAGCGCGATCAGCACGTCGTGCACGACCTCGTGGTCGCGCGGGTCGTGCAGCCGGTGCCGGCCGCCGCCCGGGGTGTACCACTCGTCGGCCCCCGCGTAGCGGACCCGCATCACCAGCTCGCCGTCCGCGCCCGCGTCGGTGTGCAGTTCCAGCTCGCCGGTGATGACGCCGACTTCCTCGGTCATGACCCCGCCGCGGGGGGCGGTGAAGGTGGAGTACCTCTCGCTCATGCCGGACATTCCACCAGTCCCGCCCGGCGGGCGCCCGCAGGCGCTCAGACCACCAGCGGGACCTGCGTGCCCTCCATGGGCGACTGGTACTGCTGGTTCACCTTGTTGATCTCGGACTGGTAGTACACGATGTACGCCCCGAAGAGGATGGACAGCACCGAGCCGAGGCCCGCGCTGCACGTCTCGGGCAGCCCGGCCGAGCGCTGCGCCTGGGCGATCCGCTTGCCCGTGTTGTAGGTGCTGACGAACGGCGGGATCAGCAGGTAGGCGCCCGGGATGAACGCCAGCACGCTGAGCCCCGGGTTGACCTGGATCCTGGGGTCGAAGCGGTTCAGCTCGCCCTGGATCTTCGCCCACCACACCAGGCCGTAGATGCCGCAGGTGATCATGGAGAGCAGCCAGGTGACGCCAGGACCGCGCGTGGGCATCGCCTGGCCGAACCCGACCGGCTGCATCGGCATCCCGGGGTGCATGGGCGGGTGCTGCGCGTACGGGGCGGGGGATTGC
>NZ_LAVK01000212.1 GCF_001083795.1 Streptomyces sp. SBT349
GGCTCGGGTGGGGGCTCAGGCGGCGGGCTCGCCGAAGGCGGGGACCACGGAGCCCTCGTAGGTGTCCTGGATGAACCGCTCGACCTCGTCGGAGTTCAGCAGCCCGGCGAGGGTCCGCACCCGGGGGTCGTCCTCGTTCCCGGCCTTGACGGCGAGGAAGTTGGCGTACGGGTTGTTCTCGGCCTCCTCGATCACCAGGGCGTCCTCGGTGGGGGTGATCCCGGCTTCCAGGGCGTAGTTGCCGTTGATGACGGCGGCGTCGAAGTCGTCCAGGGCGCGCGGCAGGGTGGCGGCCTCCAGCTCCTCGAAGGAGAGGCCGCGGTCGTCGGTGATGTCACCGAGGGTGGCCTCGGCGCCGACGCCGTCGCGCAGTTCGATGACGCCGTTGTCGGCGAGGAGGGCGAGGGCGCGGCCCTCGTTGGTGGCGTCGTTGGGGACGGCGATGGAGTCCCCCTCGCTCAGCTCGTCGGCGCTGGTCAGGCCGTTGGAGTAGAGGCCGAGGGGCTCCAGGTGGACGTTGACGACGGGAACGATGTCGGTGCCCTGGTTCTCGTTGAAGTCGTCCAGGTAGGGCTTGTGCTGGAAGAAGTTGGCGTCCACCTCCCCGCTGTCGAGGGCGGTGTTGGGGAGGACGTAGTCGGTGAACTCGCGGATCTCCAGGTCGAGTCCGGCCTCCTCGGCCAGGTTGTCCTTGATGAAGTTCAGGATCTCGGCGTGCGGGACGGGGACGGCCGCCACGGTCAGGGGGGCGGACGCGTCGCCCTGGTCGCCGCCGCTGCCGGTGCCGCCCGAGCCTCCGGAGGAGGGGTCGGAGTCGGTGCCGCAGGCGGAGACGGCGAGGGCGAGGGCGGCGGTGACCGCGAGGGCGGCGCCGGACTTGCGGTGGGTACGCACGAAAAGTGCCTTCTTTCTGTTCTCCGGTGGTGCGGGTGGTGCGGGGGGTGCCGCGGTCAGGTGGAGGCGCGTTCGCGCCGGTGGATGAGGCGGACGACGCCGTCGCCGATCAGCTGGACCGCCGTGACGATGACGATGAGGACGGCGACGGTGGCGAGCATGAACCCGTCCTCGAAGCGCTGGTATCCGTAGGTGAGGGCGAGGGTGCCCAGGCCCCCGCCGCCGGCGGCGCCCGCCATCGCGGAGTAGCCGACGAGGGCGATGACGGTGGTGGTCAGGCCCGCGACCAGGGAGGGCAGCGCCTGGGGCAGCAGCACCTTGAGGACGACGGTCCACGTGCCGCCGCCCATCGCCTGGACGGCCTCGACCAGCCCGTGGTCGACCTCGCGGACGGCGGTCTCGACGAGCCGGGCGAAGAAGGGGATGGCGCCGATGGCCAGCGGCACCACGGCGGCGGTCGGGCCCACGGCGGTGCCGATGACGGCGCGGGTGAACGGGATCAGCGCGACCATGAGGATGATGAACGGCAGCGACCTGCCGATGTTCACGACGACGCCGATGACCTTGTTGACCACGACGTTGGCCAGCGGTCCGCCGCGGTCGGTGAGCACCAGCAGGACCCCGAGGGGCAGGCCGCCCAGGGCGGCGTAGAGGGTGGCCCAGCCGACCATGTAGAGGGTGTCGACGGTGCCCTGCTCCAGCAGGGGCCTCATCTCGTCGAAGGTCATCGCGTGCCCTCCCCCGGCAGCTCGACGGTGAGCCCCTGGTCGCGGAGGAAGGCGAGGGGGGCCGCGTTCTTCTCGGCGGGTCCCGGCAGTTCGACGCGCATCCGGCCGACCTGGCGGCCCCCGACCCTCTCCACGGCGGCGTTCACGATGGAGGCGTCGACGCCGTGCTCCCTGGCCAGGCGGGAGATCACCGGGCGGGCGGCGGCCTCGCCGTGGAAGGTGAGGTCCACGACGGTGCGGTCGGGGCCGGGCTCGGCGGAGCCGAGGGGGAACAGCTCGTGCGCCAGCCGGGAACCGGGGGTGGCCAGCAACTCGGTGACGCCGCCCGACTCGGTGACCCGGCCGTTCTCCATGAGCGCGGCGGAGTCGCAGACGGCCTTCACCACATCCATCTCGTGCGTGATGAGGAGCACGGTGAGGCCCAGCTGGCGGTTGAGGTCACGCAGCAGCCGCAGCACGGAGCGGGTCGTCTCGGGGTCGAGCGCCGAGGTCGCCTCGTCGGAGAGCAGCACCTTGGGGTCGCCCGCCAGCGCGCGGGCGATGCCGACGCGCTGCTTCTGGCCCCCGGAGAGCTGGGCCGGGTGGGCGCGGGCCCGGTCGGCGAGGCCGACGAGGTCGAGGAGCTCCAGGGCCTTGCGGGCGCGCTCGCGGCGGGAGAGGCCCTGGATCTCCAGGGGCAGTTCGACGTTGCCCTGGGCGGTGCGCGAGGAGAGGAGGTTGAAGTGCTGGAAGATCATGCCGATGCCGCCGCGGGCCTGGCGCAGGGGGCGGCCCGCGCGGTGGCCTCGCCCGGCGAGGGCGGTGAGGTCGCGCCCGTCGACGGTGACGGTGCCGGAGGTGGGGCGTTCCAGCAGGTTGAGGCAGCGGACGAGGGTGGACTTCCCCGCTCCGCTGCGGCCTATGACGCCGTAGACCTCCCCCGGGCGGACGTGCAGGCTCACGCCGTCGAGGGCGGTGACGTCCCGGCCGCGCGAGCGGTAGACCTTCGTGAGGTCACGTGTGGTGATCACTGGCTTTCCATGGCATGAGGGCGCTGGGGCGCACTGCGGCGCACGCGCAGGCGTGCGGACGCGGGGGCGCGTCCCGGCGCGGGAGGTGGTGTCAGGGGGCTCGTGTCAGGGGTGTGGCGTTATCGCTTCGGGGCGCGGTGCCTTCGTGCGGGGGCCCTCAGCGGTCGCACATTCGACAACGACAGCGAGCGCCGGGCAGGACTGCCTCGGTCGGCCGGGTGCGGCTGCTCGTCGTGGTCATGCGCACCAGTAGACCACGCGTTCGCCTGCGATGATGCGCTCGGCCGTGATGCTGTGGCCAACGCCACGCCCCCGCGCCCCCTCCCCGGAGGGGGCGGCCCCGGCCTCGGGGCGGGCGGTGTCGGCCCGTTAGAGTCGTCGCATGTTCACGCCACTGACAGTGACGGTCGCCGTGACCGCGTTGCTGCTGGCCGCCGGGTGCGGGTGGGCGGCGCTGCGGGACCAGCCCGTCAAGGACTGGCACTACCTGGGCATGGCCGTCGTCCTGCTGCTCACGCTGGCGCAGCTGACCGTCGGGGTGGTGCGCCTGGCGAACGGCGACCGGCCGGCGGGCGACTCGACCGTCGTCTTCGTCTCCTACCTGATCTCGGTCCCGCTCTGCCTGCCGGTGGTGGCCATCGTGTCGCTGGGCGAACGCAGCAGGTGGGGCTCCGCGACGGTGGCCGCGGGCGCGCTGGTGCTGGCGGTGCTCCAACTGCGGCTGGCCGACGTCTGGTCGGGGGGCGTCGGTGCCGGCTGACGCGAGGGCGCAGGGGCCGGATCTGCGCACGGGTCCCGGGCGGCTGCTGGTGACGCTCTACGGCGTGTTCACGGTGGGCGCGGCCTCGCGCTCCGTCTACCAGCTCTCCACGCGCTTCGACGAGGCGCCGCTCGCCTACGTGCTCTCGGCGCTCGCCGCGCTGGTGTACGCGTTCATCACCGTCTCCCTGGTGCGCGGCGGCGAGACGGCCAGGCGGTTCGCCCTGGCCGCGTGCGGCGCGGAGCTGGTGGGCGTGCTGACGGTGGGGACGTGGACGCTCGTGGAGCCGTCGGCGTTCCCGGACGCGACCGTGTGGTCGGACTACGGGATGGGGTACCTGTTCTTCCCGCTGGTCCTGCCGGTGACCGGGCTGCTGTGGCTGCGCCGGGCGCGGTCGGCCCCGGACGGGGCGCCGGACGGCGGCGGGACACCGGGGAACGCGTCCGGGTCGCGGACGTGACCCCGCGGACGTCCCGGCGCGGCCCGCGCCCGGCGGCTCCGCGGGGCGGGGCCACCGGCCGGGTGCGGGCGGGCGGTGAACGCGTCAGGCGCCCGCGGCCACCGGGCGGGCGTCCTTCTCCATGGTGACCAGGCTCAGGTGCCGGGACACCTCCTCGGTGGCCACCGCGGCGTAGCCGAGCCTGCGGTAGAGCCGCAGGTTGCCCTCGCTGCGGTGGCCGGTGAAGAGCCGGTAGCGGGCGGCGTCGCGCTCGGCGGTCAGCCGGTCCTCGACGGCGGCGAGCAGCCGTCCGCCGAGTCCGTGGCGCTGCATCCGCGGGTGCACGATGAGCCGGCCGATGCAGGCGGTTCCGCCGGTGTCGACCCGCCCGCGCACCGAACCCACCACCTCGGTGCCGAGCCTGGCCACGAGCACGCAGGTCTCGGCCACGTCGGTGCGGAGGGCGGCGAGCGTCTCGGTCAGCGGCGCGATGGTGTAGTCGCCGTAGAGTTCGGCCTCCGCCTGGTAGCAGAGGTACTGGAGCTTCAGGATCTGTTCGGCGTCCTGGGTGGTCGCCCTGTCGATCGTCACGCTCATGCCCATGTGCACATGCCTCCTGAGGTCTCGAACCGGCCTCGCGGGGTGGTGAGGCCGCGCCCTTGGTCGGCGGTCGCCCTGACGGCGCGGGCCGGTCGGACCCGCGCCGTCAGCATTGTGCTGGGCCGTCGTGGACCAGGGGAACGTGCTGGAGTCAACTACCTTGTGAGATTGCTGACTACGGCCGCGTTCTCCGGGCCCCGCGCCTGCCCCGGCTCAGTCGCGGAAGTCGGCGGCGGCCAGCAGCGCGGTGTCGGGCTGGTCGGCGAAGACGCCGTCGATGCCGGTGTCGAAGTAGGCGCGCAGCGCGCCGAAGACGTCGCCGTAGGCGTTCGGGTCGTCGCCGCGGCGGAACTCGGCGGGCAGGTAGCGGTTCTCGTTGCGGATCGTGTACGGGTGAACGAGGAGCCCGGCGTCGTGCGCGTCGCGCACCAGGCGGGTGGGCCGCTCCAGCGAACCGTCCGGCGTCCTCGGGATCACCAGGTCGAGCGTCGGCCCGACGCCCTGGGCGTACTCGGCGATCTCGCGCAGGCCCCGGCGGGTGACCAGGTCGGCGACGGTGCGCGGGTCGCCGGACTCCTCGAGGTCCCAGGGCCGCGAGTCGGCCGAGGAGAGGAGCACCACGCGCGGGGTCTCCACCAGTTCGGCCATCCGCTCCATGCTGGTGGGCTCGAAGGACTGGAGGAAGACGCGGGCGTCGGCCCGGTGCTGGCGGTGCTCGCGCAGCAGGCGGGCCAGCGGGCGCTCCAGTTCGAGGCCGAGGGAGCGGAAGTAGGTGGGGTGCTTGGTCTCGGTGTAGAGCCGGACCGGGCGACCGCGCTTGCGGCCCTGGTCCGCGGCCCAGCGCAGCACCTCCTCGTAGGTGGGTATGCGCCAGCGGCCGTCGTAGAGCGTGTTGTCGGGGCGCTCTGCGGGAATCCGCTCGGTGGCGCGGAGCGTTCGCAGCTCCTCCAGCGTGAAGTCCTCGGTGAACCAGCCGTCGAGCTCCACGCCGTCCACCGTCTTGGTGGCGCGGCGGTCGGCGAACTCGGGGTGGTCGGCGACGTCGGTGGTGCCGCTGATGTCGTTCTCGTGACGGCACACCAGGTGCCCGTCCTTGGTGGGGACGAGGTCCTGCTCGATGATGTCGGCCCCGAGGTCGAGGCCGAGCTGGTAGGAGCCCATGGTGTGCTCGGGGCGGTATCCCGAGGCGCCGCGGTGGGCGACGACGGTGGGCGTGCGGAGCTCGCCGGCCGGGCCGGGCCCGGCGGGCCTGCCGGCCGTGCCGACCGCGCCGGCCGGGGCCGCGGCGCCGAGCAGGGCGGCGGTGCCGGCGCCGGCCACGGCCGCGCCGAGCACGGCTCTGCGGCCGAGGGGTGAGTGGGCGCCTGGCCCCTGGTGAGCTGCCATGGTGTCTCCGTTGGGCTCGTTCCCGTCGGGGCACCCTCTCCTGCCCTGTGCGGACAGGAGGGTGGCCCCGTGAATCGCGCATGATCGTAGGGACGCGGGCCTGTCCGCACAGGTACGAGAGGGCAAACAGTCGACGAAGGCACATCAAAGCCGAGTATCGGCGGCGTGAGCCCCGTGCGCGATGTGTGGCCAGGCGCGAGTATCGTCCCTAGGCATGCGGACGTCCGCATGCCCATGACCGACCCGGAGGGGAAGTTGTCCCGTTTCCTGCTGCTGAAGGTGCTCCTCGGCCCGCTGCTGAAGCTCTTCTTGCGTCCGCGGGTCGAAGGGGCCCGGCGCATCCCCGGGACCGGACCGGTGATCCTCGCCGGGAACCACCTGACGTTCATCGACTCGATCATCCCGCCGCTGGTCCTGGAGCGGCAGGTGTTCTTCATCGGGAAGGACGAGTACGTCAAGGGCCGATCCCTCAAGGGGCGGCTGATGGCGTGGTTCTTCACCTCCGTCGGCATGATCCCGGTGGACCGGGACGGCGGGCACGGCGGCGTCGCCGCGCTGATGACCGGGCGCCGGGTGCTGGAGGAGGGCAAGGTCTTCGGGATCTACCCGGAGGGCACCAGGTCACCCGACGGACGTCTGTACAGGGGGCGCACCGGCATCGCCCGCCTGACGCTGATGACCGGCGCGCCGGTCGTGCCGTTCGCCGTGATCGGCACGGACCAGGTGCAGCCGGGCGGCAGCGGGCTGCCCCGGCTGGGCCGGGGACGGCGGATCACGGTCCGTTTCGGCGAGCCGCTGGACTTCACGCGGTACGAGGGCATGGACCGCGACCGCTACGTGCTGCGGGCCGTCACCGACGAGGTGATGACCGAGGTGATGCGGCTGTCCGGTCAGGAGTATGTCGACATGTACGCCACCAAGGTGAAGGCCGCCTGACGCGCCCCTCGCCGGGCGGGCTGCCCCGGGCCGGCGGCGTCACCGCCAGGGCAGCCGCGAGCGTCGGTCCCAGTAGGTCTCCGGGGTCTCCGCCAGCCGGGTGAGCTCGGCGAGGTGGTCCTCGCCGAGCCGGACGCGGGCCGCCGCCAGGTTCCCGGCGAGCTGGTCGGGCGTGGCCGCGCCGGAGAGCACGAGGCCCGCCCACGGCTGGTGCAGCACGGCGGCCAGGGCCACGGCGTCGGCGCCCACGCCCAGTTCCTCGGCGATCCGGCGCAGACCGGGAGGCGCGACGGGCGGGGCGAGGCGGCCGTTGGCCATGGCCTCCTTGACGATCACGGTCAGCCCGGCGTCGTGTGCCTCGCCGAGCGCGGCGGCGACGGAGGGCTCCAGCACGTTGAACGTGGACTGCACCGTGCGGAAGAGCGGGTGGCCGTCCACCGTGACCCCCAGCGCGGCGCGGATGGCGTCCGCCTGGCCCACGCCGCTGGTGGACAGGCCGACGCTGACGCCCTCGGCGGCCAGGGCGGCGAGCCGGTCCACGACCGCGCGGTCGGTGAGCGCGGGGCTGTCGGGCGTGACCGAGTGGATCTGGTAGAGGTCGAGGCGGTCGCCGAGGAGCGCACGGGTCTCCGCGTACTGGCGGTCGAACGTGGGCGCGCTGTGGTCCTTGACCTCGTGGACGTCGGCGTCGGCACGCCAGCCGGCGGTGTAGGTGTACCCCCACTTGCTGCCGACGACATGATCGGCGGCGCCGGGCGCGGCGGTCAGCCAGCCGGCGAGGAACTCCTCGGCCCTCCCGTAGGAGCGCGCCGCGTCGATGTACCGCACGCCGCCGGCGTGGGCGGCGTCGAGCAGGCGGTGGGTGCGCTCCCGCAGCGCCTCGGGCGTGCGGTCGCCGGGGAGGTCGCGGTCGCGGCCCAGCGTGATGTAGCCGGGGCGGCCGACGGCGGCCAGGCCGAGGCCGATGCGGGCCGTCGGCGTGGCCTGCGGGTCGAAGCGGGAGAACGGCATGCGGGCACCTTCGTCCGACGTCCGGGGATGCGGCTGGTCACACGGTAGCCAGGAACGCGCCGACGGCCCGTGCGAATCCCTCGGGCTCGTCGTCGTGGACCCAGTGGCCGCAGCCGGGGAACTCCTCCAGGGTGGTTCCCGGGCGCCGCTCGGCCATCTCGCGGGCCATGGCCGTGGGCAGCACGAAGCTGTCCAGGCCGTGGACCAGCAGCGCGGGACAGGTGGAGGCGAGCCAGTCGGGCCACCAGTCGCCGATCAGGGCGCGCTGGGAGGCGACCATGTCGTCGTGGTCGAACAGGAAGCCCCAGCCGTCGTCGTACTCGGTGGCGCTCTCCAGGAAGTAGCCGGCGTCCGGGATGCCGCGGGCCTCGACGCCGCCGCGCAGCGCGGCCAGGGTGGGGGCACGGCGGGGCCAGTCGCTCACGTCGAGCACCGGATGCGGCGCCTGGGGCTGCCGGTTGTCGGCGCCGCCCTCCTCGACCACGAGCGCGCGGACGAGTTGGGGGTGGCGGGCGGCCAGCCGGAACGCGGTCACGCCGCCGGCCGAGTGGCCGAGCACGGCGGCCGGGCCGGCGTCCAGGTGGCGGAGGAACGCGGCGGCGTCGGCCAGGTACTGGTCGGGGCGGAAGTCGCCGTTCCGGGCGCTGTGGCCGTGGCCGCGCTGCTCCAGGGCGATCACCCGGTGGGCCGGGCCCAGCGCGGCGGCCAGCGGCGCGAACATGCGGGCGCGGCCGAAGTGCCCGTGCAGCGCGAGGAGCGGGCGGCCGGTGCCGCCGAAGTCGGTGTAGGCCAGGCGGAGTCCGCGGACGGTCGCGTGGCCCGTACGGAACGCGCTCATGAGATCCCCTTCACCGGACACGTCCCGGCCGGGCGGCCGGGACGTCAAGATCCCCACGGTACCGGCCCGTACCGGGCGGGGAGCGGGGAGGGCGGCCCGATCCACCCCGGGACCGGCCCCCCGGGACCGCGTCCTACGATGACCGGAACGGTGGAAGCCCCACGGGCAGAGGGTCGCGTCGGGCCGTCGAGGAGAGCACATGAGCGAGGGCGGGGGACGGCCCGAGGGCCGTCCGGTGCGGTGGGGGATTCTGGCGACGGGGTCCATCGCGGGGAAGCTCGCCGGGGATCTGGCGCCCCTGCCCGACGCCGAGGTGACGGCGGTGGGTTCCCGCTCGCCCCAGTCGGCCGAGGCGTTCGCCCGGCGCTTCGGGATCCCGCGGGCGCACGGCAGTTGGGCCGCGCTGGCCGCCGATCCCGACGTGGACGTGGTCTACGTGGCGACGCCGCACAACGCGCACCACGCGGCGGTGCGGCGGTGTCTGGAGGCGGGCAAGGCCGTGCTGTGCGAGAAGCCGTTCACGCGGTCCGCGGCACAGGCCGAGGAGCTGGTGGACCTGGCCCGCGAGCGGGGCGTCTTCCTCATGGAGGCCATGTGGATGTACTGCAACCCGGCGATCCGGCGGATGGCGGAGCTGGTGCGGAACGGGGCGATCGGTGAGGTCACGGCCGTTCACGCCGACTTCGGCATCGGCGGACCGCTCGACCCCGGTCACCGGCTCCTGGACCCGGCCCTGGCCGGCGGCGCGCTGCTGGACCTGGGCGTGTACCCCGTCTCGTTCGCGCACCTGGTCCTCGGCGAGCCGGCGGAGATCGCGGCCTGGGGCAGGCTGCGCGGCGGCGTCGACGTCAGCACGGGGATGCTGCTCGGCTACGCCTCGGGGGCGGTGGCGGCGCTGACCTGCTCGCTGGTCGCGGACACCGCGCGGACCGCGGCGGTCACCGGGTCCCGGGGGCGGATCGAGTTCCCCCGGGGGTTCTTCAGCCCCGAGCGGTTCACGCTGCACCGGGAGGGCGCGGAGCCGGAGGAGTTCGCCGGGCCGGGGCCGGCCGGCTCGTTCGCGCACCAGGCGAACGAGGTGATGCGCTGCCTGCGGGCCGGGGAGACCGAGTCGCCGCTGGTGCCGCTGGACGGCAGCCTCGCCGTGATGCGGACGCTGGACGCCGTGCGCGACCGGATCGGGCTGCGCTACCCCGGGGAGTAACGCGGCCCGGCCGGTCGTCCTTCGTCCGCCGGGTCCGTCGTCCGTCGGGTCAGGGGGTGGCGGCCCCGGCCCACTCCCGCTGGGCGGCCAACTCGGCCTTGACCTCACCGAGCTGGACGGCGACCGCGGAGGGCGCGGTCCCGCCGCGCGCGTCGCGGGCCGCGAGGGCTCCCTCGACGGTCAGCACGGTGCGGACCTCGGGGGTGAGGTGCGCGGAGATCGTGGCGAACTGCTCGTCCGTGAGCCGGTCGAGCTCGATCCCCTCCGCCTCGCAGACCTTGACGCACTCGCCCGCGACCTCGTGCGCCACCCGGAACGGCACGCCCCGCTTGACCAGCCACTCGGCGATGTCCGTGGCCAGTGAGAAGCCGGCGGGCGCCAGCTCGGCCATCCGCTCCGCGTTGACGGTGAGGGTGGCGAGCATGCCGGTGAACGCCGGGAGCAGGATCTCCAGCTGGTCGCAGGAGTCGAAGACCGGCTCCTTGTCCTCCTGGAGGTCGCGGTTGTAGGCCAGCGGCAGGGCCTTGAGGGTGGCCATCAGCCCGGTCAGATTCCCGATGAGCCGACCGGACTTGCCGCGGGCGAGCTCGGCGATGTCCGGGTTCTTCTTCTGGGGCATGATCGAGCTGCCGGTGGAGAACGCGTCGTGCAGGGTCACGAAGGAGAACTCCTTCGTGTTCCAGATGATGACCTCCTCGGCGATCCGCGAGATGTCCACGCCGACCATCGCCGTGATGAAGGCGAACTCGGCCGCGAAGTCGCGCGAGGCCGTGCCGTCGATGGAGTTGGCCGCGGAGCCGCCCTCGAAGCCGAGGTCGGCGGCGACGGCCTCCGGGTCGAGGCCGAGCGAGGAACCGGCCAGCGCACCCGCCCCGTACGGGGAGACCGCCGTGCGCGCGTCCCACTGCCGCAGCCGCTCGGCGTCCCGGCCCAGGGCCTGGACGTGGGCGAGGACATGGTGGGCGAAGAGCACCGGCTGGGCGTGCTGGAAGTGGGTGCGGCCCGGCATGGCGACGCCCGGGTGGGCCTCGGCCAGGCCGATCAGCGCCTCCTGGAGGTCGGCCAGCAGCCCTCCGATGATCCGCGCGTGGTCCCTCAGGTACATCCGGAAGAGGGTGGCCACCTGGTCGTTGCGCGACCGGCCGGCGCGGAGCTTGCCGCCGAGCTCCGGGCCGAGCCGCTCCAGCAGGCCGCGCTCCAGCGCGGTGTGCACGTCCTCGTCGGCGACCGTGCCGGTGAACGAGCCGTCGGCCACGTCGGCCGCGAGCCGGTCGAGGCCCTCCAGCATGCGGCCCAGCTCGTCCTCGGTGAGCAGCCGGGCCCGGTGCAGGACCCGGGCGTGGGCGCGGGAGCCCGCGATGTCGTAGGGCGCGAGCCGCCAGTCGAAGTGGACGGAGGCGCTGAGCCTCTCCAGCGCCTCGGCGGGGCCGTGGGCGAACCTGCCGCCCCACAGCCGCACGTCACCGGCTCCACCCGCCGGGCCCGCGGGGTGCTGGGTCACTGGGTGGTCGGTCACTGGGTGATCGGTCACTGGGCGAGGTCCCGCCGGGCGGCGATCTTGCTGGACAGGCCGAAGATGTCGATGAAGCCCTTGGCCAGCGACTGGTCGAAGGTGTCCCCCGTGTCGTACGTCGCGAGGCTGAAGTCGTACAGCGACTGGCCGGAGCGCCGTCCGGTGACCACGGCGCGGCCACCGTGCAGGGTCATCCGGATGTCGCCGCTGACGTGCTCGTTCGCCTCGTCGACGAAGCCGTCGAGCGCCCGCTTGAGCGGCGAGAACCACAGCCCGTCGTAGACCAGCTCGGACCAGCGCTGCTCGACCTGCCGCTTGTACCGGGCGAGCTCGCGCTCGACCGTGACGTTCTCCAGCTCCTGGTGCGCGGTGATCAGCGCGATGGCGCCGGGGGCCTCGTAGACCTCGCGGGACTTGATGCCGACCAGCCGGTCCTCGACCATGTCGATGCGGCCGACGCCGTGGGCGCCCGCCCGCTCGTTGAGCTCCCGCACCGCTTGGAGCATGGTGACGGCGCGGCCGTCGATCGCCACGGGGACGCCCCGCTCGAAGGTGATGACGACCTCGTCGGCGTCCCGGGGGGCGGCCGGGCTCTGCGTGTACTCGTAGATGTCCTCGATCGGGGCGTTCCAGATGTCCTCGAGGAAGCCCGTCTCGATGGCGCGGCCGAAGACGTTGGCGTCGATGGAGTACGGGGACTTCTTGGAGGTGGCGATCGGCAGGCCCTTGGCCTCGGCGAAGGCGATGGCCTTGTCGCGGGTCATCGCGTAGTCGCGGACCGGGGCGATACAGGAGAGGTCGGGGGCGAGCGAGGCGATACCCGCCTCGAACCTGACCTGGTCGTTGCCCTTGCCGGTGCAGCCGTGGGCGACGGTGTCCGCGCCGTGCTTCCGGGCGGCGGCGACCAGGTGCTTGACGATGACCGGCCTGGAGAGCGACGAGACCAGCGGGTACCGGTCCATGTAGAGGCCGTTGGCCTTGATCGCCGGGAGGCAGTACTCGTCGGCGAACTCGTCCTTGGCGTCGACGACCTCGGCCTCGACGGCGCCGCAGGCGAGCGCGCGCTTGCGGATGACATCCAGGCTCTCGCCGCCCTGGCCGACGTCGACGGCGACGGCGACGACCTCCGCCCCGGTCGCCTCGGCGATCCAGCCGATGCAGACAGAGGTGTCAAGGCCGCCGGAGTAGGCGAGTACGACGCGCTCGGTCACGGTGTCTCCTAGGGATGCATGCGCTGACTGGAATAAGTATGCAGACATGCGCATGGTTCGTCAATCTGCTCGGGAGAGATGCCACCTTCAGGGGCATACTGCGATGCATGGGCAAGTCATATGAGCGCATCGACGGCAGGCTCCGCACGTTCATCGAGGAACAGCGCGTCTTCTTCACCGCCACGGCGCCGCTCTCCGGCGAGGGCACCGTGAACCTCTCCCCCAAGGGCCTCACCGGCTCCTTCGCCGTCCTGGACGAGCGGACCGTCGCGTATCTCGACTTCGCGGGCAGCAACGCGGAAACCGTCGCGCACCTGCGCGAGAACGGCCGGATCACGCTCATGTGGTGCGCCTTTTCCGGCCCGCCGAACATCGTGCGCGTCCACGGGCGCGGCGAGCCCGTCTTCCGGGACGACCCGCGCTTCCCCGAACTGCTCACGCGCTTCCCCGCCATCGACCCCGCCCACCACGGGCTGCGCGCGATCATCGTGGTGACCGCCGAGCTGATCCGGGACACCTGCGGCTACGCGGTGCCCTTCATGGCCTACGAGGGCGACCGCCCGCTGCACGCCTCGCGGTTCGAGCGCGAGACGGACGAGACCCTGGACGCGTACTTCCACAAGAAGGACCACGTCGCCACGAGCATCGACGGCCTGCCGGGGCTCCCCCTGCCGCTGCCGCCCACGCCGCCCGCCGCCGCCCGACGGTGAGCGCGCGACTGAGGGCGATCGCCCGGGAGACCGAGAACATCGTGGCCGCCGGGTGGTATCCGGGGGCGGACGGGCGGCGGCTGCACATCGGCGAGGAGACGGAGCGGGCCCGGGAGGGAACGGCGGTCTTCGGCCCCGACCCGCTCCCCGTTCCCACCCGTCTCTTTTACACATCTGACGCCGCCG
>NZ_LAVK01000213.1 GCF_001083795.1 Streptomyces sp. SBT349
GCCCCCGGTGCTCCCGGTGCCCCCGGTGCTCCCGGCGCCGTCGGCGTTCCCGGTGCTCCCGGCGTCCCTGGTGCGGTCGGCGCGGGGGCGGCGGGCGGCATGATGGCCACGCTCGACCAGTTCCGCGGCGCCACCGAGCGCCGCCGCTGGACCCTCCAGAACCCGCAGCTCGTCCGCGCCGACCTCGGCCTCGACGGCCAGCCGTTCATGGCCAGGCAGGGCAGCATGGTGCTGTACCAGGGGGAGGTCGAGTTCGGCTTCAAGGGCGGTGGCCTCAAGCGCCGCGCCGCCACCTGGGCCACCGGCCAGGGCTTCCCCTCGATGATGCGCTGCACCGGCGCCGGCCAGGTGTACCTGGCGGAGCAGGCCGGCAGACTGCACCCGGTGGAGCTCCAGGGCGACGCGATCTGCGTCGCCTCCCAGCACGTGCTGGCCTTCGACGAGTCCCTCGACTACGAGGTCCGCAGGATCGACGGCCACGGCCTGCCGGGCGGTTCGCTGTTCGCCCTCCAGTTCTCCGGCCACGGGACCCTCGTGGTCAAGACGCACGGCGAGCCGCTGGTCCTCCCCGTCACCCCGATGACCTTCGCCGACGCCAACGCCGTGATCGCCTGGTCCGCCGGCGCCCAGGTCCTCGTGGCGAACCAGGTGCGGGTGCGCAGGCAGGCGTATCCGGGGCACAGCGGCGAGAGCACGCAGCTCCAGTTCCGCGGCGCCCCGGGGAACTTCGCCATTGTCCAGCCCTACGAGATCTGACGGGAGCCCGTGATGGATCAGCGGATGATTGCGGGCTTCGCGCCCAGCGCCCCGACGGCCCGCATGGAGAACCACGGCCCCACCATGGCCAGGGTCGCCATGCAGTCGGGCAACGACCTGTTCGCCAGGACCGGTTCCATGGTCGCCTACGAGGGCTACATCCAGTACGAGTCGAACCCGACGGCGATGCGCCAGGCCGTCGCCGGGCGGCTCACCGGCGAGAGCGTGCCCCTGATGAAGTGCACGGGGGACGGCCTGCTCTACCTCGCGGACTACGGGGCCGAGGTCGTCTGCCTGCCCCTCCAGAACGAGCGCCTCTCGGTCAACGCCACCAACGTCCTCGCCTTCGACGCCCACTTGGAGTGGGGCGTGCAACGGGTCAAGGGCATCGCCAAGTTCGCCGGGCAGGGCCTGTTCAACCTGGGGATAGCCGGCACCGGCTGGGTCGCGGTCACCAGCCGTGGCATGCCCGTCGTCGTCGACTGCGGGCAGTCGGGGGAGACCTGCGTGGACCCGGACGCCCTCGTCGCCTGGTCCACGGGCCTGGAGATGAAGGGCAAGCGCAGCTTCAAGGCGTCCTCGCTGATCGGCAGGGGCAGCGGCGAGGCGTTCCAACTGGCCTTCTCGGGCCAGGGCTTCGTCATCGTCCAGCCCAACGAGGACAGCACCGACCGGCTCAACGCTCAGCAGCAGCAGAACTGACGGGGGAGTGGCGTTATGCAGAGCCCGATCTTCAACAACACCGTGAACCAGTCGCAGGACCGGTTCGCCCTCCAGGGCTCCCACATGCTGCGGGTGAACCTCGGCCGGGGCGACGACGTGGTGGCCCGCGCGGGCAGCATGGTCGCGTTCGAGGGAATGGTGGAGTTCGACGGGGAGTACCAGTCGCCGGGCCAGCGGCAGCGGCAGCAGCACGCCGGCGAGGCGCTGCCCCTGATGCGCTGCTTCGGCCAGGGCCAGGTCTACTTCGCCAACCTCGCCCAGCACGTGCACGTCCTCGACGTCGACCACGAGGGCCTGACCGTGGACAGCTCCTACGTGCTGGCCCTGGACGCGCACCTGCACTGGGACGTCGTCTCCGTCGAGAGCCAGTACGGCATCCCGGGCGTCGGCGCCTACAACCTGGTCATCTCCGGGCAGGGCAAGGTCGCGATCACCACCTCGGGCGGCCCGCTGGCGATGCGGGTCACGCCCGACCGCTATGTCAGCGCCGACGCGGACGCGGTGGTGGCCTGGTCCTCCTCGCTCCGCGTGCAGATGCAGGCCCAGACCAGCAGCAAGCCGGTCTGGAGCCGCAGGGGGAACACGGGGGAGGGCTGGGAGCTGTCCTTCATGGGCGACGGCCATGTGGTGGTGCAGCCGAGCGAGCTGCTGCCGCCGCAGCAGACGTCGTTCGGGGAGCCGCTCCCGTTCCGCCAGGGCCAGGCCCCCGGGCTGAACCAGGGAGGCGCCTGGGGCCCCCGGTAGCCCGCGAACGACGTGCCGGACACCCCGGCGGTCACCGGGGGAGGCCGCCGGGGGAGGCCGCGGGGAGTCAGAGCAGGGCGACCGTGCGGCGCAGGAGGCGGACGACCCACGCGTCCGCCACCTCGCCGACCTCGTCGAACGCGAACCAGCGCAGGTCGAGCGACTCCGCGGACCGCCGGTGCTCGGCCCGCGCCGGGGCGATCGCCGCGTACTGCACGTCGAGGTGCACCGCGCAGGGCGTGTGGTGCCGGTCGAGCCCCGCGGGCCGCGGCAGCAGCCGCAGCCCCTCGATCCCCGACTCCTCGGTGGCCTCGCGCAGCGCCGCGCCGGCCAGCGTGGCGTCCACCGGCTCGCAGTGGCCGCCGGTCTGGAGCCACTTCCCCAGCTTCCCGTGCAGGGTCAGCAGGGCCCGCTCCCGCTCCGGGTCCACCACCAGCGCGCTGGCCGTCAGGTGCCCGGCCGCGCACGCCTTCCACATCCCGTCCCGGTACGCCGAGAGGTGCGCGGCGTAGGCCCGCCGCAGCTCGTCCTGGCCCTCGTCGGGCGCGGGCCACTCCCGCAGCACCCGCGCCGCGTCGGCGTGCAGGCTCACGCGCCGCCGTCCTCCCGGCCCCTGCCGTCGCCGTCGCCGTCACCATCGCCGTCGGTGCCCTCGCCGGGCTTGTCGAGACGCGGCCCGGGGGAGCCCCGTTCGCCCCGCTCCTCGCCCACCTCGTCGGCGGCGTCGCCGAGCATCCGGTCCAGCTCCGAGAAGTCGAGCTGCTCGCGGTCGACGAAGCCGTCCGGGTCGTCGAGGTCCTCCGCGGTCGGCAGCATGTCCGGGTGCGACCACAGCGCGTCCCGCGCCTGTCCGCCCCGGGCGTGCGTCAGCGAGGCCCACAGCCGCGCCGCGTCCCGCAGCCGCCTCGGCCGAAGCTCCAGGCCGATCAGCGTGGCGAACGTCTGCTCCGCGGGCCCGCCGGACGCGCGGCGCCGCCGCAGCGTCTCGCGCAGCGCGCCCGCCGACGGCAGGTGCGGGGCCGCCGCCGCGTGCACCACCGCGTCCACCCAGCCCTCGACCAGCGCCAGCGCCGTCTCCAGACGGGCCAGCGCCGCCTTCTGCTGCGGCGTGTCCTCCGGCTGGAAGAGCCCGTGCTGGAGCTTCTCCTGCAACTCCTCGGGGCGCGTCGGGTCCAGCTGGCCGACCATGTCCTCCAGCTTGGCCGTGTCCACCTGGATGCCGCGCGCGTAGCCGTCGACCGCGCCGAAGAGGTGCGACCGCAGCCACGGCACATGGGTGAACAGCCGCTGGTGGGCGGCCTCGCGCAGCGCCAGATACAGCCTGACCTCGTCGGCGGGGACGCCCAGGCCCTCGCCGAAGGCCGCCATGTTCTGGGGGAGGAGGGCCGCCTTGCCCGCCGGGCCGAGCGGCAGCCCGATGTCCGTCGAGCCCACCACCTCACCGGCCAGCACGCCCACCGCCTGCCCGATCTGCGTGCCGAACATGGCGCCGCCCATCGAGCGCATCATCCCCAGGAGCGGGCCCGCCATGGCCTGCATCTCCTCGGGCAGCACGTTCCCCATGGCGGCGCCGACGCGCTCCGCCACCGGGTCGACCAGCTCCCGCCACACCGGCAGCGTCGCCTCGACCCACTCCGCCCTGCTCCAGGCCGCCGTCGTACCGGCGCCCGAGGGCAGCGTCGTCACATCGTCCAGCCACAGGTCGGCCAGCCGCACGGCCTCCTCGACCTGGCCGCGGGCGTGCGCGCCCACGCTCTCGTCCTTCGAACCGTCCGGCGCGCCCTGCGCCACCGTCTGGCGGGCCACGCTTCTCGCCAGGTCCCAGTTCACCGGGCCGCCCTCGTAGGACAGCATCTGCCCCAGCTGCTGGAACGCGGCACCCAGATCCTGCGGGTTCATGCCGCCGCCGGGACCGCCCCCCGGGCCGAATCCGAACATCGCGGCCAGCGGATTGTCGGCCGGCCCCTGCCCGCCCTCGCCCTTCTTCTTGCCGGATTCGCCGTCGTCCGGCTCTTCCGGGAGGCCGAATCCGAATGGGTTGTCGCTCACGGGAATCCTCGGGTCTGTGTCGTCGGACGGAACCAACGTGCCTGTGATTCGCTGGTCCGTGCCTCCAGCCTAGACACCACTCAGGCAGGATGGGCCTGCGCACGTCGTACCGAAACAACCGCTGGAGAGGTCCTGTGAGTTCCCCGGAGCCAGCCGTTCGCGCTGCGCGTAACGGCCCCGCCACCCCGTTGACCGTCGCGGTCACCGGCGCGGCGACAGGGGTCGGCGCGCTGCTCATCGAGCGGTTGCTGGCCGCAGAAGACGTCAAGCGGGTCCTCGCCCTCGACGAGCGCGTCGGCGACGCCAAGGGCGCGGAGTGGCACACGCTCGACGTCAGGGACCCGGCCATCGCCGACCTGCTGCGGACCTCGGGCGCCGCCCGTGACGCCGCCGTCCACGAGGAGCGCGACCGGGAGCGCGGGGACCGGGACCGCGACCGGGAGTCGGACGGGCCGGTCGACGTGGTGGTCCACCTGGCGCTCGACCTCGACCTGGAGGCCGACCCCGCGGCCCGCACCGCCTTCAACGTCAGGGGCGCGCAGACCGTGCTGACGGCCGCGGCGGCGGCCGGCGTGCGGCGCGTCGTGCTCTGCACCTCGGCCATGGTCTACGGCGCGCTCCCCGACAACGACGTCCCGCTCGCCGAGGACGCCGAACTGCGCGCCACCGCGGACGCCACCTGCGTCGGCGACCTCCTGGAGATCGAGCGGCTGGCCCAGCGCGCCCCCCGCGCCCACCCCGGGCTGAACGTCACCGTGCTCCGCCCGGCCATCCTGGTCGGCGGCACCGACACGGCGCTGACCCGTTACTTCGAGTCGCCCCGGCTCCTCGTGGTCGCCGGCTCCCGGCCCCGCTGGCAGTTCTGCCACGTCGAGGACCTGGTCAGCGCCCTGGAGTTCGCCGCCCGCGAGCACGTCGAGGGCGAGCTCGCCGTCGGCTGCGACGGCTGGCTCGAACAGGAGGAGGTCGAGGAGCTCTCCGGCATCCGCCGCATGGAGCTGCCGCCCTCCGTCGCCCTGGGCGCCGCGGCCCGCCTGCACCGCCTCGGGCTCACCCCCTCCCCGGCCGGGGACCTCGCGTACACGATGCACCCCTGGGTGGTCAGCGGCAACAAGCTCTACGAGGCGGGATGGCGGCCCCACTGGAGCAACGAGGAGGTGCTCGCCGAGCTGCTGACCGAGGTGGCGGGGCGGCACACGGTCGCCGGCCGCCGGCTGGGCCGCAAGGACGCCGCCACCACGCTCGGGGCCGCCGGCGCGACCGTCGCCCTCGTCGGCACCGCCGCCCTGGTGCGCCGGGCCAGGCGCGCCAGGCGCCGATGACGGCGGGCACCGCGTCACCGCTCCCGGGACGGTTGGCGGAGGATGGGCCCATGAACGAAAGCGACCCCATCCGGCTGCTCGCCATCCGTGACACGCCGCTGTCGGTGGACGAGGTCTTCGCCGCGGTCGGCGACGACGCGGCGGGCGGTACCGCGCTGTTCGTCGGGACCGTGCGCGACCACGACGGGCACGAGGACGGCGCGGCCGTCACCTCACTGGCGTACTCCGCCCACCCCACCGCGGAGGCGGAGCTGCGCCGCGTCGCGGAGCGCGTCGCCGCGGAGTTCCCGGTGCGCGCGCTGGCCGCCGCGCACCGCGTCGGGGACCTGGCGATCGGCGACCTCGCCGTGGTGGTCGCCGTCTCCTGCGCCCATCGCGCCGAGGCGTTCGCCGCCTCCCGCCGCCTGATCGACGACCTCAAGCGGGACGTTCCCATCTGGAAGCACCAGACCTTCGCCGACGGCACCCGCCAGTGGGTGGGCGCCTGCGCGTAGGCCCCTTTCCGGCCGCCGGGACGTCTCGCGGACGTCTCGCGGACGCCGCCCGGACGCCGCCCGGACGCCCTCCGGGACCGAGTCGGGATCGTTACCGAGGGGCGGGCACTACTCCGGTTGCGTAACCCGTTCCCGCGTCGGAGCGTTGGTGATATGTCGCCGAGGTGGGAGGTAGGTCATGGCGGTTCTCGTATGGCTGCTCATCCCCGTCGCCGGGGCGGTGGTGGCCGGGCTGTGGGGCACGTGGGCCACGCGGCGCCGCAGCGGTACCGGCGGGGTGCGCGACGCCGCGGGCGTGCGCGGATACGAAGCCTTCCGCGCCGCCATGGAGCGGGCCCCGGCGGACGGCTGACAGCGCGGTCACGTACTGTCAAGACATGCCACGCCGCACCGCGACCCTGCTGACGTCGACCCTGCTCCTCATAGGGCTGCTCTGCGCCGGAGTGCTGATCCACGTGCCCTACGCCGAGATGTCGCCCGGCCCCACGGTCAACACGCTGGGCGAGCACGACGGCGAGCCCGTGCTGAACATCAAGGGCGAGGAGACGTACGAGACGTCCGGTCATCTCAACATGACGACCGTCCGCGTCACCGGCGTCAGCTACCGGATGAACCTGCTGGAGGCCGTCTACGGCTGGCTCTCCGACGACAGTGCCGTGGTGCCCTACGAGTCGCTGTACCCGGACGACGTCTCGGCCGACCAGGTCGAGGAGCAGAACGCGGAGGAGTTCACCGCCTCCCAGGAGAGCGCCAAGGTCGCCGCCCTGGAGGAGCTGGGGTACGAGGTGGGCTCCCAGACCATCGTGGCCGCCGTGGTCGTGGACGGCCCCGCCGAGGGCCGGCTGCACGCGGGCGACGCGATCGTGGCCGTGGACGGCACCGAGGTCACCGAGCCGGGCCAGGTCGCCGACCTGGTGACCGAGCGGGAGCCGGGCGAGGACGTCGTCTTCACGGTGGTGCCCGCCGAGGAGGCCCAGGCCGCCCTGGAGGCGGGCGAGGAACTGCCGGGCGGGACCGAGGACGTCACGGTCACCACCGAGCCCGCCCCCGACGACCAGCGGGCCATCGTGGGGATCCAGGCGGGCGTGAGCCACAGCTTCCCGTTCGAGATAGAGATAGAGCTCGCCGACGTCGGCGGGCCGAGCGCCGGGCTGATGTTCGCCCTGGGGCTCATAGACCGGCTCACCGAGGACGACCTGACGGACGGCGCCTTCGTGGCCGGCACCGGCACCATCGACGCCGAGGGCACGGTCGGCCCGATCGGCGGCGTCTCGCAGAAGACCATCGCCGCCAGGGACGCGGGCGCCGACTTCTTCCTCACCCCCGAGGAGAACTGCGCGGTCGCCGCCCTCGACGTCCCCGAAGGACTCACCCTGCTCAGCGTCGGCACGCTGGACGACGCCCTGGACGCCCTCGCCGGGATCCGCGAGGGCGACACCTCGGACCTGCCGCGGTGCGAGGCCCGGTGACGGGCCGGCGGACCGCGCCGGGCTCCCCCGGGCCCGTCCCCGGACGTCACTCCTGCGACGTCACTCCTCGAACGTCGCCGCCAGCGCGTCGGCGAGCCCCGGCACCAGGTCGGGACCGGTCAGCACCTCGGTCGCGCTGTCCTTCTCGCGCAGCCTGACCGCCGACTCCCGCCGCCCGTCCCGCAGTACCGCCACCGTCATCCGCACCTCCTGCCGCTCGGGGTGCCCCGCGACCCAGCGCGCCAGGTCCGGACCCGGCATGCCCTCCGGCACGGTGGTCTCGGCCGACGGCGGCAGCATCAGCCGTTCCACCGTCATCGCGCAGCCCGCCACCGCGTCGGGCCACGCGATCGTCGCCAGGAACTCGTCCAGCGGCTGCCCGGCGGGCAACTCGTCCTGTTCCACCGGGGTCAGGCCGCTGTCGCCCTCGATGTCGAGCCGCTGCGCCAGGTCCGGCTCCTCCGTGCGCAGCCGCTCCGTGTCCACCAGCGCGAACAGCTGGGCGGGCCGGTCCCAGCCCAGCTCGGCCGCGTACGCGTCGATCTCCAGAACGGCCGTGGTCAGCGGGGTGACGGAGGGGCGCTCGGACCCTGATCCTTGGGGTGCGGTGTTGTCCATGGGCATATCGTGCCGTCTCGCACCCCGAAAACGGGAACCGAGTAAAGCTTGAGTAAGTTAGTCCAGTGGGCCGCTGCCATGGACGGCCTGGCTCCAAACCCTGCGAATTACCGAGGTGCGCGCGTTGGCTTTCCAAATGCCGGACCGAGGCTCGGGTCGTGGCCCGGGCGGTCCGAACGGGCCCAGGGGTCCCCGAGGTCCCGGGGGCCCGCGTTTCAATGTCGGGCGCCCCTCCAGAGGGGCCAAGTCGCTGCTGATCACGGCCGCGATTCTGGCCGGTCTGGCGATTCTCTTCGCCATGTTCGCGGGGTTCTGGACGGATTGGCTCTGGTATCGATCGGTTGGTTACACGAGCGTCTACCGGACGGAGTTGCTGACCCGGATCACGATGTTCGCCGTCTTCGGCGTGCTCATGGCCCTCGCCGTCGGGTTCAACGTCTGGCTGGCCCACCGGCTGCGCCCGCCGCTGAGCGCGATGTCGATGGAGCAGCAGAACCTCGACCGGTACCGGATGACGATCGCGCCGTACAAGAAGTGGGTGCTGCTCGCCGTCTCCCTGGTGATCGGCCTGATCGCGGGCGGTTCGGCCTCCGGCCAGTGGCGCACCTGGCTCCAGTGGGTCAACGGCACGACGTTCGGGACGACGGATCCCCAGTTCCACATGGACGTCTCGTTCTATGCGTTCGACTACCCGTTCTACCGCTTCCTGCTGGGCTTCGGCTTCGCGATCATCGTGCTCTCGACGCTGGCCGCCGCGCTCACCCACTACCTCTACGGCGGCATCCGCCTGACCACCCCGGGCAGCCGCATCACCCAGGCCGCCACCGGTCACCTCTCGGTGCTGCTCGGCCTCTTCGTGGCGCTCAAGGCCGTGGCGTACTGGCTGGACCGGTACGGACTGGCGCTCAAGAGCGGTGACTTCAGGAACGCCGAGGGCTGGACGGGCCTGCGCTACGTCGACGCCAACGCGTACCTCCCGGCCAAGACGATCCTGACGATCATCGCGGCGATCTGCGCCCTGCTGTTCTTCGCGACCCTCTGGCGGCGCGGCTGGCAGCTGCCGGTCATCGGCCTCGGCCTGATGGTCCTCTCCGCGATCCTCATCGGCGGCGTCTACCCGGCGCTGGTGCAGCAGTTCCAGGTCAGGCCGAACGAGCAGGCCAAGGAGACCGAGTACATCCAGCGGCACATGGAGTCCACCAAGGACGCCTACGACATCGCGGACGCGCAGATCGAGGACTACGGGGGAACGAGCGACGCCTCGCCCGAGACCCTGCGGAACGCGGTGGGCGACACCGCCTCCATCCGCCTGCTCGACCCGAGTGTGGTCTCGCCGGCGTTCCAGCAGATCCAGCAGGTCCGCGGGTACTACCAGTTCCCGGCGACGCTGGACGTGGACCGCTACCCCACGGAGGACGGCGGCGAGCAGGACACGGTCGTCGGTCTCCGCGAGATGAACATCAACGAGCTCCCCGAGCGGAACTGGATCAACGAGCACTTCCGTTACACGCACGGCTTCGGCGTCGTGGCGGCCAGCGGCACGAGCATCCAGGAGAACGGGCAGCCGGAGTTCACCGAGGAGAACCTGCCGCCCGAGGGCGACCTCCCCGACTACGAGCCGCGCATCTACTTCGGCGAGTACACCACGCAGTACTCCATCGTGGGCGGCCCCCAGCAGGAGATCGACTACGCCGGCGAGAACGGCGAGGTCGAGTACAGCTACACCGGCGACGCGGGCGTGAAGCTGGACAACTGGTTCAACCGCGCCGCGTACGCGCTGACCATGGGCGAGCCGCAGATCCTCTACTCGGGGGCGATCGGGAACGGCTCGCAGATCCTCTACAACCGCACGCCCAAGGAGCGCGTCGAGGCGGTGGCCCCCTGGCTGACGATCGACGGCGACCCGTATCCGGCGGTGGTGGACGGCAGGATCCAGTGGATCGTGGACGCCTACACCACGAGCAGCGGCTATCCGTACTCGGCGCGCACCACGCTGGGCGACGTGACGGAGACCTCCCTCACGGAGAACCAGGGCGAGGTCATCGCCCAGGAGAGCCGGGTCAACTACATCCGCAACTCGGTCAAGGCCACCGTCGACGCCTACAGCGGCGAGGTGGACCTCTTCGCCTGGGACGAGAGCGACCCGGTGCTGGAGACCTGGCGGAAGGCGTTCCCCGGCGTGGTGGAGGACCGGGACCAGATCAGCGACCAGCTGATGGACCACCTCCGTTACCCGCAGGACCTCTTCAAGGTCCAGCGCGATCTGCTCCAGCGGTACCACGTGACGAACGCCGGGCAGTTCTACTCCGGTTCCGAGCGGTGGGAGGTGCCGAACGACCCGACGCACGACGGTGAGGTCGTTCCGCCGTACTACCTGAGCATGCGGATGCCGGACCAGGAGGATCAGGTCTTCTCGCTGACGACGACGTTCACGCCGTTGAACAGGGACACGCTCGCCGCCTATATGGCGGTCGAGGCGGATGCCAGAAGCGAGGACTACGGCACGATGAGAATCCTCACGCTGCCGTCGACCACGACCGTCTGGGGCCCGTCGCAGGTCCAGAGCCGGTTCAACTCCGATCCGGACATCGCCGAGCGGATCAACCTCCTGAGACGCGGCGACTCCGAGGTCGAGTACGGGAACCTGCTGACCGTGCCCCTGGAGGGCGGCCTGCTCTACGTCGAGCCGGTGTACGTCCGCGGCGCGGGGCAGAACTACCCGCTGCTGCAACGCGTCCTGGTGGCGTACGGCGAGGAGATCGTCTTTGAGGAGTCGCTCGACAGAGCCCTGGACGTGGTCTTCGGCGTCACCGAGTCGGGTGAGGATCCGGGCGAGGAGGAGCCACCGCCGCCGGACGGGGGCGAGGAGCCGCCGCCGGACGGGGACGCCACCGTCCAGGAGGCCATCGACGAGGCGCAGGACGCCTGGCAGGACGGCCAGGACGCGCTCGCCGAGGGCGACTGGCAGGCGTACGGCGAGGCCCAGAACCGCCTGGAGGAGGCCCTGGACCGCCTGGCGGACCTGGAGGGAAGGAACGAGCAGGAGGAGACCCCTCCCGAGGAGGACGGCGCCGCCTGAGGCGTGACGAAGGGCCCGTGAGTCGGAAGCGACCGCGGGCCCTTCGCCGCTTCCCGGGCCCTCCCCGGACGGTCCCGGAGCGTCAACCTTGGGCAGACGTTCGGCGGTGATCGCGGGCCCGCACTGACCTGCGGAGACGATTCCGGCGTCATACTGCGTGACGGATCCGCGGAAACTCCCTCCCCCGCAAGGCGTTTGGGTGTATCCATATCGGGAAGTCGACAAACCGCTGAAGTGACTTCACTGGCTGCGGTATACCAGGTGTACGCAGGTTTCAGGTGGTGCGACTATGGACCTTATGGGGGACAAAGCGAGGTTCGAGACGAGCCGCGCGGCCGCGGAGGAGGGCGCGCGGCTGCTGCGCGCCGGCGACCTGGACCGCGCCGAGGCGCCGCTGCGCGCGGCGGCGGCGGAGGGCGAGAGGTCCGCGGCGAACAATCTGGGGGTGCTGCTGCACCAGTCCGGCCGGTCGGGCGAGGCCGCCGAGTGGTGGCGGAACGCGGCCGTGGCCGGGTCCGCGCCCGCGGCGCACGCCCTGGGCCGGTACCACCGTGAGCGGGGGGACGAGGCGGCGGCCGAGTACTGGCTGCGGCAGGCGGCCGAGTCGGGTCACGCCTCCGGCGCGTACGCGCTGGCGGATCTGCTCGACCACCGGGGCGCGCCGGGTGCGGCGGACTGGTTCCGCACGGCGGCCGACAGCGGCCACCGGGAGGCGGCGTACCGGTACGCGTGCCTGGTCGGTGCCCGGGAGCCCGCGGCGGCCGAGCCCTGGTTCCGGCAGGCGGCGGCCCGCGGCCACCGGCGCGCCGCGCTGCGGCTGGGTGCGCTCCTGGAGGAGCGGGGCGCGGTGACGGAGGCCGGGCGCTGGTACCTGGACGCGGCCGAGGCGGGCGAGGCGCGGGCGGCGAGCGCGCTGGGGTTCCTGCTGCGCGACGCCGGGGACGGGACCGCCGCGGAGCGCTGGTGGCGGCGCGCCGCGCGCGACGGCGACGGCCCCGCGGCCAACGCGCTGGGCGCGCTGCACGCCGAGCGCGGCGAGCGGCAGGAGGCGCAGCGCTGGTACCGCGCCGCCCTCGCGGCGGGCGACATCAACGGCGCGTTCAACCTGGCGCTGCTCTGCACGGGCCAGGGGCGCACGTCCGAGGCCGAGCACTGGTACCGCCACGCCGCGTACGCGGGGCACCGGGACGCGGCGAACGCGCTGGCGGTGCTGCTGCTCCAGCGCGGCGACGCGGACGGGGCCGAGCCGTGGTTCTCCAAGGCCGCCGAGGCGGGCAGCGTGGACGCCGCGTTCAACCTCGGCATCCTGCACGCCAGCCGTGGCGCGGAGAGCCAGGCGCGGCACTGGTACGAGCAGGCCGCGGCGGCGGGGCACGCCGAGGCGGCGCTCCAGATCGCCGTCGAGCTGCTGCGCGGCGGCGACGGGGAGCGCGCCGAGGGGTACCTGCGGCAGGCGGCGACCGGCGGCAGCGTGGAGGGGGCGTTCCGCCTCGCCCTGCTGCTGGAGCGGCGCGGCGACGGGGAGGGCGCGGAGCCGTGGTTCGCTCGCGCCGCCGACCACGGGCACCGGCGTGCGCAGGTGCGGCTCGGCACGCGGGCGGCGGCGGGCGGCGACGTGGCCCTGGCGGCGCGCTGGTACCGGGCGGCGGCCGAGGCGGGCAGCAGGAACGGCGCGTTCAACCTGGGGCTGCTGCTGGCCCGTGAGGGCAGCGAGCCCGAGGCGGCGCTGTGGTGGACCCGGGCGGCCGAGGCGGGCCACGGCAGGGCCGCGCTGCGGCTGGCGCTGCTCGCGTCCCGCCGGGGCGACCTGGCGGGCGGCGGCACGTGGTGCACGCGGGCGATGGAGCTGGGACCGCCCGAGGTCACGGCGCGCGCGGCGCGGCTGCGCGACGCGCTCCGCCAGGAACTGACGGCCTGAGACCCGCTCGTTCCCGCCGGGGAGGCACGCTCCCCGCCGGTGGACGGGCGGCGCTCAGCCGGCCATCGGCGCCGTCGCGGAGGCGAAGGCGCCGGTGGCCAGGCGGTGCAGGAGGGCGGCCGTGGTGTCGCGGCCGGGGAGGGCGCTGGGGCGGGAGAGG
>NZ_LAVK01000214.1 GCF_001083795.1 Streptomyces sp. SBT349
TCCCGGCGCAGTTCCACGAGGGTGGGGGCGGGCGGGCCGGGGTGGCGGACGCCGCGCCCCAGGCCCAGCGGGGTCCCGTTCTCGGGGCTCAGCTCGCGCGCCGCGCCGTCCCGCAGCAGCAGCGGCGGCGGGTGCCCGCAGCTGATCAGCCGCGCCTCGCGCCCGTCCGGCGCGAACTCCACGAGCAGCGCCGTCGCGAACAGCTCCGACTGGTCGCCGCCCTCGACCACCAGCCGCCGGTCGAGCCGGGCGGCCACGCCGCGCAGCTCCTCCTCGTCGAGCACCGCCTCCCGGAACGTTCCGAGCAGCGAGGCCACGGTGCTGACCGCGGCCAGGCCGTGCCCCTGCACGTCGGCGACCAGCGCCCGCACCCCGTGGGGCCCCGCGCGCACGTCGAACAGGTCGCCGCCGACCAGCGCGCCCACCTGCGCCGCGCGGTACAGGCCGGCGCACCGCACGCCCCCCACCCGGTCGGGCAGCGGCGGCAGCACGGCGCGCTGGGCCGCCTCGGCCACGTCGCGCACCACCACCAGGTCGCGCGTGTACAGGGTCCTGATCCAGGAGACGACCACGGAGAAGGCGGCGATCGCCGCGACCGCACCCAGATCCGCGTCGCTGATGTGCGGCGGGCGGGTGATGGGCAGCAACAGCAGCACCATGACGCCCGCGCTGATGAGCGAGGTCCGCCACGGCCCGTAGATCAGCCCGGTGAGCGGGGGCAGCGCCGCGAAGAGGAACGCCAGCTGCACCCAGCCGGGCGCGAGCGACTGGGCGATGCCGAGCACGACGAGCACCACGGGCGGGAGCGCGAGCAGCCAGCGCGGCACGAGCCCGGGGCCGGCGAGCGGCTTCCCGCGCCTCACGAGCTCAGCGGGAGTGCGCATCGATCCGGAGCCGGGCCGCTTGGTCGCGGATGGCGGGCAGCTCCGCGTAGAGGGCGTCCCCCGGGCAGTGGGTCTCGACGATGTCGCGGTGGCCCGAGACCACGTCGAGCTCGGCGGGGTCGCCCTCGGGCACCCTGCTGTCGTCGTTCGTGGAGACCAGGCGCACCTGCTCCCGCGGGTCGGTGCCGGGGCGCAGCTTCCACGCGACGATCTCGGCGACGGCCGTGACCAGCGCGTCGGGCACCTCGCCCGAGGGGTCGAAGTCGCCGACCGCGGCGATGCCGACGCTGTCCATGTTGAAGCCGGTGGTGTGCGCCCCCAGCACGAAGCGGTCCAGGCCGCCCGCCCTGCCCTCGTAGATCGTTCCGCAGGAGTCGACCACGAAGTTGTAGCCGACGTCGTCCCAGCCCTGCCGCCTCACGTGGTCGGCCTGCATGGACCGCAGCATCTCCGGCACGTCCGCGCAGTCGTAGCCGTCGGGGTGTCCGGTGTGGTGGATGAAGACCGCGCGGGCCGCGCCCGTGTAGGTGACGTCCTCGGTCCGCAGGTCCTCGTCGGCGCCCCAGTCCTCGCGGGTGACGACCCCGGGCTGGGGCGCGGGCCGCTCGACCGCGGGCGGCAGCCGCTTGGCGCGCGGCGCCGGCGGCGCGGCGGTCCCGCCCGTCAGTTGCGGGGCGTCCCAGGTCACCACGGCGGCGAGCGGCAGCACCGCGGCGCATATGGCTATCCTCCGGCGTGACCACACGGGCGCCTCCCCGGCTTCAGGGCAGGATCTTGACGGCGCTCGACCAGTTCAGGCCGAGGCTGTCCTGGACGGACATGTGGAGGAGCTGAAGGGCCTCCAGCTCGCGGGACCTCCGCAGCGGCCCCACGTCGAGGGGGCGCAGCCCGCCCCCCTCCGCGAGGTCGGCGACGGCGCCCTTGCCGTCCTCGTCGTCGCCCGCGATCAGCACGTCGAGCGGCTTGCCCGCCACCCGCCCGCTGAGCAGCGTGCCGGCGAACACGGTGTTGAACGCCTTGACCACCGGCGTCCCCGGGGCCGCCTCGGCGGCGATCAGCTCGGCGGCCGAGGTGCCGGGCGGCACCGTGAGGGTGTCGGGGCCGACGGGGTTGCTGATGTCGACGAGGACCGAGCCCGTAAGCGCGGTGCCGTAGGAGGCGGTCAGCTCGACGCCCGCCGGGTGGGGAACGGCGAGCACCACCAGATCGGCGTCCTCCACCGCGATGGCGTCCGAGGCGGAGACGTCGCCGTCGGGCGCCACCTGCCGCAGCTCCCCGGCGAGGCTCTCGGCGTTCCTCTGCGCCCGGCCGACGAGCCGGACGGTGTGCCCGCCGGCGAGCGCGATGGTCGCCACACCACGGGCCATGGCACCCGCGCCCACGATCGTCACAATCATGGGTCCATGCCAGCACGGGCCCCGGGGGGCCGCATCTCGCGCACGCCCCGTCCCGGCGGTCGCGGACTACGGCACGGGAGGCAGGGAACGGTCCTGGCGCACGGCCGCGAAGAGGCGCGCGGCGGCGCGCTCGTCCAGGCGGAGGCGGTTGGGCTCCGAGGTGTGCGGCAGGGTCGGGACGGTGCGGAAGCCGACGCCGTCCTCGGGCACCGCCTTGAGGTCCTTGGCCAGGCCGTAGAGCTCGTCCAGGGAGTCCAGACCGGCGTCGGCGGTGATGGCGGAGGTGACGGCCTTGAGCACCGGGTAGAGCCGGGTGGGGTCGGCGACCGTGTCCTGGTCGGTGATCCGCTCGTAGAGGAGGCCGAGGAATTCCTGCTGGCGGGCGAGCCTGTTCAGGTCGCTGCCGTCGCCGACGAAGATCCGGGCCCTGACGTAGGCGAGCGCCTGTTCGCCGTCCAGCAGGTGGCGGCCCGCGGGCAGGTCGTGGCCCACGTTGGGGTCGTGCTCGGCCTCGTCGAGCTCCACCTCGACCCCCCCGACCGCGTCCACGACCTCCGCGAAGCCCTCGAAGCCGATCGCCAGGTGGTGGTCCACCCTGATGCCGGTCATCTGCTCGAACGTGCGGATGGTGCAGGCGGCGCCGCCGAACTGGAAGGCCCAGTTGAACTGGGCCCTCGTGGCCTCGCTCCACCCGTCCTCCTCGGTGCGGCACGCGGGGATGTCCACCACGATGTCGCGCGGCACGTGGACGGCGTCGGCGCGTGTCCCGTCGGCCGACAGGTGCAGGAGGAGAACGGTGTCGGAGCGGGCGTTGCCGGTGCCCGAGCCGAAGTCGTGACCGATGACGAGGATGTTCCTGGCCCCGTCGCCCGCCCGCGCCTCGGGCCGTTCGTCCGCGTCCCTGTCCAGCGCGTCGGCGGCGGCGTGATCGGTGCTGATGTTCCCGTCGAGCCGCTGATAGGCCCAGAGCGCCGCCCCCGCGACGACCGCGAGGAGAACACCGAGGACCAGCAGCACCCACCACAGGAGTTTCTGACCTCGCGTCATCTGGACAGCCACGACAGCCCACCCTTCCGGCTCGCTTTCCGCCCATCCTGCGGGGCCCGCCAGGCGATGTCCGTCATGTGGGATTATGTGGCGATGGCTTCCTCCGAACGGGTAGGGCGGGGGGCGCCGATCGGCCCATGCTCCCCCCGCCGAACGGCGCCCGGGCGCGGCCTTCGCACCCTGCCCGCGCGCCGTTCACGCCGTTCACGCCGTCGGGGACCCGGCGCGGGCCGGGGTCGGGCCGCGCCCCGGGCTCAGGCCGCGTAGGGGCGGGCGGCGCGGGCGCCCCTGAGGGCGGAGCCCCACCAGGCGAGCTGGTCGAGCATGGCGCTGGCGGCGCCTCCGCAGCCCGCCGGGTCGGCCGGGCGCCCGTCCGCGTCGAACTGGCCCCCCGCGTTGTGGAAGCTCACCGTGTCCCGGACCGTGACGGCGTGCAGCTCGGCGAAGACGGCGCGCAGGTGCTCCACGGCGCGCAGGCCCCCGGAGATCCCGCCGTAGGAGACGAAGCCGACGGGCTTGGCGAACCACTCGTCCCGGTGCCAGTCGATGACGTTCTTCAGCGCGGCCGGGTAGCTGTGGTTGTACTCCGGGGTGACCACGGCGAACGCCTCGGCCGCGGCCAGCCGCGCGGTGACCGCGGCGCCCTCGCCGCCACCCATGGCCAGCGGCAGGGTGTGCCCCGGGTCCGCGAGATCCACGAGGTCCACGGTCATGTCGGCGCGCTCCGCGGCCCGTTCGGCGAACCAGTGGCCGACGGTGGGACCGAAGCGGCCCTCGCGGACGCTGCCGAGGATGACGGCGAGCCGCAGCGGCGCCTCGGTGCTGCTCACGGCGGCGGGCTGGGTCGTTGACATGGTCGTCGGCATGACGGTCCCCTCTTTCGTCTCACGCGGTGCCGGCGCGGCCTTCCGCGCCCGGCGTACACCGACCAGCGTGGGACTTCAACCATTGTTGAAGTCAAGGGACACATCCGGACGGTGGGCAAGGAGGGGATGACGGGATAAGTTACCATCGAGTAGCATGGTCCTGGGCTATGTTGCTAGCCCCCGTTCCAGCCCTACGTTCCACAGCCCGCCCGCAGGTCCGAGGAGCCACCGCCATGCAACTCGCCGCCATCGTCGTCACGCTGGTGCTCTCCGCGGTCGGCGTAGCGCTGTTCTGCCGCGCCACCGCGCGGCTCGTCGCCTATCTCCGCCTCGGCCAGCCCGTCCCCGACGGCCTGCGCACCGACGACCCGAAGCGACGGAGCCTGACGCTGACCAGGGAGTTCCTGGGCCACTCCCGGATGAACCGCTGGGGGATCATCGGCGCCGCGCACTGGTTCGTCGCCCTCGGCTTCCTCACCCTCGTCTTCACGCTCCTCCAGGCGCTCGGCCAGCTCTTCAAGGCCGACTGGCGGCTGCCGGTCCTCGCCGACTTCGTGCCGTACGAGATGTGGGTCGAGTTCATCACCGCGATGACCGTGCTCGGCATCGTGACCTTGATCACCATCCGGCTGCTGAGCCTGCCCTCCCGGGCCGACCGGAAGTCGCGGTTCGCCGGCTCGACCGCCTGGCAGGCGTACTTCGTGGAGTGGGTGATCGTCGTCATCGGCGCCGCCATCCTCGTGCTGCGCGGCCTGGAGGGCGCCCTGCACCACGTCGAGGGGTACCAGGCCGGGTACTTCGTGTCGTATCCCCTGGTGGCGGCGTTCGACGGCCTCTCCACGAGCACGTTGCAGCAGCTCGTCTACTTCACCGCCATGGTGAAGCTCTGCACCACGGCCATCTGGGCGATCGTCCTCGGCCTGCGCGCGGACATGAGCGTCGCCTGGCACCGCTTCCTCGCCTTCCCCAACATCTGGTACAAGCGGAACGCGGACGGCGCGCCCGCGCTCGGCGCGCTGCTGCCGATGACCTCGGCCGGCAAGCCGATCGACTTCGAGACGGTATTCGAGGAAGAGGGGGCGGAGGACGCCCAGTTCGGCGTCTCGCGCATCGAGCACTTCTCCTGGAAGGGCCTGCTCGACTTCTCCACCTGCACCGAGTGCGGCCGCTGCCAGTCCCAGTGCCCCGCGTGGAACACGGGGAAGCCCCTCTCCCCCAAGCTGCTGGTGATGTCGCTCCGCGACCACGCCCACGCCAGCGCCCCCTACCTGCTCGCGGGCGAGGAGGTGGACCGCCCGCTGGTCGGCACCGCCGAGGAGAACGGGGTGATCGACCCCGACGTCCTGTGGTCCTGCACCACCTGCGGCGCGTGCGTCGAGCAGTGCCCCGTCGACATCGAGCACATCGACCACATCGTGGACATGCGGCGGTACCAGGTGATGATCGAGTCCTCGTTCCCCAGCGAGGCGGGCACCATGCTGAAGAACCTGGAGCGCAAGGGGAACCCGTGGGGGCTCGCCAAGAAGAAGCGCCTGGAGTGGACGTCCGAGGTCGCCTTCGACGTGCCGGTCGTCGGCCGCGACGTCGAGGACCTCTCCGAGACCGACTACCTCTACTGGGTCGGCTGCGCCGGCGCCCTGGAGGACCGCGCGAGGAAGACGACCAAGGCGTTCGCCGAGTTGCTGCACATCGCGGGCGTCCGCTTCGCCATCATGGGCGGCGACGAGGCGTGCACCGGCGACTCCGCCCGCCGCCTGGGGAACGAGTTCCTCTTCCAGCAGCTCGGCCGGCAGAACGTCGAATCCCTCACCGCCGCCGGGGCGAAGAAGATCGTCACCACCTGCCCCCACTGCTTCAACACCATCGCCAACGAATACCCGCAGCTCGGCGGCGCGTTCGAGGTCATCCACCACACCCAGCTGCTCCAGCACCTCGTGGACGAGGGCAGGCTCGTCCCGGTCACCCCGGTCGAGGGCCTGATCACCTACCACGACCCCTGCTACCTGGGCCGCCACAACAAGGTCTACACCCCGCCCCGCGAGATCATCGCCCGCGTCCCCGGCCTGCGGAACGAGGAGATGCACCGCCACAAGGAGCGCGGCTTCTGCTGCGGCGCGGGCGGCGCCCGGATGTGGATGGAGGAGCGGATCGGCAAGCGCGTCAACGACGAGCGCGTGGACGAGGCGCTGTCGCTCGACCCCGACATCATCTCCACCGCCTGCCCGTTCTGCCTGGTGATGCTCTCCGACTCGGTCAACGGCAAGAAGGCGAACGCCGCCGCCAAGGAGGACCTGCGGGTCGTGGACGTGGCGCAGCTGCTGCTCGAATCGGTGACCACCCCGGCGGCGGGCGCCGACGAGGTCCCCGCGGCGGAGCCGGAGCCGGCGACCTGAGCCCTGCCTGCCCGCCCGCCCCTAGGGGGACGCTCAGGGGGCGTGCGCGGGCTCCGGCGCCCGCGGAAGCGGTACGTTCATAGGCGTGGCCGTATTCAGAAGGAACCGCGACGAGCACTACCCGCAGCAGGGGCCCTATCCGGGACCGCAGCCGCAGCAGTATCCGCCGCCGCGGTACCAGCAGCCCGGACCCTACTCCCCCTACGGAGAGCCCCAGCAGTACCAGCAGCATCCGGACCCGCACGGGGACCCGCACCCCACGTACGGCGAGCCCGCGGCGGCGCCGCCACCTCCGCCGCCCCTCCCCTGGCGCGAGCTCCTCCTCGGCATCCCCTTCCGCCCCAGCCGCACCTTCTGGCACATGCGCGACTACCCGATGTGGGCCTCCGCGCTGGTCGTGACGTTCCTCTACGGGCTCGTCGCCGTGTTCGGCCTGGACAACGCCCGCGAGTCGATGCTCGACACCACGGCCTCGACGGTCGCGCCGTACCTGCTGTTCACCGGGGTGGCGATGGTGCTGGGCGCGCTGGTGCTGAGCACGGTGACACACAACCTGGCCCGCCAGTTCGGCGGGAACGGGCTGTGGGCGCCGACGGCCGGGCTCGCCATGCTGATCATGGCGCTCACGGACGTGCCCCGCCTGGCCCTCGCCCTCTTCCTGGGCGGCGCCAACTCGGTCGTGCAGATCCTCGGCTGGGCCACCTGGCTCTTCGCGGGCGTCCTGTTCACGATGATGGTCGCCCGCTCCCACGAGATCCCCTGGCCCCGCGCCCTGGCCGCCTCCACGATCCAGCTGCTGGCCCTGCTGATGCTGGTGAAGCTCGGCACGCTGTAGGGACGGGACGCCGCGGGCGCGCCGACCGCCGCCTAGAAGTCGACGCGCACCCGGTCGTCGACGCGCGCGACGGCCTCCTGGTCGAAACGCCCCAGGTACGCGGCCCGCACCTCCTCGATCTCCCGGTCGCCGGCACCCGCGTCGGCGGCCGGGTAGTAGAGGACGAGCTCGTAGGAGCGTTCCCGCTCGATGACCCCGTGCTCGTCGAGCCACTGCCCGTCGCCCTCCTGCACGGTCAGCCCCTCGGGAAAGCGCGGCGTGACGACCTCCGCGACGAACGCCTCGAACTCCGCCTCCGTCACCGGCTCCCCGCCCCCGGGCCGCGCGGTGCCGAAGAACAGCCGCGTCTCCCGGTACCCCTCGGCCGTCCCGGCGGCGGGCACCGGCGCCTCGTCCAGGACGGCGTACGCGGCGGTCGTCCCGCCACCGACCATCACACAAGCCAGCAGGGTCGCGGCCACTCGGGTCATCACGGCCTCCGGTAATCTCGGTGCGTGCTTCTGTCAGACAAGGACATCCGTACCGAAATCGACGCAGGTCGGGTACGGATCGATCCATACGACCCAACGATGGTGCAGCCGTCGAGTATCGACGTGCGACTGGACCGTTACTTCCGGGTCTTCGAGAACCACCGCTACCCGCACATCGACCCCGCGGTGGAACAGCCCGACCTCACCCGCAGAATCGAACCGCCGGGGGAGGAACCGTTCATCCTGCACCCCGGCGAGTTCGTGCTGGCGTCCACCTACGAGCTGATCACCCTGCCGGAGGACCTCGCCTCGCGCCTGGAGGGCAAGAGCTCCCTCGGCCGGCTCGGCCTGCTGGCCCACTCCACGGCCGGCTTCATCGACCCCGGCTTCTCGGGCCACGTGACCCTGGAGCTGTCCAACGTGGCCACGCTCCCGATCAAGCTCTGGCCGGGGATGAAGATCGGTCAGCTCTGCATGTTCCGCCTGACCTCCCCGGCCGAACGCCCCTACGGATCAGCGGGAGTCGGCTCCCGCTACCAGGGCCAGCGGGGCCCCACCGCCTCCCGCTCCTACCAGAACTTCCACCGCACCCACATCTGACACGGGCACCGAACTCCGCAACCGCGCACACCGCGGACACCGCAACAACCGCCCGGGCCCGATCCGCTCCCGCCCCAACTGCCGCATGGGAAACCGCGCGGTGGCGAAGACATGCCCCTCGACACAACGAACGACGGTGGTGATCTGCAACGTTTCCCTCTCCCTCTCCGCTCGACGACGAACGAAGATTAGGGGAAGAAGCCGACACGCCTCACCACGGCACTCCGAGGTGAGGTAGGCTACCCACACACCGAGCAGCCCCGACGGGCCGCTCCGGCGGGCGTAGTTTAATGGTAGAACATGAGCTTCCCAAGCTCAGAGCGCGAGTTCGATTCTCGTCGCCCGCTCCACAGTAAAGCTCCAGGTCAGCGGCCTGGGGCTTGTTTGTTGTCCAGACCTATCCGGGCCCCTCGCACCACTTGCGCACCACTTGAGACGCTGAATCACCGCAGACGCGACGGACCAGGGACGCAATCGCCTGGGTGTTCGACATGCGTCTCAAATGGCGAGACTTGTTTCACGTGACGTGCATCACATAACTCTCGGTCGAGCGGCACCGCCGGAGAAGTGACCAGAGGCATGCCAAATCTCTTATACCTAGGGGAAGTTGAGGCGGCCACGGTCACTCCGACTACTCCGCCGATGCGGTCTTCGTGGCCGTAGGGACCGTCTCAGGAGGCCGAAACGGCGCTATGTCGGCCCCCTGAGAAGCGTGTCGGAAGGTGTCAGGCGTGGCGCACCACTCGCGCACCACTTGGCCCACTGTCCGAGCTTGACCGTCCCTTGCCGTGGCCGTCCGCGATACCCCTGCGAGCCACCCGAACACGGGTGTCGAGGCCGTAGGCGACTTCCTTCTGGCGCTCCAGGGGCGAATGCTGATAGATCAGCGCAGCCTTCTCCGTCGACTGGCCGGCGCGGACCATGACGTCCTTGAGCGTGCCGCCGGACTGGGTCACGAGGGTGTTGCCGGTATGCCGGAGGTCGTAGAAACGGAAGTTGGACGGCAGCCCGACCTTGACCCGAGCCTTGCGCCACTTCCGACCGAAGGTGGAGCGGCGGAAAGGAGCACGGCGCTCGCCGACGAAAAGCAGCCCGTCGGGCTCTTTGGAGGCGAACCAGTCGAGGTGGCGCCGCACATCGACGTACAGGAAGCCCGGCAGCACGACCGTACGTTTCCCGGCCTGCGACTTGGTCTCGCCGGTCACCCGGTGGCCGGTGGTCAGCTCGGGCGCCGCCCTGCTGATGAGCAACAGGACCGGTTCAGGCTCAGTCTCGCGGTCACGGCGCTCGTCAGGTTCGGGCTCCTCGGGCAGGAGCACGTCATGCCTGCGCAGTTCGGCCTGCTCCTCGGGGCGGAGGCTGGCGTAGGCCGCGAAGTAGACCATCAGCCGCCAGCGCGGCCCCATCGCATCCGCCAGGGCATCGACCTGCTCAACGGTCGCCACCGGCCGCTCGTCGGCGGACTCCTTGCCCGCGCCCTTGATCCGGCAGGGGTTACGGCGGATCAACTCGTCGTCGGCAGCCGTCTGGAGGATGGCCTTCAGCAGCCGGTACGCCTTGGCGACCGTCGTGTCGGCGCCAGTGGCCTCCAGCCGTTCGGCACGCCAGGCGCGGACGCGGGGCGGGGTCACCTCGTCGAGGTCCCACTGCCGGAACGTCGGCAGGATGTGCAGGCGGAGCAGACGGTGATAAAGCTCGCCCGTGGTGGCGGCGACCGGGCGCTCCTCGACCCACCGCAGGGCGTACTCCTCGAAGTTGACCGCCCCGGCATCCGGATCGGCCCAATCGCCACGTGTGAGGTCCGCCTCGACCTGGGAGAGCCAGACGTCGGCGTCCGTCTTGGTGGCGAAGGTCTCGGGAGAGCGCCGCCGCAGCCCTGCGGGGTCGACGTAGCTGGCCGTCCAACGACCCGAGGGGTACTGCCGAACGGCCCCGAAGCGGCGCTTGGCCGCCTTCTTCTTCGCCATCAGGCGGCCCTGCCGTAGCGGGAGCGGGCGCGCCGAACGGCAGGCTGAACGGTCTGTGCCTCGATGTAGGCGTCGAGGACGCTTTCGGCGATGCGGACGTGGCGTCCGACCTTGACGAAGGCGATGCGGCGTTCGGCGATCAGCCGACGGGGAAAGCGCTCGCTGGTGCCCAGCCGCTCGGCGGCCTCGTGCACCGTGAGCAGACGGTCATGGGTGCTCAGCTCCGTCGCGGCACGTGCGGGCTGTGCGGATACATGGGGTATCGCCGGTCGGCGCATGGGAGAGTCCTCTCCCGGCAGGCCCGTGGCACGGCAATGCCGACCTGCCGAGTCGATCGCTAGGGATGGTGGTTGCGTACTGAGCCGTCCGGGGCTTGAGGGAAGCTCCGGCGACAGGGCGAGAACGCGGGCGAGTTACGCCTCTTCGGCGTGGTTGGCCGCGTCGTTCCGAGGCCCGTAGGTCGTGGCCAGGTGACTGGCGCTGGCTTCGGCGATGGCGTTGGAGACCATCACGTCGGCTTCTCTTCGGACGTCGGGGTGCTCGGCCAGGTACGCGTCGAGGGCGTCGCGCGCCGTGGCGTAGGTGGCATTGGCCCGTTGGGTCTCGCGGAACGCGTGGACGGCGGCGTCGATGAGCTCCATGGCGCGGGCTTGGGCGGCGAGTTGCGGGGGGCCGACGAGGTTGCGCAGGTCAAGGCCGAAGACCTCGGCAAAGCCGATGGCCTCGTCGAGGTTGATGCGGCGCTTGCCGTTCTCGATGCGCCAGACACCGGACGGGTTCATGTCGAAGCCGGCCTCGTTGAGGCGGTCGGAGAGGGTGTTGGTGCTCCAGCTGCGGGCTTCGCGTTCCAGCTTGATCCGCACCGCGACGTTCGCCTCACCGCTGAGGAGCACGCCCTGCGGGGCTTCGTCGTCTGCCACAGCCACCTCTTCCATGCGTAGTGCACCACTGCCAGGTGCAGCGACCGGTGAACCGTAGCATGCATTCTGCGGTAGGGAGGGAGTCCCTGCGATCCGCAATCGTGTGGCATGGTGTTGATCCGACCGCACCCACGATCCACGTCTCATGACAGAAGCCCCCGGCTCGCACCGGGGGCCAAAGCGCAAACCTCTCAACCGCCATCCCTAGCGATCGACCCGCGTGGCCGGGATTGCCGTCCCGTATGGCCCGCGAGCAGAGGAGCTGACACCAGTATGACCGATCCCCACTCGCCCATGCCAACCCTCCCCGCCGCCGACACCCCAGCCAGCGGCGCCGAGCCGGGTGCCCTGTCCGAAGGGGCGCAGGTGCTGACCGAACTACAGGCTCAGATCAAGAGGTTCGTCGTGATGCCGAGCGAGGAAGCCCTCACGGCGGTGACGTTGTGGGTGGCGGCCACGCACCTCCAGCCCGCCTGGCAGCACGCGCCGCGTCTGGCGGTGGTCGGTCCGGCCAAACGGTGCGGCAAGTCGCGGCTGCTGGATGTGGTGACCGAGACCGTGCACGCCCCGCTGATCACGGTCAATGCCAGCGCGGCGGCGATCTTCCGCTCGATCACGGATGAGGATCCGCCGACGTTCCTGGTGGATGAGGCCGACACCCTCTTCGGCACCGCCAAGGCAGCCGAGCGCAACGAGGACCTGCGCGGCCTGCTGAACGCCGGACACCAGCGCAACCGTCCCACCTTGCGCGTCACCGGACCCGAGCACACCCCGGTCGCCTTCCCCACCTTCGCCATGGCCGCCCTCGCCGGCATCGGGGACCTGCCCGACACGATCATGGACCGCTCGGTGGTCATCCGCATGCGCCGCCGGGCGCCGGGCGAGAGCGTGGCGGCCTTCCGCACCGGCCGGGACACCCCCGCCCTGCACGCCCTACGCGACCGCCTCGCCGCCTGGCTCCGGCCCCTGTGCGCCCAGGCCGAGGACATGGAGCCGGACATGCCCGTCGAGGACCGCGCCGCCGACACCTGGGAACCCCTGGTGATCATCGCCGACCTGGCAGGCAGCCAGTGGCCCGCCCGCGCCCGCGCGGCCTGCCGCGCCATGACCGCCCACGAGACGGGAAGGGACGCCGATACGGGGCTGCGCACCCGCATCCTCCTTGACATCCGGGGGGTCTTCGCCGCCGAGGGCGACCCGTCCGCGCTGCGCACGAGCCGCCTGATCGAGCAGCTCAACTCCGCCCCCGAAGCCCCGTGGGTCGAGCACGGCCCGACCGGGCTGAACGCGCGCCGTCTGGGGCTGCTGCTGGAGGACTACGGCATCCGGCCGGGAAACCACCGCTTCCCGGGTGGCATGCAGGCCAAGGGCTACGCCCGCACCCAGTTCCTCGACGCCTGGGCCCGCTACTGCCCCGCACCGGTCCCTGAACCGGACTGCGAACCGGCGAAGCCAGTGGAGCCCGCCCGCGTTACCGGGCCCACCACCGGCACCGGGGCCTGACCCGACTTGACCCGTCCCACCCGTCCCCGCGCAGCTCAGCACGGGGACGGGTCTCAGGCCCGCAACGGGTCGACCCGACATCACCACCCC
>NZ_LAVK01000215.1 GCF_001083795.1 Streptomyces sp. SBT349
CACCATCGTCTTCCTCGCGGCCGGCGTATATTTTTAAAAAACACCGCCCCCCCCCCGCCCCGCGGCCCCCCCCTCCCGCCACTCCTCGTCACGGACGGCACCGGTCACCGCGGGCAGCAACCGCTCGGGGCCGAACGCCGCCGCGGCCACCGTCCCCGGCGGCAGCCCGTAGGCGCGGTCGAGCCCCGGCATGATCCCCGGATCCCAGATCCGCAGCACCCCGTCGATGTCGCAGAGCACGGCGTCGAACGGGGCCGCTCCCCCGGCCCTGGGCATCACCGCGTCACCTCCCTGACCACCCGAGGCCACCCGACGGATGCGCCGGGCCCCACCGCGCGCCCCGGCGCCGACCTGCCCCCGCACAGGACACCCGGCACCGCGGAAGGGTGGCCGGCGCTCACGCCGGCCACCCTGTCACAGCGGCGCCAGGCCCCTCCAGGGGCCCGGCTCAGACGCCCGTCGGGCGGCGGTCGGGTGCCGGCTCCGCGGCACCCTCACCGTCGGCCTCACCGTCCTCCTCGACGGCGATGCCGCGCCGCTTGGAGACGTACACCGCGGCGACGATGACGGCCAGGGCGATGATCGCGATCGCCGCCCTCGCCGGGGCGCTGGCGTCGTCGCCGTAGCTGAGCGTGATGACGGCGGGCGCGATGAGGAGCGCGACCAGGTTCATCACCTTCAGCAGCGGGTTGATGGCCGGGCCCGCGGTGTCCTTGAACGGGTCGCCCACCGTGTCGCCGATCACCGTGGCGGCGTGGGCCTCGCTGCCCTTGCCGCCGTGGTGGCCGTCCTCGACCAGCTTCTTGGCGTTGTCCCAGGCCCCGCCGGCGTTGGCGAGGAAGACGGCCATGAGGATGCCCGTGCCGATGGCGCCCGCGAGGAACGAGCCGAGCGCGCCGATGCCGAGACTGAACCCGACCGCGATGGGCGCCATCACGGCCAGCAGGCCGGGCGTGGCGAGCTCGCGCAGCGAGTCCCTGGTGCAGATGTCCACGACCTTGCCGTACTCGGGCTTCTCGGTGTAGTCCATGATCCCGGGGTGCTCGCGGAACTGCCGGCGCACCTCGTACACGACCGAACCGGCCGACCGCGAGACCGCGTTGACCGCGAGGCCCGAGAAGAGGAACACGACGGCCGAGCCGATGATCAGACCGACCAGGTTGTTGGGCTGGGAGATGTCCAGGCTCAGCCCCGTCTCGCCGAGGACGTCGGTGGCGCTCATCTCCACGTCGGCGATCGATTCCGCGATGGCGTCGCGGTACGAGCCGAACAGCGCCGCGGCGGCCAGCACCGCGGTGGCGATGGCGATGCCCTTGGTGACGGCCTTGGTGGTGTTGCCGACGGCGTCCAGGTCGGTGAGGACGCGGGCGCCCTCGCCCTCGACGTCGCCCGACATCTCGGCGATGCCCTGCGCGTTGTCGGCGACCGGGCCGAAGGTGTCCATGGCCACGATGACGCCGACCGTGGTGAGCAGGCCGGTGCCGGCGAGGGCGATCGCGAACAGCGCCAGCATGATCGTGCTGCCCGCCAGCAGGAACGCCGCGTAGACGCTGAGCGCGACCAGCAGCGCCGTGTAGACGGCCGACTCGAGGCCGAGCGAGAAGCCGGAGAGGATGACGGTGGCCGGGCCGGTCCTCGACGTCTTGCCGATGTCCCGGACGGGGCGGCGGCTGGGCTCGGTGAAGTACCCGGTGAGCTGCTGGATCAGCGCGGCGAGCACGATGCCGATGGCGACGGCCGCCAGCGCGAACAGGCGCGGGTCGGCGTCGTGCTCGACGATCTCGGTGTCGGTGATGCCCTCCAGTTCGGCGAAGCTGCTCGGCAGGTAGGCGTAGGAGGCGATCGCCACCAGGACCAGGGAGATCCCGGCGGAGAGGAAGAATCCGCGGTTGATGGCGGTCATGCTGCTGCGGTCGCCTTGGCGGGGGGCGACCAGGAAGATCCCGGCCATGGCGGTGAGCACGCCGATGGCGGGGACGAGCAGCGGGAAGGCGAGCCCGGCGTCGCCGAAGGCGACCGTGCCCAGGATGAGCGCGGCGACCAGGGTGACGGCGTAGGACTCGAAGAGGTCGGCGGCCATGCCGGCGCAGTCGCCCACGTTGTCGCCGACGTTGTCCGCGATGGTGGCGGCGTTGCGCGGGTCGTCCTCGGGGATGCCCTGCTCGACCTTGCCGACCAGGTCGGCGCCGACGTCGGCCGCCTTGGTGAAGATGCCGCCGCCGACCCTCATGAACATCGCGATCAGCGCCGCGCCCAGGCCGAATCCCTCCAGCACCTTGGGCGCGTCGGCCGCGTAGACCAGGACGACGCAGGAGGCGCCCAGCAGGCCGAGGCCCACCGTGCACATGCCGACCACGCCGCCGGTGCGGAACGCGATCCGCATGGCGACGTCACGCCCGCCGTCACGGGCCGCCGCCGCGACCCGGACGTTGCTCCGTACCGCCAGCCACATTCCGAGGTATCCGGTGGCGGCCGAGAATACGGCGCCGACGATGAAGAACAGGGAGCGACCGAGGCGCTGGCCCCAGTCGTCCGCTGGGAGCAGGAGCAGGAGAAACACGACCGCGGTGGCGAAGACGCTCAGGGTGCGCAACTGCCTGGCGAGATAGGCATTCGCGCCCTCCTGCACCGCGGCGGCGATCTTCTTCATGTTCTCTGTGCCGTCACCGGCGGCGAGGACCTGTCTCACCAGCACCACGGCGAGGGCCAGGGCTGCCGCGGCGACGATCGCGATCACCAGGATGAGGCCGCGGTTCCCGCCCGTGAGCTCGGCGGCCTCGGCTGCCTGTGTGACATAGGGATGTGCCATTCGTCCTCCTTGACGCACCGGCGCTGGTCCAATCAGACAGACGTGGCCGGAGTGTAGAGAGAGGCGTGGCATCAAAACAGAGGTCAGGAAGGATATTTCGCCGTAGCAGACCGAATTTCCTCGGACAGGGATGATCTTTGTGCGTCCTGGGAATGAGGCTCAGAATGACCTGTCGGCGGAAATGATCACGCCGTAAAGATCAAGAGAAGGGCGGTGATCAAGAAAAGGAGATCGGGAGAAGATCAAGAGAGCGAAACCGTCGGCGTCGGCCAGCTCATCCTGATCTTGCCGCCGTGGGAATCGGAGATCACTTCGACGTCGTCCACCAGGCCGCTGATCACGGCCAGGCCCAGCTCATCGGTCTCCTCGGCCGCCTCGGCGGCCGTCTGGTCCCGGGGCGCGGGCACCACGCTCGGAGCGTCGTCGCCCACCTCGATGGAGAACGACTTCTCGCCCTCGGTCAGGATGACCCGCACCGGGGAGGACAGGCCATGAACGGCGTGCAGCCCGACGGCGCGACTGCACGCCTCACCGACCGCGAGCCGGAGCTCGTCGAGCACCGACTCCTCGACCCCGGCGCGCCGGGCGACCGCGGCCGCCACCAGACGGGCGGTGCGGACGTGCTCCGGGGAGGCGCTGAAGCGAAGTTCGACGGTGGCCATGACGATCCCCCTTGATCGTGCGGAAACACCGTCCCGGCCGTGGTGCCGTTTCATGGCACCACGGACACACGGGACGGCCGCGGGTGAAGATGCGACGCCTGCTCGGAAGCGGGCCGACGAGCGCGGCGCTGCTCGGTCGGCTCAGTCGTTGGCCGCGATGGCCTCGTCCACGGATTCGTGGATCGGGAACACCTTGGTCAGTCCGGTGATCCGGAAAATCTTGAGGATGCGCTCTTGGTTGCACACGAGGCGCAACGAGCCCTCCTGAGCGCGCACCCGCTTCAGGCCGCCGACCAGCACACCCAGCCCGGTCGAGTCGAGGAAGTCGACGCGCTCCATGTCCACCACGAGGTGGTGGTTGCCGTCGTTGACCAGCTCGACCAGCTGTTCGCGCAACTTTGGCGCGGTGTATACGTCAATCTCGCCGCCTACCTCAACGACCGTACGGTCGCCAACGGTTCGGGTCGACAGGGACAGGTCCACGGATCCTCCAGCACCTTGCTAACGAGCGGTCGCCCCCCATGGATCGGCAGCCGCCAGGGCATTCAACCACTTACCGCCTGCCCAGGACGACGTCTTACAGCCATTGTCCGTCGGACCAGTGACAGACTCGGTACCGATGTCCCACGAGCACGCCCCGGCCGAACCGGGCGACACCGACGCCCGACGCCCGTCTCCACGGGCGGTCCTCGAGCGTCTGCGGGAGCTTCCAGGGCGGGCCGAACGCCTCACCCACATGGAGCAGCTTCCCGCGCGCCCCGGCCGTTATGCCCCCTGGCCGAAGGGAATACGCCCGGAGGTGACGGAGGCCGTACGAGCGGCTGGAATCGACCGCCCCTGGGAGCACCAGGCGCAGGCTGTGGAGCTCGCCCTGGGCGGCGAGTCGCTGGTGATCTCCACCGGAACCGCCTCCGGCAAGTCGCTGGCGTACCAGGTGCCGGTGCTCAACGCCCTGCTGGACGGACACGCCGCGCCGAACCGGCGCGGCGCCACCGCGCTCTACCTCGCGCCCACCAAGGCCCTGGCCGCCGACCAGCTGCGGGCGCTACGCCGTCTGGCCGCGCCCCTGGGCCCCGCCGTCCGCGCGGCGAGCTACGACGGGGACACGGCGGCCGAGGAGCGCGTCTGGGCCCGCGATCACGCGAACCTCCTGCTGACCAACCCCGACATGCTCCACCGCGGCCTGCTCCCGGCCCACCGCCGCTGGTCCTCCTTCCTGCGCGCGCTGCGCTATGTGGTCATCGACGAGTGCCACGTCTACCGGGGTGTCTTCGGCTCGCACGTGGCCCAGGTGCTGCGCCGACTCCGGCGGATCTGCGCCCACTACGGAGGCCGGCCGGTGTTCCTGCTGGCCTCGGCCACCACCGCCGAGCCCGGCTCCGCCGCCGGCCGGCTCACCGGGCTGCCGGTCGCCGAGGTGACCGAGGACGCCTCCCCGCGCGGCGAGCTCGTCTTCGCCCTGTGGGAGCCGCCGCTGACCGAGGCGCGGGGCGAGCGCGGTGCCCCCGTGCGGCGCACGGCCACAGCGGAGACCGCCGACCTGCTGACGGACCTCGCCACCCAGGCGGTGCGCACGGTCGCCTTCGTGCGCTCCCGGCGCGGGGCCGAGCTGATCGCGCTGATCGCCCAGGAGCGGCTGGCCGAGACCGACCGCGCCCTGTCCGGCCGCGTCGCCGCCTACCGCGGCGGCTATCTCCCGGAGGAGCGCCGCGCGCTGGAACGGGCCCTGCACAGCGGCGAGCTCCTCGGCCTCGCCGCCACCACGGCCCTGGAGCTGGGCGTGGACATCGCCGGACTCGACGCCGTCCTGCTGGCGGGCTACCCCGGCACGCGGGCGTCCCTGTGGCAGCAGGCAGGCCGGGCGGGGAGGCAGCGGCAGGGCGCGCTGGCCGTCCTGGTGGCTCGCGACGACCCGCTGGACACCTATCTCGTCCACCACCCCGAGGCGCTGTTCCAGCGGCCGGTGGAGAGCACCGTGCTGGACCCCGGCAATCCCTATGTCCTCGCCCCGCACCTGTGCGCGGCGGCGGCGGAACTCCCCCTCTCCACAGGGGATTTCGAAGGCCCTTCCGCGCTCTTCGACCCGGCGGCCGCCGAGCTGCTGCCGAAGCTGGCCGCCCGCTCGCTGCTCCGCCGCCGAGGCGACTCCTGGTACTGGACCAAGCGCGAGCGCCCGGCGGAGCTGACCGGCATCAGGGGCCAGGGCGGCGAGCCGGTCCGCGTGGTCGAGGAGGAGACCGGCAGGCTGCTGGGGACGGTGGACGCGGCCGCGGCGCACACGGCCGTGCACGAGGGTGCGGTCCACCTCCACCAGGGGCACAGCTATGTGGTCAGGGAGCTGGACCTGGAGGGCGCGGTGGCCCTGGTGGAGCGGGCGAGCCCCCCGTGGTCCACCTCGGCACGCGAGGTCACCGACCTGTCGGTGCTGGAGACCGACATCACGGTGCCCTGGGGCGACGCCCGGCTCGGCTTCGGCTCGGTCGAGGTCACCCATCAGGTGGTCTCCTTTCTGCGGCGCCGGCTGCTGACGGGCGAGGTGCTGGGCGAGACCCGGCTGGATCTCCCGCCGCGGACGCTGCGCACCCGGGCGGTGTGGTGGACGGTGACGGAGGACCAGGTGGAGGCCGCCGGGGTCGATCCCGAGGTCCTCCCCGGGGCGCTGCACGCCGCCGAGCACGCGGCCATCGGGATGCTGCCGCTCTTCGCCACCTGCGACCGCTGGGACATCGGCGGCGTCTCCACGGCCCTGCACCCGGACACCCTGCTGCCGACGGTGTTCGTCCACGACGGCCACCCGGGGGGCGCCGGGTTCGCGGAGCGGGCGTTCCACACCGCCCGGGGCTGGCTGACCGCCACGCGGGACGCCATCGCCGCCTGCGAGTGCGCGACCGGCTGCCCCTCGTGCATACAGTCGCCCAAGTGCGGCAACGGCAACGACCCGCTCCACAAGGCCGGCGCGATCCGGCTCCTCACGGAGCTGCTGCGTCACTAGCACCGCTCGGCCCCGCGCGGGCCCTGGCCCGCACCGCGTAGGGCCCGGCCCTGGCCTCCGCCGTGAGGTCGGCGATCTCGCCGCCGACATGGCAGCGGACCAGCCTGGCGCCCTGTGCGTCCGCCACCCGCCGAGCCAGCGCGCAGGCAGCCTCCTGACCGTCCAGCGCCCGGTCCGCCTGCGCGAGCGCCGCCAGGTCGGCGGCGCCCGCCGCCCGCTGCCGCGCGCCCGTGACATGGCCGAGGGCCAGCACGGCGGCGAAGACGAGGCACAGCAGCGTCGCGGACACTGCCGCCCAGACGGTGGCCGAGCCCCGATCCCGCGCGTCAGCCCGGCTCCGCATGGGCCACCGCCTCCCCCGTGACCGGCACCGCCAGTGGTCCGGGGCCGAGCGCCGTCGCCTCGACCGACACCCGGTGGAGCGTCCCCTCGCGCTCGACGCGGACATCCGCGCCGCCGGGGGCCGCCGCCAGGGCCACGCTCAGGACGGACGCCTCCGGCTCGCCCCTGGCCGCGGCCCGTGCCCCGGCCCGCGCCGCGTCCTGGCAGCGGGCCTGCACGCCCACGGCCCCGAGCCCCCACAGGAACAGGGCCAGCAGCGTGACCAGCGCGGGAATGACGACGGCGGCCTCCGCGGTGATGTAGCCCAGGTCGGGGCCGGCCCGGTCGCGGCCCGCCTCACGGCCGGGTGCCCAGGGCCTCTTCGATCGTTTCCTGCAGGGCATCGCTCACCGCCCCCGAGGTGACGACGGAGACGAGCGTGGCTCCCAGGGCCACGACCGCGAAGAGACCGACGGCCCACTCGGCGGTGATCATGCCGTTGTCGCGGCGCGCCCACGGGCTCACCTGCCAGCGGCACGGGCGACGGTACGGAAGGCGGGCGATCGGGCGACTGAGGGTCCACATGGCGCCTCCTGATGGCAGTGGTGTTCGAGGGGTGAGGTGGTGGATGGCGGTGGTCAGGGCGCGGCGGCCGGTCACAGCAATTCCTCGGCGAGACCGATGAGGACGGGTGCCACGCCGATCAGCAGGAAGGCCGGGAGGAAGCAGAGTCCGAGCGGGCCGGTGACATGGATCGCGGCGCGCCTGGCCCGGGTCTGGACCGTTCTTCGGCGCCGCGCGCGGCACTCGGCGGCCTCCGCCGCCACCGCGGCCGCCGCGGGAGCTCCCGTGGTACCGGCCGACTCCAGCCGCCGGGCCAGCTCGCCCGCTCCCGGCAGCCGACCGAACCTGGCCCAGACGACGGCCGGTTCGCCGCCGAGGCGCAGCTCGCTCGCCGCCCGCCGCAGTCCCTCCCCCACCGGGCCGCCGAGGGAGAACCCGACCGCGTCGGCGGCCGCGCCCGGTGTGGCCCCCACCGCCAGGCAGGCGGCCAGCAGCTCGGTCGCCAGGGGCAGTCGCGGGTCCTCCACGGGCCGGTCCCGGCGCCGCGCCCACTCGCGGGGGAGGCGGCCGGGCCATCGGTCAGGCCGCGTCCGTTCTCGCGGAGGCCCGGCGCGCCCGTCACGGCCCTTTCGCGCCACCACGAGGGCGGCCAGAGCCGCCGCGGCCGCCAGCACGGCCAGCGCCGCGGAGATCATGACGCGGCCCTCTCCGCGGAGCGGACGATGGCCCGGATCCAGGCCAGCCCCGCGCACTCCAGGAGGGCGCCGGCGGCCAGGCAGCCAAGACCGGTGGGGGTGTTCAGCAGTACCTGGAGCGGGGCCACGCCCATAGCGGCGCCGAGCGCGAGGCCGAACAGAGGCAGGGCCGCGAGAAGGCCCACCGTCGCGCGCGGTCCCGCCAGCTGGGCCCGCAGCTCCTCATGGTGCTCGCGCTCGGCGCGCAGCGCGCCCGCGACCCGCTCCAGTCCCGCGGCGAGCGAGGCTCCGCCGTCCACGGCTACGGCCCAGCAGGCGGCCACGCCCCGCAGCCCGTCGGCACCCGGCTGCGCGGACGCCGCCCGCAGCGCGGCCGACACGTCCCCGCCGTACCGGGCGGCCGCGACCACCCCGCCCCCGGGGACTCCGAGCCCGGCCTGACCCACCACGGCCACCGCCTCGCCCGGGGGCCTGCCCGCCCGCACCTCGCCCGCCAGGGCGGTGCAGAAGGCGATGACGGCGTCCCGCCGCCTCTCCGCCGCGTGCCGCGCCCGGCGGCCGCGCCACCAGCGCAACGCCAGAGGCGTCAGCAGCGGCACGGCGAGCAACGGCAGCGGGGACCGCCCGTACAGCGACAGCAGCAGGCCGATCGCGGCACAGGCGACGACCAGGCGCGCCTCGACCCCGTCCAGGCGTCGCGGCATCAACCGTCTCAGCGGCACGGACGCGCCGACCGGCTCCATCGGGCCGACACCGGTCGGCAGCAGCCGGGACCCGCGGCGCGGCGGCCCTCCGGCCACCAGCCAGACACCGGCCCCCGCGCACAGGGCCACCGCGAACTGCGGGAGCTGCCCGGTCACAGCACACCTCCGCCGCGCTGATCACACAGCCGGGCCAGCCGGGCCCACCCGGGCCCGCGTTCGAACCCGCCGGGAGCCCAGCGGGCCGCCGGGACGGTGAGCACCAGGCCCCAGTCGTCCTGCTCCAGCACATGGATCTCTGCGAGCCTGCGCTGCCCCGTGCCGCGGTCCCTGACCAGATGCAGCACCAGGGACAGCGCGGCCGCCAGCTGGCTGTGCAGCGCCGTCCTGGGCAGCCCGGCGGTGCTTCCCAGCGCTTCGAGCCGCGCGGGCGTGTCGGCCGCCGCGTTGGCGTGCAGAGTGCCGCAGCCACCGTCGTGGCCCGTATTCAACGCGCCCAGCAGCTCCGTCACTTCGGCTCCGCGCACCTCGCCCACCACCAGCCGGTCCGGGCGCATCCGCAGGGCCTGGCGGACCAGGTCGTGCAGCGTGACGCGGCCCGTGCCCTCCTGGTTGGCCGGGCGCGTCTCCAGCCGCACCACGTGGGGGTGGCTGGGCCGCAGCTCGGCCGAGTCCTCCACGAGCACGATCCGCTCCTCCGCGCCGACGAGGCCCAGCAGCGTGGCCAGCAGGGTGCTCTTGCCGGATCCCGTGCCGCCGGTGATCAGGAACGACAGCCGGGCGGCGAGCAGGGCGCGCATCAGCCGGTCACCGCCCGGCGGCAAGGTGCCCGCCTCGATCAGCTCGGCCATGGTGAAGGCCCGCGGCCTGACGACGCGCAGCGAGAGGCAGGGGGAGCCCACGACGACCGGCGGCAGCACGGCGTGCATCCGCGTGCCGTCGGCCAACCGGGCGTCCGCCCACGGGCTGGCGTCGTCGAGCCGTCGGCCCGCCGCCGCCGCGAGGCGCTGGGCGAGCCTGCGGATGGCGGCCGTGTCGGGGAAGCGCACCTCGGCCCGCTCCAGGCCGCGACCGCGGTCCACCCACACCTCGGTGGGCCCGTTGACCAGGACGTCGGTCACCTCCGGCTCGGCCAGCAGCGGCTGCAACGGCCCGGCGCCGACCAGTTCGGAGCGCAGGGCCCGGACCACGGAAAGAACCGCGCTGTCGCCCAGCAGCCGTCCCCGGGCGCGCAGCGCCGCGGCCACCCGGCCCGGCGTCGGGTCCGCGCCCTCCTCGGCGAGGCGCAGTCGGACGGCGTCCAGCAGCTCGGGCAGCTCCGCCGGTTCGATGGGCTCCGAGAGCCCCGCCTGTTCAGATCTGGCGCTCATGCGGCGGCCTCCGCGGTGGGAAGGGCCCGGTCGAGCAGGGTGGAGCAGAACCGCGCGAGAACGCCCTTCGCGTTCCCCCCGGGCGGCTCGCCCGCGTCGGCCGCGGCCGAGAGCCCGGGCTCGTCCGGCAACTCGCCGGCCAGGGGCAGGCCGAGCAGCCGGGCGAGCTCGGCGCCCGCGAGGCCGCCGCCCGCCGTCCGCGCCACCACGCGCAGGTCGCGCACCATCGCCCCCGCCGTGGCCACCACCCGCTGGGCCCCGGCGACCGCGCGCAGCTCGCCCGGCACCATCAGGAGGCCCAGGTCGAGCTGGGCCAGGGCCTCGGCCGCCGCCTCGTCCGCCACGCGCGGCAGGTCGACCACGACGACCCCACCGCCCCGGCGCGCCGCGGTCAGCACGGTGCACATCGCCTCGGCGGGCAGCCGCGCGCCGTCCGCCCGGTCCCAGCTCAGCAGGCTGACGCCGTGCAGCCGGGGCAACGACTCCTCCAGCGCGGCGCCGGAGAGCCTGCCCCTGGCCGACACGAACGCCGGCCAGCGCGGTCCCGGCGCCCGTTCACCGCCGAGCAGCATGTCCAGGCCCCCGCCCAGCGGGTCGGCGTCCACCAGCACCGTCCGGCGGCCCTGCCCGGCCGAGGTCACCGCCAGGGCGCAGGCCAGCGAGGACGCGCCGGCTCCGCCCCTGCCGCCGACCACGCCCACGGTGAGGGCGGGCCCACCCGGCCGCTCCACGGCGTCCGCGATGCGGTCCGCCAGCCACGGCTCGTCGCCCGGCAGGTGGAGCACCTGCTCGGCGCCCAGCGCCACGCCGCGCGCCCAGATCGTGTGGTCGTCCAGGTCACGCCCCACCAGGAGCACCCCCGGGCGGCGTCCGGGCCAGCGGCCGGGGCCGGACCGCGCCGCTGCCCGGTCGTCGCCGACCAGCACGAGCGGCGCGCGCTCCCACTGGGCGGCGGCCACCGGCGCGCCGTGGACCACCTCGGCCTCCGCACCGGCGGCCACGCACAACCGCAACAGATCGTCGAGAAGATCCTCGTCCTCCGTGAGAATCAGAATGGATTCGGCCACGGCTATCCCCCTTCGCACAGAGCGTTCGGTCCGTTGCCGAACGCATCGACAGCCACGTCATTCACGGTGCCGTGACGGAAGGCATTTCAGGGGCCTCAGGGGAAATCTGTGGATAACTTCGACTCTGTGGAGAAGTCATTCACCCGCACGAGGCGGCTACGGACAGCGATCATCCGCAGGGGGGAGGTGAACCGTTGACCGAGGCGTCCGGCGCCGCCCACGCGGCGGGCCCACGGCGGTCGGCCGGGCCCCGGACATGCCCCCGGACATGCGACGACCCCCGCCGGGGGGGAGAGCGGGGGTCGTCTTCCGCGGCCGACTCGGGGGGGGAGGAGTCGGGCCGGGTTAGCACGGTCGCGAACGATCCGTGACTTCCATGGTGTACCCGAGAGCCCTCAGAGGCAAACCACCGCGCCCCAGCGTACGCCGAATGGTGGGCCCTTATGCTCGGGGCGTGAAAATACTGGCCCAGCCGCGGACCGCCGCCTTCTTCGACCTGGACAAGACGGTCATCGCGAAGTCGAGCACGCTCACCTTCAGCAGATCCTTCTACCAGGGTGGGCTCATCAACCGGCGCACGGTCCTGCGCTCGGCCTACGCCCAGTTCGTTTTCCTGCTCGGCGGAGCGGACCACGACCAGACGGAACGAATGAGGGAGTATCTCTCGGCGCTCTGCCGTGGCTGGAACGTGCGCCAGGTGAAGGAGATCGTCGCCGAGACGCTGCACCAGGTGATCGATCCGATCATCTACGACGAGGCCGCCTCACTGATCGAGCGGCACCACACCGCGGGCCGCGACGTGGTGATCGTCAGCTCGTCGGGCGCCGAGGTGGTGGAGCCCATCGGGGAGTTGCTGGGCGCCGACAAGGTCGTGGCCACCCGGATGGTGGTCGCCGACGGCTGCTACACCGGCGAGGTCGAGTACTACGCGTACGGCCCTGCCAAGGCCGAGGCGATCGCCGAGCTGGCCGTCTCCGAGGGCTACGACCTGGACCGCTGCTACGCGTACAGCGACTCCGTCACCGACATCCCGATGCTGGAGTCGGTCGGGCACCCGCACGCGGTCAACCCCGACCGCGCGCTGCGCCGGGAGGCCGCCGCGCGCGGATGGCCCGTCCTGACGTTCGAGCGTCCCGTGCGGCTGCGGCAGCGGCTCCCCTCGCTCAGCCTGCCGCCGCGGCCCGCCCTCGCGGCGGGTGCGGCGGTCGCCGCCGCGGCCTGCGCCGCCGGGCTGGTGTGGTACGCCACCCGCCGCAGGACGGCCAGAGCCGCCCAGACCCGCCTCGCCACGGCCTAAGGCCAGGCCGGGCGGCACGTCGGCTCGCGCGCCGTCAGCCGCGCGCCCAGGCGGCCCGCACGACGCGTCAGCCCGCATGCCGCGTCAGCTCGCGCCGCGTTGCAGCGCCTCGCAGACCGCGACCGACTCCCGGGCGCCCAGCTCGACGGCGCGTCCGCAGTGCGCAAGCCAGCGTGCGAGCCCCTCCGGCGTGCCCGAGACGTACCCCGCGAGCGCCTCCGCATAGGCCGCGCGCCCCTGTTCGGCGTGCCCCACCTCGGCCGGGGCGACGCCCTTGGGATCGAGTCCCGCGGCGATCAGCGCGATCCGTTCCGCCGCGCGGGCCACCAGGGCGTTGCACGTGCCGAACGGCCGCAGCGCCACCAACTCGCCGTGCACCACCGCCGCCGTCACCAGCGCGGGAGCGCGCGTGCCCGCGACCAGCAGCCCGCTCAACGCGTCCAGCCGGGCCGCCACCTCGTCGGGGGAGG
>NZ_LAVK01000216.1 GCF_001083795.1 Streptomyces sp. SBT349
GTGGAGCGACGGCGGGCCCGGGGGGAGCGGAAGGGGAGGACGGCGGGTCAGGCGACGCGGCAGCGCAGCGGTTCGCGACCCAGGGCGCGGGCGGCCTCCTCGGCGGCGAGGCGTTGCAGCGCGTCCAGCGACTCGTTCGAGTAGAACGCGGCGTGCGGGGTGAGGAGGACGCCGGGGGCCTCGCGCAGGGCGGCGTCCGGGGGCAGCGGCTCAGGGTCCGTCACGTCGAGCGCGGCGCCCGCGAGGTGGCCCGAGCGCAGCGAGGCGGCGAGCGCGTCGCTGTCGACGAGGGTGCCGCGCGCGGTGTTGACCAGGACGGCGCCCGGCCGCATCCGGGCCAGGTTCTCCCGGCCGATGAGGTGGTGGGTCTCCGGCGTGGCCGGGGCGTGCAGCGAGATGGCGTGCGCCTGGGCGAGCAGCTCGGGGAGTTCCACCAGCTCGATCCCGCCGTCGGGCGCCGCGTAGGGGTCGGTGGCGATGACGCGGAACCCGAAGGCGCGCAGCCGCAGGGCGACCGCGCGGCCGATCTGCCCGGTGCCGACCAGGCCGACGGTGGTGGCGGGGAAGCTGGGCAACGGGCCCACCGCGGCGGGGGTGGACCAGCCCTCGGCCCTGATGGCGCGGTCGTGGTGCGGCAGCCGCCGCAGCAGGGTGAGCAGGCAGGCGGTGGCGTGGTCGGCGACGGTCCCGGTGCCGTAGTCGGGGACGTTGGCGACCTGGACGCCGAGGTCGCGGGCGGCGGCGGTGTCCACGTTGTCGTAGCCGATGCCGTACCGGATGACCGTGGAGCCGGGGCGCAGCACGGCCAGGACGCCGCGGGTCATCGGGGCGAAGTTGACGAAGGCCACGTCCGCGCCGAGCAGCGCCTCGACGGTCTCGGCCTCCGTCGTGCAGTGGTGCTCGGCGAACTCGGCGCCGAAGCGGGCGGCGACCTCCCGCTCGTACCGGACCTGCCCGAACGCCTGGTCGGTGACCACGACGCGGGTCACAGCAGCCCCCGGGCCGCCAGGTTGCTCATGAGGGCGCGGACGCCGAACGTCCACGGCGGCGCCTGCTCGCTGTGCGCGACGGTGTTGACCAGCGTGCCCAGGCGCGGCGAGGAGATGCGCACCACGTCGCCGAGGTGGTGGGTGAAGCCCTGGCCCGGGGCGTCGCGGTCCTGGGTGGGGGCGAACATCGTGCCGGTGAACAGCATGATCCCGTCCGGGTACTGGTGGAGCCTGCCCATGGCCTGGGAGACGAGGTCCAGCGGGTCGCGGCTGATCTCACGGAGCGAGCTGACGCTCTCCAGCGTGAAGCCGTCGGTGCCGGTGATGGTCAGCGAGATGTCCAGGTCCCGCGCGTCGTCGACGGTGAAGTGCTCGTCGAAGAGGCGGATGAACGGGCCGATGGAGGTGGAGGCGTTGTTGTCCTTGGCCTTGCCGAGCAGCAGGGCGCTGCGGCCCTCCACGTCGCGGAGGTTGACGTCGTTGCCCAGGGTGGCGCCCACCGCGCGGCCCTTCGCGTCGACGGCCAGGACGAGCTCGGGCTCGGGGTTGTTCCAGGTGGAACGGGACCAGATGCCGATGTCGGCGCCCACGCCGACCGCGGAGAGCACGGGGGCCTTGGTGAAGACCTCGGCGTCGGGGCCTATGCCGACCTCCAGGTACTGCGACCACAGCCCCTCGGCGATCAGCACCTCCTTGGCCCGCGCCGCCTCCGCCGAGCCGGGGACCAGGTCGCCTATGTGGCCGCCGATGACCTCCCGGACCCGTTCGCGCACGGCGGCGGCGCGGGCCGGGTCGCCCGCGGCCCGCTCCTCGATGACGCGCTCGATCATGCTGCGGACGAACGTCACCCCGCACGCCTTGAGGACCTGGAGGTCGCAGGGGGCGAGGTAGTGGGGAACGTCGCGGCGGCCCGCCAGGGTGGCGGCCAGCACCGCGTCGGCCGACCAGGTGCGGGCGGCCGGGGCGAGGCGGGCGAACTCGGCGGCGCCCGGCCGGTCCAGGAGGTCGGCGACGGTGGCGGTGTGGTGCGTGAGGTCGGCCAGCTCGTCGCCGCGCAGGGCGACGACCACGGGGCCCTTCGACTCGGGGTCGTGGATGCGGGCGATGAGCGTGGCGCGTTCGGCGTCCTCGGGGAGGATGGCGGACTGGTGCGCGGTGAGATCCATGGGTGCGGGTTCAGCCTTCGGTGTGGTGAGCGGTGTGGGCGCCGGGGCCGGCGTAGCGGCGGGCCAGTTCACGGTAGTGGGCGGCGTTGGCGGAGACCCCCTCCGCCTCCTCGGGGGTGAGCGCGCGGCGGACCTTGCCCGGCACCCCGGCCACGAGGGAGCCGGGCGGCACCCGGACGCCCTCCAGCACGACGGCGCCCGCGGCGATCAGCGAACCGCGGCCGATGTGCGAGCCGTTGAGCAGCACGGCGCCCATCCCGATGAGGCAGTCGTCCTCGACGGTCGAGCCGTGCACGATGGCGCGGTGCCCCACGGAGACGCCCGCGCCGAGGAGCGCCGGGAAGCCGGGGTCGGCGTGCAGGACGCAGCCGTCCTGCACGTTGCTGCCGCGGCCGATCACGATGCGCTCGGTGTCGGCGCGGACCACCGTGCCGAACCAGAGGCTGGCCCCGTCGGCGACGGTGACGTCGCCGATCGCGGTGGCGGTCGGCGCCACGTAGGCGCCGGGGTCGATCGCGGGCCGGTGGCCGTCGAACGGGAGGAGGTTCATGGCAGGTGCACTCCGTACCAGCGGGCGGCGGTTGCGCCGCGGATCTCGGCGAGGCCGTCTCGGTCGACCCCTGCCCGGGACAGTACGTCGCCGAGGTCGGCCAGCGCTCCGGGGTAGTCGCGGCGGAGCAGCACGACGGGCCAGTTGGAGGCGAGCATCAGCCGGCCGGGCCCGAACACCTCGACGGCGTGGGCCACATGGGGCAGCAGCGCGTCGGCGTCCCAGCGCGGCCAGGCGGTGAGGACGTCGATGCCGACGGAGACCTTGCAGGCGATGCCCGGCTGCCGGGCGAGGGCGGTCAGCTGCGAGGCCCACGGCTCGCGGGCGCCGGACTCCACGGGCGGGCGGGCGAGGTGGTCGACGACGATCCGCAGGTCGGGAACGGCCTCGGCCAGCGCCGTCACCCGGGCCACCTGCTCGGCGGTGACCGGCACCACGTCCCAGGTCAGGCCGCGGGCGGCGAGGTCGCGGAAGAGGGCCACGGTGCCGGGGGCGGTGAGCCAGTCCAGGGGGTCGCGGGCGATCAGGGTGCGCACGCCGGTGAGCAGGGGGTGGGTGAAGCGGTCCAGCTCGGCGCGGGCGGCGGCCGGGTCCGCGAGCGGCAGCCAGCCGACGATGCCGGCCGCGAGGTCGCCCGCCTCGGCGGCGTAGGCGGCGAGGCGGTCGTTCTCCTCGGCGGTGTCGACGGACTGGACCAGGACGGTGGCGTCCACGCCCGCGGCGCGCGCCGCGGCGCGCAGGTCCTCCGGCCCGTAGTCGCGGTCGATGGCGTGGTGGTCGCCGGTGCGCCAGCTCTGGTGCTGGCGGGCGACGCGCCAGAAGTGGTGGTGGGCGTCGATCACGGGCGGGCTCGGGGGGTACGGCATCAGCGGCCCTCCCAGCGGGGGGTCTCACGGGCGAGGAAGGCGCGGACCCCCTCGCGGAAGTCGGCGCTGCCGTAGGCGCGCCGCAGCAGGTCGTCGGTGTCCACGGCCGCCGCCGCGGCGGCCAGCCTGCGGTCGGTCTCCTTGAGCCCGGCCAGGGTCAGCGGCGCGGCGGTGCGGAGCCGTTCGACCAGGTCCTCGGCCCGCGCGTCGAGCTCCTCGCGGTCCACGACGGCGTGGACCAGGCCCGCCGCCGCGGCCGTCGGGGCGTCCATCAGCTCGGCGGTCAGCAGCATCCCCAGCGCGCGGGCGCCGCCGAGCCGGTCCTTGAGGCGGGCGACGACGGGCGCGGGCAGCAGGTTGCCCAGGGTGCGGGCGATGGGGGCGCCGAACCGCGCGTCGGGGGTGGCGAGCAGCAGGTCGCAGGCGGCGGCCAGGGCGAGGCCCCCGCCGACCGCGGGGCCCTCCACCACGCCGACCAGGGGCGCGCGCAGCGCGAGGAGGCGCGCCAGGCTCCGTCCCACGCGCCGCTCGTAGGCGAGGCCCTGCTCGCCGCCCGACTCCTCGTCGAACGCGGTGAAGTGCCGGATGTCGGTGCCCGCGGCGAACGCCCTGCCGCCCGCGCCCCGCAGCACCACCACCCGCACGCCCGGCTCGTCGGCGAGGTCGCACGCCTCGGCCAGCCGGTCGTACATGGCGAAGGTGAGGGCGTTGCGGCGCTCGGGGTGGGACAGGGTGATGCGGACCACGTCGCCCTCGCGGACGGCCAGCACCTCTCCCCCGCCGGTCGCGCCGGTCGCGCCGGTTCCTTCGGTCCCGTCGGTCCCGCTCACTGGTCACGCTCCCTCTCCCGCTCCCGCGCGCGGCGGATCTCGGCGAGCACCTCGTCGGTGTGCTCGCCGATCACCGGCGGGTGCCTGCGGATGGTGGCCGGGCTGCGGTCGAGGGTGATCGGCGGGGCCAGCACCTTCACCCGGCCCGCGACCGGGTGGTCGATCTCCCGCACCAGGCCCCGGGCCTTGACGTGCGGGTCGTGGTCGAGGACCTGGGCGTAGTCGAGGATCGGCCCGGCCGGGACGCCCGCGGCCAGCAGGGTGTCCACCCAGACCTCGGTGTCGTCCTCGGCCAGCCGCTCCTCGATGAGTCCGGCGAGTTCGTCGCGATGGCGCATGCGGTCCATATTGCTCGCGAACCGCTCGTCCTCCGCGAGGTGGTCCAGGCGGAGCGCCCTGCACAGGCCGTGCCACAGCCGCTGGTTGTTCGCGCCGACGGTGAGGTAGCCGTCGCGGGTGCGCAGCGCCTGGTAGGGCCCCGACATGCGGTTGGCCGAGCCCAGCGGCTTCGGCGCCTCGCCGGTGGCCCAGTACTCGGTGGACTCCCACACCGAGAGCGCCACGATCGCCTCGAACAGCGAGGTCTCCACCCGCTGGCCCTCGCCGGTGCGCAGCCGGTGCAGGTAGGCGGCGAGGATGCCGCTGACCAGCAGCAGCCCCGCGCCCAGGTCGCCGACCGGCAGGCCGTTCTTCACCGGCCTGCCGCCCGGCTCGCCGGTGACGCTCATCGCGCCGGTCATGCCCTGCGCTATCAGGTCGTAGCCGGGACGCCCGGCATAGGGGCCGCTGCCGCCGAATCCGGAGATGTTGGCGTAGATCAGCCCGGGGTTGAGGGCGGACAGGGTCGCGTAGTCGACGCGGAGGCGCTCGGCGACGCCGGGGCGCCAGTTGTGCACCACGACGTCGGCCGTGCGCGCCAGGTCGTGCAGGTCGGCGAGGCCCTGCTCGGTCTTCAGGTCGAGGCACACGCTGCGCTTGTTGCGGTTGAGGGCGAAGAAGGCCGTGGAGTCGCGGCCCTCGCCGGTCTCGCCCCAGGAGTGCCGGGTCGCGTCGCCGCCGCCCGGGTTCTCCACCTTGATGACGTCGGCGCCGAGGTCGGCGAGCATCATGGTGCAGAACGGCCCGGCCATCACCTGGGTCAGGTCCACCACCCGCAGGCCGGCGAGGGCCGCGGCCGGCTGGGTGTCGGATTCGTCATGCATGGTGTCTCTTCCTGAGGGTCTCGTCCTGGAGTCTCGTCCTGGATCACGGGGGTCACATGGAGAGGCCGGCGTTGGCTTCCTCGAAGAACGAGTCGACGGCCTCGGGGACCGACTTCTTGCCGAAGGCCACGTCGTCGAAGGCGCGGCTGAACGCGGATTCGAAGACGCCCATGTAGCCGGGCGGGTAGAGCAGGTTCTGCGGGTCGCGGTCGACGATGTCCTGGTAGAGGGCGAGTTCACGCTTCTTGAGGTCGGGCAGCTCGGGGTCCTCCAGCTGCCGCTGGAGCAGCTCGGTGTTGGTGACCGCGCCGTTGTCGGAGGCGTAGGTGTCCCCGCTGCGCTCGTCGTTGGCCCAGAAGTCGATGAACGCGGCGGCCGTGGACACGTTGTCGCAGTTGCGCGGGATGGACAGGCCGGAGGAGATCAGCACGTTGCCGGTGCGGCCGTCGGGCCCGCTGGGCAGCGGCAGCGTGGTCACGCGCTGGCCCGGGTGGGCGCCGTCGAGCGCGCCCTGCACCGGGGTGAGCGCGTTGCCGGGGCCGCTGTCGCTCATCACGTCGCCCTGCGCCACATAGCCCGCCTCGGGGGACGGCGGCTGCTCGGCGACCTCGGCCGGGGAGTTGGTGAGCCCCTCGTCGTGCAGGCCGACCCACATGTTCCAGTACTCGGTGAGCAGTTCCCTGTCGAAGCCCAGCTGGTTGCCCTCGAACAGGTCGGCGCCCAGGCCCTCGACATAGGCGATGAAGAAGTTGGGCAGGCCGCCCTGGTAGTTGACCGGCGCGATGTCCTCCGGGAGACCGGCGTCGGCGGCCCGCAGGAAGTCGATGTAGTCCTCCCAGGTGTAGTTGCCCTCGGGCAGCTCGGCCCCGGCCTCCTCGGCGAGCGACACGTTGACCGTGAGCGCGTCGTAGGCGGCGCCGGTGGGCAGCATGTACAGCTTCCCGTCGGGGCCCCGGCCGGTGTCGAGGACGGGCTCGGGGATGTCGCTGACGTCGATGACGCCGGACTCGATCATCGGGTCGAGGGGCAGCAGCGCGTCGCGGTCGGTGAAGTCGTTGAGCGTGCGCGCCTGGAGCTGGGTGACGCAGGGCATGTTGTCGCCCGCGCCCTGGACGTTGAGGCGCTTGAAGTAGTTGCCCCAGTCGGCGGCCTCGCGCTTGACATGGGTACCGGGGAACTCCTCCTCGAAGATGTCGGCGACCTCGTTGGTGCGCTCGTTGCGCGAGGCGGAGCCCCACCAGGAGAAGCGGATGTCCCCGGAGACGTCCCCCTCGCCGCGCAGGTCGGCGGCCGAGTGGTCGGGCATCGGCTGCCCGCAGGCGGCGGTGAGCAGGGTCAGCAGCACGGCGGCGCCCGCCACCGGCCCCCGTCGGTACCTCGGAAAACGCAGTCTCATCGCGGTCCCCTCACTTCAGCCCGCTGGTGGCGATGCCCTCGATCAGGAGCTTCTGGGCGGCGATGAAGAAGCCGACCACGGGCACCAGGGAGAGCGTGGACATGGCGAACAGCGAGCCGTACTCGGACTGTCCTGTGGCGTCGAGGAAGGACGCGAGGCCCTGGGAGACCGTCCAGGTGTCGGGCTCGGTCAGGTAGAGCATGGGGCCGAGGAAGTCGTTCCAGGTGTTGATGAACGTGAACAGCGCCGTCGTGCCCAGCGCCGGTATGGACAGCGGGACGATGACGCGGCGGAAGATCCCCCAGTGGCCGCAGCCGTCGATGCGGGCGGCGTCGTCCAGGCTGGTGGGCAGCTGGCGGATGAACTGGACCATCAGGAAGATGAAGAACGCGTCCGTGGCCAGGATCTTGGGCACCACGAGCGGCAGGAAGGTGTTCACCCAGCCCAGCTGGTTGAAGAGGATGTACTGCGGGACCAGCGTGACGTGGTAGGGCAGCAGCAGGGTGCCGATGACCAGCGCGAACAGCGTCTTCTTGAACCGGAATTCGAGCCGGGCGAACGCGTAGGCGGTCAGGGCGCAGCTCACCATGTTGCCGACGATGCACAGCACGGTCAGGGTGAGCGAGTTGAAGAAGAACCGGGAGAAGTTGAGCTGGTCGCCTCCGCCCCAGCCGTTGGAATAGTTCTCGCCCGTGAAGTCGCCGGTCCACAGGCCGAGCGTGGTGAACACCTGGTTGTCGGGGCGGAAGGAGGCCCCGATCATCCACAGCAGCGGGTAGAGCATCAGGATCAGCGAGATGATCATCACGCTGTGGCTGACGAGGGAGCGCAGCAGCGGGCTGCGGGTCGGCCGGTTGCCGAAGAGCGGGCGGCGCGGACGCCCCCGGTGGGGCGGGCGCGGGGCGCGACGCGTGGTCGCCGTCGTGGTCGCGGTCATCGTTCGTCTCCGTAGTGGACCCAGTACCGGGAGCTGAGGAAGAGGAGCCCGGTGAAGACCGCGAGACCGAGGACGAGCACCCAGGCCATGGCCGCCGCGTAGCCCATGTTGAGCTGGGCGAAGCCCTGTTCGTAGAGGTAGAGCGTGTAGAAGAGCGTGGAGTCGGCCGGGCCGCCCGTGCCGTTGCTGACGACATAGGCGCCGGTGAACGCCTGGAAGGCGTTGACCACGCTCAGCAGCAGGTTGAAGAAGACCAGCGGCGACAGCATGGGCAGCGTGACGCTGCGGAAGCGCCGCATCGGGCTCGCGCCGTCCACGGCCGCCGCGTCGTACAGCTCCTGCGGGATCTGCCGCAGACCGGCCAGGAAGATCACCATGGCCGAGCCGAACGTCCACACCTGGAGCACGACGATCGTGTACAGCGCCGACTCGGGGTCGCCGACCCAGCTGCCGTGGTCGATGCCGATGGCGGCGAGGGCCTTGTTGACGATGCCCTCCTCGCCGAATATCTGCCGCCACAGCGCGGCGACGGCGACGCTGCCGCCGATGAGCGAGGGCATGTAGAACAGCGCGCGGTAGCCGGAGAGGAACCGCAGGCCGCGGTTGAGCACCATCGCCAGGAGGAGCGAGACGACCAGCAGCAGCGGCACGGACCACAGCACGTAGGTGAGCGTCACGTCGACCGAGGTCCAAAACCGCGGGTCGGTGGTGAACATCCGGTCGAAGTTCTCGAAGCCGATCCACTCCGGCGCGCTGGAGAGGTCGTACCGGGTGAACGCCAGATAGAGGGAGAAGAGCATCGGGCCGATGGTGAAGACCGCCATGCCGATGAGCCAGGGGGTGAGGAACGCGTAGGCGGCTCTGTTGTCCTCGGCGCTCCTGCGGCCCCGGCGGGCCTTTCGGCCCCCCGGGCCGGTGGGAAGGGGGTGGGGTGGCTCGGGCCTGGAGAGGGTGCCGGTCCCTCCCCGTGCCCCGCCCGCGTCGTTTTCCTTCATCGCAAAACCTCCGCTTGGGCGTGGTCGCGGTGCGCGGCGTGCTGTGGCGGCTGGTGCCGCGGTCAGCTCCGCCGCGCCGACCGGGCGTGGGCTTCCACGCGATCGGCCATGATCTGGGCGAGGAGCCCGGCCACCGGGAGGTTCACGCCCGCGGCGCGGGCCGCCGCGGTCACCTCCCAGAGGTCCTTGCTCCAGGGGCGTTCCGAGACGGGCGTGCCGCCCGTGTCGTACGCGGAGGCGACCTCGTCGAAGAAGCCCCAGTTCCGGGCCACCCACGAGTCGCCCAACCCGCCCGCGACCGCGGCGAGCACGTCCCGCTCGGCGATCCCATGGGCGGCCGCCAGGTCGATGGCCTCGTGGGCACCGGCCAGCGCGGCGAACATCATCAGCTGGTTGGCGAGCTTGGCCGCCGACCCGGCGCCCGAGGGGCCGACGCGCAGCACCTGGCTGCCGACGGTCTCCAGCACCGGGCGGGCGCGTTCCAGCACGTCGGCGTCGCCGCCGACCATCACGGCCAGGTCGCCCCGGGCGGCGCGTTCGGCGCCGCCCGAGACCGGGGCGTCCAGGAGGCCGACGCCCCGGTCGGCGGCGCGCGCCGCGAGATCGCGCGCCGTCCCGGGAAGGACCGTGCTGTGCAGCAGGACGACCGCGCCCTCGGACAGCAGGGGCAGCAGCTCGTCCAGCACCGCCCCCACCGCCGCGTCGTCGGGCACGGCGAGCGCGACGACCCCGCAACCGCCGAGGCCCGAGACCCGCTCGGCGACCTCGGCGGCTCCGGTGGCTCCGGCGCCCGACGCGGCGCACGCGCGGGCCCGTTCGGGCTCACGGTCGTGCAGCACCAGGCGCCAGCCGTCGTCGAGCAGGGCCTCGGCCATGGGGCGGCCGAGGTTGCCAAGACCGGCGAAGCCGATCCGCGTCGTCTCGCGCGTTACCGTCACTGCGGGGGTCCTTCCGGGGTACTTCCGGGGAGCGGAATCAGCGGACGGAGTCGTCCATCGGGCGGCCCAGCTTCTCGTAGATCGCTCGCCGGCCCCGCTTGTCGCCCTCCAGCTCCTGCCGGGCGTACTTCGCCACGGTCTCGGCGTGCTCCACGGGCACGGCCAGGACCCCGTCGCCGTCCGCCACGACGATGTCGCCGGGGCGGATCAGCACGCCGCCGATGTCGACGGAGACGTCCAGGGCGTCGAACTCGACCCGCCCCTGCACCATGCTCTGCGCGCGGTAGGCGCAGAAGATCGGGACCTGCTGCATGATGCACTCGTCGGTGTCACGGACACCGCCGCTGGTCAGGACGCCGGTGGCGCCCGCCGCGTGCCAGCCGAGGGAGTTGTTGGAGCCGATCTCGCCCACCGGCAGCCCGGCGGACTGCACGACGACGATGTCGCCCTGCTGGATGTGCGGGGTGATCTTGTCCGGGTAGATGTCGCGGTACCACTGCCCCGCCCACTCGGTGTACTCCTCGGGCGTGAGCGGCGGAACGGCCTTCTCGGTGGGCCGGAAGCGGATGGTCCTCGCGATGCCGGTCATCCTGGCGCCCTGCCAGAGCGGCGTGACCTCGGGCGAGACGGTGCCCTTGGCATGCAGTCCGGCCCAGTCGAGGCCGTCGCGGACGTCTGCGACCCGAAGGCCGTCGTAGAGGCGGAGCAGTTCAGCGGTCTCCATGGATACTCAATCCCATCGGTTCTGTCCCACCGGTTGGGGTGGGCGAACTATTGTCTACAATAGTCATCCGTCGGTGGCAAGACCCTGGGACGATGGGAGTTGTCGACCGTCACCGCGAGCCCCGTGATGTCCCGAAAGGCGGCCCATGGCTTCCCAGACCGCAAGCGAGCGCGAGCAGCTGAACCCGCCGAGCCTCGTCCAGCTCGCCGCAGGAGCCATCCGCAGGATGATCCTCTCCGGCGAACTCGGCCCGGGTGAGCGGCTGATCGAGCTGGCGCTGACCGACCGCCTCGGCATCAGCCGTCCCCCCCTGCGGGAGGCGATGCGCCTGCTGGAGCAGGAGGGCCTCATCCTGGTGCAGCCACGGCGGGGCGCGACGGTGGCGACGCTCACCGACCAGGACGTCTACGAGATCCTCACCCTGCGCTCGGCCCTGGAGCGCACGGCCGTCGAACTCGGCGTGCCCGTGCGGATACCCGAGCGGCTCGACGCGTGCCGGGCGGCGCTGGGGCGGATGGAGGAGGCGGCCCGCGCCGAGGACCGGGCGGCGCTGGTGGAGAGCGGGTACGCGTTCCACGCCTCGATCGTGGCGGTGGCGGGACACCGCAGGATCGACGAGATCTACGCGTCGCTGCACCGGCAGTTGCTGCTGTGCATGGCGCGGAACCTGCATGTCCGCGAGCGGTACTACGAGGACCTCGACGTGCATGTGGCCCGCCACCGCCACCTGCTGGAGCTGATCGAGGCCGGGGACCCGCGGGCGGTGCTTGAGGAACTGGCGGTCCACGGCGAGCGATCGTTCTCCCAGCGCTGACCGCCGATTCCCGGGCGGGAACGGCCGGGACGACCGGAACGGCCGGGAACGGCGAAGCGCCACCGCGTGGCAGGTGCGGTGGCGCTTCGGGGGTCGGGCGGGGCGGGGCGGCTCAGAGAGCGCTGCCCGCCTGCCAGTCGGCCCAGCTCAGGTTCCAGCCGTTGAGCCCGTTGTCCGGCTGGATCTCGCGGTCGGGCGAGTTCACCACGATGATCACGTCGCCCAGGAGGGACTCCTCGAAGAACCAGGCCCCGTCGGTGCCACCGTCGTCGGCGCCCTGGGCGTCGTCGAGCCCTATGCAGCCGTGACTCGTGTTGCTGCTGCCGAAGACCGAGTCGGCGGCCCAGTAGTTGCCGTGCACGAAGGTGCCCGAGGTGGACAGCCGCATCGCGTGCGGGACGTCCGGGATGTCGTACTCCCCCTCGCCGTCGTCGGCCTCGAAGCCGACGGTCGCCCCGTTCATCCGGGTCTCCTTCAGCTTCTCGGAGATGACCATCGTCCCGTTGTACGTCGGGTTCTCCTCGCTGCCCGCGGAGATCGGGATGGTGCGCAGGCTCTCGCCGTCGCGCACGACCTCCATCCGGTGACTCTCCGCGTCCACGGTGCTGACCTGGGCGCGGCCCACGGTGAAGGTGAAGGTCCGGCTCTGCCAGCCGACGACGCCGTCGCCCGCCTCGGCCCCGTCGAAGTTCAGCGAGACGCTAACCTCGGAGTTCGCCTGCCAGTAGTCCTCGGGCCGCAGGTCGAGGCGGGTCTCGCTGAACCAGTGGCCCACGACCTCCTGGCCGCTGCTCGCGTTGACCTCGACCGCGGCCTCGATTGCGGCCCGGTCGGTGATGGGCTTGTCGAAGTTCAGCGAGACGGGCATCCCCACGCCCACGGTGGCGCCGTCCTCGGGCGTGAAGTACCCGGTGAAGCTGTTGTCCGGCGAGACGGTCGTGAACGACCTGCTCTCGTGCGCCTCGCGGCCCTCGCTGTCGCTGGCCTGCACGGCCAGCGTGTAGCGGGTGCCCCGTTCCAGCTGGGCGTCCGGCTGCCAGGTGAGCTGGTCGTCGGATATCGTCCCGGCGACCTCGGCGCCGGTCTCGGTCGCCGTCATGGCGACCTCGTCCAGGACCCCGTCCTCGACGGCCACGCTGACGTCGTCGTTGATCCCGACGCCATCGGTGCCGTCGTCCGGCGTGATGGAAATCACGGCCGTCGAGGTGTCCGCGTCCTCGGCGGCGCGGTCCGCCTCGCTCTGCTCGGAACCGCCCCCGGAGTCCCCGGACTCGTCGTCTCCGCCACCGCTGCACGCCGTCAGTGTCAGTACCCCGCTGAGCAGCGCCGCCGCCGCCATCAGGCTCTTGCGCCGCATCCCGTCCCTCATCAGTTCGCTACTCCGTCCGCTGCCGCGTCTCCCGGAGGACATCAGGAAGAACGCCGATTCGGCGGCAGCCGGTTCCACTTTAGGTGAATCCGTTCGATGGATCGTACGTTCGACTCATCCCCCGTCAGCCGTCCCGCACCACCGAGTCCGCCGCCTCCCACCGCCCCACCC
>NZ_LAVK01000217.1 GCF_001083795.1 Streptomyces sp. SBT349
CTCCTCCGCCCCCGCTCGCGTCCGACGCGCTCGCGCCGCCCGCGGGCGCCGTGCTGCGCGCGGTCACCACCCGCGCCTCGGTGCGGCTGGTCACCACCGTCACCTGCCTGGTGCTCGGCACCGGCCTGCTCGGCGGCGCCGCGGCCGGGGCCTGGCTGGCGGGGGACGGCGACGGCGGCACCTCGGGCGAGGCCGCTCTCGACCAACGACGCGAGCTGTGGCGGGAGATACCCGTCGACGCGCTCTTCCCGCCGGAGATCACCGGCGAGGGGGCGGGCCCCGGCGGCGCCGACCGGCGCTGGATACGCGTGGCCGTCGCCCCCGACGCCGCGTGCGCCGACGCGTTCGACCCGTTGCTCGCCGAGGTGCTCGACGCGGTCGGCTGCCACCGGCTGCTGCGTGCCACCTACGCCGACGAGACGCAGACCAGCGTGACCACCGTCGGCCTGCTCTTCACCGAGGCCGACACCGCCGAGATGGACGCACTCGGCCGGCGCCTCACCGACGAGGGCCTCGACGCCCGCGCCGACCTGCTGCCCCGCCCGTTCGCCGCGCCGGGCACCCCCGCCGAGGACTTCGGCGACGCGCAGCGCGCCTCCTGGACCATCAAGGCTCTGCCAGGACTTCCCGTCGTCGCCTACACCGTCACCGGGTTCGCCGACGGCCGCGCCATCGAGGAGCCGCAGCCCGCCGCCGAGGCGACGGCCGAGGACCAGGACACCACCGTCGCGCTGGCCGGACTCGGCCACGACGCGGCGGGCATCGCCGAACGCGTCGAGCGCGATCTGCGCGCCGCCGCCGACCAGGAGGACGGGGAGTCGTGACCGCCACCGCCCCAGCCCCAGCCCCCGGTGCCACTGCCGCGCCGCGCCCGCGCCCGCGCGCCCGGAGCGCCTCCGGCCGCCCGGCGCGCACGCTCCGGCGCGTCGCCGGAGCATCCGCGCTGGCGGCGCTGCTCGCCGCCGGGCTGCTCCAGGGCGCCACCCCGGCCCGCGCCGACGCCATCCGCGACCAGCAGCAGTGGGCGCTCGACGCGGTCAACGCCCCCGCCGCCTGGGAGACCACCCGCGGGCAGGGCATCACCGTCGCCGTTCTCGACACCGGCGTCGACCCCGCCCACCCCGACCTCTCCGGTGGCGTCCTCCAGGGCCGGGACCTGGTCCGCATGGGCGCCGAGCCGGGCGACGACGAGTGGGCCTCGCACGGCACCGCCATGGCCGGCATCATCGCGGGACGCGGCCACGGCGCCGGGCGGAACGCCGGGGTGATGGGCGTCGCCCCCGAGGCCGTCATCCTGCCGGTGCGGGTGCTCCTGGAGGACGACGACCCGGCCCGCGACGAGGCCCGCGAGTCCCGCTCCGGGGCGCTGGCCGAGGGCATCCGCTGGGCCACCGACCAGGGCGCCGACGTCATCAACCTCTCCCTCGGCGACGACAGCGAGTCCGCCCACCCCGACCCCGAGGAGGACGCCGCCGTCCGCTACGCCCTGTCCAAGGGCGCGGTCGTCGTCGCCTCCGCGGGCAACGGCGGCGAGAGCGGCGACCCCGTCTCCTACCCGGCCGGCTACCCGGGGGTGATCGCGGTCGCGGCCGTCGACCGCAGCGGCAGCCGCGCCGAGTTCTCCACGCGGCGCTGGTACGCCACCGTCAGCGCGCCGGGCAAGGACGTGATCGTGGCCGACCCGGACCGCGAGTACTACACCGGCTGGGGAACGTCGGCCGCCGCCGCGTTCGTCTCCGGCTCCGTGGCGCTGCTGCGCGCCGCCCACCCCGATCTGACCCCGGCCCAGGTGCGCGACCTGCTCGCGGAGACCGCCCAGGACCCGCCCGAGGGCGGGCGCGACGACGCGCTGGGCAGCGGCATGGTGGACCCGGCGGCGGCCATCGCGGCGGCGCAGGGCCTGACGGCCCTTCGGCTCGAACCCGCGACGGAGCCCTACGAAGGGGAGTTCTTCGGTCCGGGACCGAGCGCGGAGGGCGGTGGCCCCGGGGGGAACGCGTGGCTCGCCCCGGTGTCGGGGGCGGCCGGGGTGGTGCTGCTCGGCGCCGCGGCGGCGCTGATGGCGGGCGGAACCGCACGCATCCGCGAGAGGATCAGGCGCCAGGCGACGAGGCCGACCCCTCACTGACCGGGAGCAGGGCCGTGATGGCCGCCGCCGCGGCGGCCTCGACCATCTCGATGCCCTCCGCGTGCGAGGCGTGCCCGTCGGAGACCACCGCCACCAGGTACTCCCGGCCAGCCACGAGGATCCGGCCGATGCTGTTGACGTCCCACAGGCCGGTCTTGGTCCGCGGCAGCCAGCCGTTCTTCAGCTCCACGCCCGCGGCTCCGTACACCGCCGCGGATATCCCCCACCGCTGATCGGGCACCACGGTGGCCATCAGGTCGCGGATGTACGTCCTGGAGGAGGCGTCGAGCGGCGAGGAGGTGCCGTAGACCGCCCGCAGCAGGGCTATCTGGTCCAGGCTGGTGGTCTGGGTCAGCCCCCAGTGACCCTCGGGGCCCGCCGTGGTCCCGGTCAGGCCGAGCCGTTCGTTCGCGTCGTTCAGCCCGGGGCCGCGCCCGATCACGTTCCACAGCTCGTCGGCCGCGTCGTTGTCGCTCTGCTGGATCATCACCTCGGCCGCCCCGCGCTCCTGCGTCGTCAGCTCCCGGCCCGCGTCCTGCGCCTGGAGCAGCAGGGCGGCCAGGATGTCGACCTTCACGATGCTGGCGGTGTCGAAGTGCTCCTCGCCGTACACGGCGGTGACCGAACCGTCCGTGGCGGAGACGGCGACCGACAGGCGCGTGGGCGCGGCGGCGTCCAGCGGGGCGAGGGACTGCGCCAGGAGCGCGTCGGGCAGGGGGGCGGTCGGTATCGAGTTCGGCGAGGTGGCGCCGCCCGCCTGGGCGCCGGGAGCCGAGTCCCCGGAGTCCCCCGCGTCCCCTCCCCCGACGGCCTCGTCCGCCGGCCTCTCGACCGCCTGCGGCCGCGCGGGCAGCGACACGGTGTCGCCGGTGGCGACGACGGCCAACAGCGATGTCGCCAGGGCGGAGTTCACCACCAGGGCAGGCCGTATGCGCCGCGACAGTCTCATAACCGCACCGTATCCCCGCACATATGCGCGAGTCACCGCTCCCGGAATGAAGAACATGTAACAGTCGGTAACAGTGCCTCGGGCGCGGGCCCCCGACGAGCGCCCCCACCACCCGCACGCCGGGCACGCGCCGCTGGATACCCTCGACGCGTGCCGCTGACCAACATCCCCAGTCCCGCCTTCGCCGACGACGACGGCGCGGCCGACCCCGCCCTCGCCCGCGCGCTCGCCGACTGGGCGCGCGACCCGGCGGCCGAGCCCGCCGTCCTCGCCGCCCTCACCGGCGCACGGCTGCTGGCCCCCGTGGTCGCCGTGCTCGGCGAGGCGGAGACCGGGGACGACGGCCTGCGACGGGAGAAGAGCAGCGAGATGGCGGTGCTCACCCTGGCCCTGCCCGGCGGGCGGCGGGCCCTGCCCGTCTTCACCGCCACCGGGACCCTGGCCCGCTGGCGCCCCGACGCCAGACCCGTGCCGGTCACCACCCGGCAGGCCCTGGCCGCCGCCGTCCAGGAGGGCGCGGGCGCGCTGGTGCTCGACGTGGCGGGGCCGGTGACCTACGAGCTCTCCGGGGCCGGGCTGCGGACCGTTGCGGGCGGCGGCTCCCCGGCCGCCGCGCCCGCGGTGGCCGAGGCGGTCCGGGCCGTGCTCGCCACGGAACCGGCGGTGGCCGCCGCCCACCTGGTCCCCGGCGGCGCCGCGGACGGCACGCTCGCGCTCGTGCTCGACGGTCCCGAGCCGCCCGCGCCCGCGGTCACCCGGCTGGCCCGCGCGCTGGCCGCCGACGCGGTCCTCCGCGCCCACTTGGTGCGCGGCCTCCAGCTCGCGGTGCTGCCCGAGGGCGGCGCGCTGCCGGGCGAGCCCACCTACCGCCGCTGACCTCCCGCCCCCGGCGCGCGCCGGGGCGCGCCCGCCACCCGGATGGCGTCACCGGGAGTGCGGCGGCCATGGCCCCGCCACAGACTCCGACGTAGGCCGTCGTCAGCCAACGAGGAGGGCGCCATGTCAGCCGAGACCGATCCGCAGCCGCTCGCGGCCGAGTTCGTGGGGAGTCTGATCCTCGTCTTCTTCGGGGTCGGAGCCGCCGTGCTCGCCGGCGAGTTCATCGGGTCCATGGGCATCGCCCTGGCCTTCGCCTTCGTCCTGCTCGGGCTCATCTACGCGTTCGGCGCGATCTCGGGCAGCCACGTCAACCCGGCCGTGACGCTGGGCATGCTGCTGGCCGGCCGGATGACGCTCCAGGCCGCGATCGCCTACTGGATCGCGCAGTTCGTCGGCGCCATCGCGGGCGCCGCGCTGCTCTTCCTGGTGGCCAAGCAGGTCCCGGGCCTGGACACCAGCGAGGCGTTCGGCACCAACGGCTTCGACTCCAGGTCCGCGGTCGGCCTCTCGCTCGGCGGCGCGTTCGTCGTCGAGATCATGCTGACGTTCCTGCTGGTCTTCGTGTGGCTCTCGGTGACGGGCGACGCGCTGCTCAAGGGCTGGGAGGGCGTGCCGGTCGGACTCACCCTGGGCGCCGTCAGCCTGGTCGGCATCCCGCTGACCGGGACCTCGGTGAACCCGGCGCGGAGCCTGGCGCCCGCGCTGTTCGCCGCGGGGAGCGCGCTGGCGCAGCTGTGGCTGTTCATCGTCGCGCCCCTGGTGGGCGCGGCCATCGCGGTGATCGTGCACCGGATCGTCCACCCGCAGCCCGACGAGTGGCTCAGCGACTGGCGGCGGGCCGTGCCTACCCGACGACCGGCCCCGTGAACGCCTCGCCCGGCCCCTGGCCCGGGGCGTCCGGCACCGTCGACGCCTCCCTGAAGGCCAGCTGGAGCGACTTCAGCCCGTCCCGCAGGGGTGCGGCGTGATACGTGCCCACCTCGGGGGCGGCGGCCGTCACCAGCCCGGCGAGCGCGGTGATCAGCTTCCTCGCCTCGTCCAGGTCCCGGTGCTTCTCGCCGCCCTCGGCCAGACCCAGGCTGACCGCGGCGGCGCTCATCAGGTGCACGGCCACGGTGGTGATCACCTCGACCGCGGGAACGTCCGCGATGTCCCTGGTCATGTCGCTGATGTCCTGGTCGGCGTCGTTCATGCGGGCCACACTATGCGCCGGGCGGCGCGCGCCCGGCGGGGGGTCCGCACAGGGTACGGCGCTCCCGCAAGGGTGCTGTACCATGGAATGTGACCGGCCGGACATTCATGTGCCCGGCCCGCAAGTGGAGGCTCCGCACTCCCACCTGATCGGCCTCCGGGTCGGCAGGTCACCGGTCCTTGTGCGCCCCGCGATGAGCCGCGGCGGTGCTCCCGGTTCACGTGGAGCCCCGCCTGTGTGCCGCCCGGGGCGTTTTTTGCGCCGCCGAGTGGCGGTTCACCGAACTGTTCCAGCGCGGCTGTCCGCCAGGCATCCGCGCGGCGCAACCCCGAGGAGGCCCCATCAGCGCCGAGCCCCGCATCAACGACCGGATTCGCGTCCCAGAGGTGCGACTCGTAGGTCCCAGCGGCGAGCAGGTCGGCATCGTGCCGCTTGCCAAAGCCCTGGAGCTTGCCCAGGAGTACGACCTCGACCTGGTCGAGGTGGCGGCGAACGCCCGCCCGCCGGTCTGCAAGCTCATGGACTACGGAAAGTTCAAGTACGAGTCGGCCATGAAGGCCCGTGAAGCGCGCAAGAACCAGGCGCACACGGTCATCAAGGAGATGAAGCTCCGGCCGAAGATCGACCCGCACGACTACGACACCAAGAAGGGTCACGTCGTTCGGTTCCTGAAGCAGGGGGACAAGGTCAAGATCACGATCATGTTCCGCGGGCGTGAGCAGTCCCGGCCCGAGCTGGGCTTCCGACTGCTGCAACGGCTCGCCGAGGACGTTCAGGATCTGGGCTTCGTCGAGTCCAACCCCAAGCAGGACGGGCGGAACATGATCATGGTTCTCGGCCCGCACAAGAAGAAGACCGAGGCCATGGCCGAGGCCCGGGAGGCCCAGGCCGCCCGCAAGGCCGAGCGCCAGCAGGGGAAGGCGTCCGCCTGAGGCAGGGCGCCGCCCCGGCGGCATGAGGACAGTTCGAAGACGAGGGAGAGAACGGCGATATGCCGAAGAACAAGACGCACACCGGCACCGGTAAGCGCTTCAAGATCACTGGTTCCGGCAAGGTGATGCGCCAGCGCGCCGGTCGCCGTCACTACCTGGAGCACAAGCCGTCGACGCTGACCCGTCGCCTCGCCGGCACCACGGAGACGGCTCCGGCCGACGCCAAGAGGATCAAGAAGCTTCTCGGCAAGTGACCCGGGCGCGACCCGCGTGCCGCACACGGCGGCGGGCGCCCGACAGCCGACCGGACCCCATCCGTTTCCGGGCCGCGTGAGCACACCGCGGCCCCGCTGCAAGGAGTACTCACGTGGCACGCGTCAAGCGGGCAGTCAACGCCCACAAGAAGCGCCGGGCGATCCTCGAGCAGGCCAGCGGCTACCGCGGCCAGCGTTCCCGCCTGTACCGCAAGGCGAAGGAGCAGGTCACCCACTCCCTCGTCTACAACTACAACGACCGCAAGAAGCGCAAGGGCGACTTCCGGCAGCTGTGGATCCAGCGCATCAACGCCGCCGCCCGCGCCAACGGCATCACCTACAACCGGTTCATCCAGGGACTGAAGGCCGCGGAGATCGAGGTCGACCGCAAGATGCTGGCCGAGCTCGCCGTCAGCGACCCGACCGCCTTCGCGGTCCTGGTCGAGACGGCCCAGAAGGCGCTGCCCAGCGACGTCAACGCCCCCAAGGCCGCCTGAGCACCCCGCCGGGCACCTGGTGACCGGACCCGCTGGCCCCGCGCCCGCGGGTCCGTCCGTTTCCGGCTCCCTCCCCGTGTCCGAAAGTGAGCCGCCTGCCATGGGCCCTGCCGCCGAGCCGATCTCCGCGCGCTCGCCCCGCGTCACCGCCGCCCGGCGGCTGACCCGGCGCAGCGCCCGCGGGAAGGAGCGCCGGTTCCTCGCCGAGGGCCCGCAGGCCGTGCGCGAGGCGGTCGCCCACGGGACCGGCGGGGAGCCGACCCTGGTCGAGGTGTTCGCCACCGCCGAGGCCGCCGAGCGCCACGCCGACGTCGTCGGCGCCGCCGCGGCGGCGGGCGCCCCGGTCCACCTGGCCGACCCGGCCGTCCTCGCCGACCTCTCCGGGACGGTCACCCCCCAGGGCCTGGTCGGCGTCTGCCGCTTCCTCGACCGCCCGCTGGCCGAGATCGCCGCCGCCCGTCCGCGGCTGGTCGCCGTGCTCGCGCACGTCCGCGACCCGGGGAACGCCGGGACCGTGCTGCGCTGCGCCGACGCCGCCGGGGCGGACGCCGTCGTGCTGACCGACGCCTCCGTCGACGTCTACAACCCCAAGGCCGTGCGCGCCTCCGTCGGCAGCCTCTTCCACCTCCCGGTCGCCGTCGGCGTCCCCGTCGCCGAGGCGGAGCGCGCCCTGTCGGGCGCGGGGGTGCGGGTGCTGGCCGCCGACGGCGGCGGCGACCGCGACCTGGACGCGGAACTGGACGCGGGCACCATGGGCCGACCCACCGCATGGATCTTCGGAAACGAGGCGTGGGGCCTGCCCGAGGAGACCCGCGCGCTCGCCGACGCCGTCGTCAGGGTGCCCCTCCACGGCCGGGCCGAGAGCCTGAATCTGGCCACCGCGGCGGCGGTCTGCCTCTACGCCTCCGCCCGCGCCCAGCGCGCCCCCGGCGGCTGCCTGGCTCCGGAGGCCCGTGATACGGGGGCCGGGACGATGATTGCCCGTTCAACCGGCGAGGGATGATTGCCCCGATCCCTAGTAGGGTGACCCGCAGTGGGAGAGGGGCGAACGGGGATGGACACCGCATTCGGTGCCGGGCTGCTGGACCTCAGGCCCGATGATCTTCCCGACGGTCTGGTGGTCGCCGACCGGCTCGGCCTGGTCAGCTGCTTCAACACCGAGGCGGCACGGCTGACGGGACGCACGTCCGAGGAGTCCCTGCGACGCCCCCTCGAAAGCGCCCTGCCCCTGGAGGACCCCGACGGCCGCCCCTGGTGGCGGCTGACCAACCCGTATGGCGGTCTCGCCACCCGCTCGGGACAGCCCGAGCGGAACCTGCTGCTCCCCGGCGGGCGCGAGGTGCTCGTGACCGCCCGCTACGTCCGCCCCCACCCCGGCGGGCCCGTGCGCCGCCTCGTGGTGACCCTGCGCGGCACCGACGCCAGGAAGCGCACCGAGCGCAGCAACGCCGAGCTCATCGCGACCGTCGCGCACGAGCTGCGTTCCCCGTTGACCTCGGTCAAGGGCTTCACGGCCACCATGCTGGACAAGTGGGACCGGTTCACCGACGAGCAGAAGCGGCTGATGCTCCAGACCGTGGACTGCGACGCCGACCGGGTCACGCGCCTGATCACCGAGCTCCTGGACGTCTCCAGGATCGACTCCGGGCGCCTGGAGATCCGCAGGCAGCCGGTGAGGCTCGACGAGGCGGTCCGCCGCCATGTGAAGAACATGGTCAACGGGGGCTGCCCCGCCGAGCGTTTCGCCCTGCGGCTGAGCGAGCCGCTGCCGGGACTGTGGGCGGATCCCGACAAGGTGGACCAGGTCCTGGGCAACCTGCTGGAAAACGCCGTGCGGCACGGCGGCGGAACCGTCACCATCGAGATGGACCGCGTTCCGTCCACCAGGACCCGCCAGGAAGGCTTGGCCGTGACCGTCAGCGACGAGGGACCCGGCATCCCCGAGGAGGCGATGCACCGGGTCTTCACCCGCTTCTGGCGGGGCAGCGAGCGCGGCGGCACGGGCCTCGGCCTCTACATCGTCAAGGGCATCGTCGAGGCGCACGGCGGCACGGTCACCGTCGGCCGTTCGGCCGGGGGCGGCGCCCGTTTCCGATTTATCCTGCCCGCGGGCACGCCGGCGTTCCTCCTGTAGCCCCTGGCGGGCTCACCGGGGCCGGTCCCGCGGGCGTCCACCGCGTACACGCAGCCGTGCGCGCCCCCTTAGACTCGGTCCCTGGACCCGGGGAGGCGCGGCGGGTCACGCCAATCGGAAGTACGGGAAGAGATGTCGGCACCCAACAAGTCCTACGACCCTGTCGAGGTCGAGGCACTGAAACCGGACGAGATCGACCGGGTGCGGGACGAGGCGCTCGCGGCGTTCGCCGCCGCGACCGACCTGGACGCGCTGCGCGAGGCCAAGGTCGCCCACGTCGGCGACCGCTCGCCGCTGGCCCTGGCCAACCGGGAGATCGGGGCGCTGCCCCCCAAGGCGCGGGCGGAGGCGGGCAAGCGCGTCGGCCGGGCCAGGGGCGCGGTGAACAAGGCGCTCGCCGCCCGCCAGGCCGAGCTGGAGGCCGAGCGCGACGAGCGGGTGCTGGTCGAGGAGGCGGTGGACGTCACCCTGCCCCACGACCGTCTCCCCTCCGGCGCCAGGCACCCGCTGACCACGCTCTCGGAGCGAATCGAGGACATCTTCGTGGCCATGGGCTACGAGGTGGCCGAGGGCCCCGAGGTCGAGGCCGAGTGGTTCAACTTCGACGCGCTCAACATCGACCCCGACCACCCGGCCCGCTCCACGCACGACACCCTGTTCGTCGAGGGGCCCGAGCCGGGCGCCGACTCGCAGGTGGTGCTGCGCACCCAGACCTCGCCGGTGCAGATCCGCGCGATGCTGGAGCGCACGCCGCCCATCTACGTGATCTGCCCCGGCCGCGTCTACCGCAGCGACGAGCTGGACGCGACCCACAGCCCGGTCTTCCACCAGGTCGAGCTGCTGGCCATCGACGAGGGCCTGACCATGTCGGACCTCAAGGGCACGATGGACCACATGGTGCGCTCGCTGTTCGGCGAGGGCGTGCACACGCGACTGCGGCCGCACTACTTCCCGTTCACCGAGCCGTCCGCCGAGATGGACATGCTCTGCTTCCGCTGCCGCGGCGAGTCCGTGGGCCATCCGGACCGGCCCTGCCGCACCTGCTCCAGCGAGGGCTGGGTCGAGCTCGGCGGCTGCGGCGTGGTCAACCCGCGGGTGCTGGTCGCCTGCGGCGTGGACCCGGAGAAGTACAGCGGGTTCGCCTTCGGCTTCGGTATCGAGCGGCTGCTGATGTTCCGCCACAACGTCGCGGACATGCGAGACATGATCGAGGGTGACGTGCGTTTCACCCGGCCGTTCGGGATGGAGATCTGATGCGCGCCCCGCTTTCCTGGCTGCGGGAGTACGTCGACCTGCCCGCCGAGGTCACCGGCCGCGAGGTCGCGGAGCGGCTGATCTCCGCGGGCCTCGAGGTGGAGGCCGTCGAGAGGCTCGGCGCCGACATCACGGGGCCGCTGGTGGTGGGCCGGGTGCTCGCGGTCGAGGAGCTGACCGAGTTCAAGAAGCCCATCCGCTACTGCCAGGTGGACGTGGGCGCGGCCAACGGGACCGGCGAGCCGCAGAACATCATCTGCGGCGCGAGCAACTTCGGGCCCGGCGACAAGGTCGTCGTCATCCTGCCGGGCGGCGTGCTGCCCGGCGGCTTCGAGATCGGCGCCCGCACGACCTACGGCAAGGTCTCCGAGGGCATGATCTGCTCGGCCCGCGAGCTCGGCATCGGCGACGACCACGGCGGCATCCTCGTGCTCCCGCCCGAGTACGAGCCGGGAACCGACGCGGTCGAGCTCCTCCAGCTGGAGGACGAGGTCCTCGACATCGCCGTCACCCCCGACCGCGGGTACTGCCTGTCCATGCGCGGCCTCGCCCGCGAGACCGCCATCGCGTTCGGGCTGCCGCTGCGCGACCCGGCGCTGCTCGACGTGCCGGCGGGGAACGGCTCGGGGTACCCGGCCGCGGTCGCCGACCGGGAGGCGTGCGACCGGATCGTGCTGCGCGCGGTCACCGGGGTGCGGCCCGAGGCGCACTCGCCGCTGTGGCTCCAGCGCCGCCTCCAGAAGGCGGGCATGCGGCCGATCTCGCTGGCCGTGGACGTCACCAACTACGTGATGCTGGAGATCGGCCAGCCCCTGCACGCCTACGACCGCGCCCGGCTGGCCGGGGCGATCGCCGTCCGCCGTGCCCGCGCCGGGGAGAAGCTGACCACCCTGGACGGCACCGCGAGGACCCTCGACCCCGAGGACCTGGTGATCGCCGACGACAGCGGGCCCATCGGCCTGGCCGGGGTCATGGGCGGCGCCGACACGGAGATCGCGGAGACCGCCGATCAGCCCTTGATGGGCCAGGCGGTGGGCACCACCGACATCGTGCTGGAGATGGCGCACTTCGACCCGGTCACGGTCGCCCGCACCGCCCGCAGGCACCGGCTGAGCAGCGAGGCGGCCCGCCGGTTCGAGCGTGGCGTCGACCCGGAGGCGGCCGCGGCCGCGGGGCAGCGCGCCGTGGACCTGCTGGTGCTGCTGGCCGGCGGCACCGCGGACCCGGGTGTCACCGTGGTCGGCACGCCCGCGCCCCGGCGCGATGTCGTCATCCCGGCCGACCACCCGGACCGGGTGGCGGGCGTGACCTACGGCAGGGAGACGGTGGTCCGTCGCCTCCAGGAGATCGGCTGCGACGCGGTCGGCTCCGACGCGCTGACCGTCACCGTGCCCAGCTGGCGACCCGACCTGGCCGAGCCCAACGACCTGGCCGAGGAGGTCATCCGCCTCGAGGGATACGCGACGCTGCCGTCCACCCTGCCCCGGCCGCCCGCCGGGCGCGGTCTGACGCCCAGGCAGCGGCTGCACCGCCGGGTGGGCCGCGCCCTGGCCGGGGTCGGCTATGTGGAGGCGCCGAGCTACCCGTTCCTCGGACAGGCGGCGCTGGACGCGCTGGGACTGCCCGAGGACGACGCGCGCCGCCACACCGTCCGGCTGGTCAACCCGATCTCCGACGAGGCGCCCGAACTGCGCACCACGCTGCTGCCCGGCCTGCTCGACGCGCTGCGGCGCAACCTCGGGCGGGGCAGCGGCGACCTGGCCCTGTTCGAGACGGGCCTGGTGTTCCGGCCGACGGGGAAGGAGACCGCAGCCGTCCGGCTGCCGGTGACCGAGCGCCCGAGCGAGACGGACATCGCGCGGCTGGAGGACGCGCTGCCCGCGCAGCCGCGCCGGATCGCCGTGGCGCTGGCCGGCGCTGCCGAGCGGGCGGGCTGGTGGGGCGGTGGCCGCCCGGCCGACTGGGCCGACGCCGTGGAGGCGGGACGGATCGTCGCCCGCCAGGCGGGCGTCGAGCTCACCGTCGAGAACGACCGGCACGCGCCGTGGCACCCGGGCCGGTGCGCCGCGCTGTACGCGCCGGTGGACGGCGTGAAGACGCTGGTCGGCCACGCGGGCGAGCTGCATCCGCGCGTCACCAAGGCGCTCGGCCTGCCCGCCGGCAGCTGCGCGATGGAGGCCGACCTCGACCTCCTGGAACGCGCGGCTCCCGGCCTGGTGAGCGGGCCGCACGTGTCGACGTTCCCGGTGGCCACCCAGGACGTGGCCCTGGTGGTCGACGCGTCGGTGCCGGCCGCCGACGTCGAGGAGGCGCTGCGGTCGGGCGCCGGGGAACTGCTGGAGTCCCTGCGGCTGTTCGACGTGTTCACCGGCGAGCAGGTGGGCGCCGGGCGCAAGTCGCTGGCGTACGCCCTGCGGTTCCGCGCCGGGGACCGCACGCTGACCGCGGAGGAGGCCACGGCCGCCCGCGACGCGGCGGTGGCCGCCGCGGTGGAGCGGACGGGGGCGACGCTGCGCGGGGGCTCCTGACCCGCGTTCCCCCGTCCCGTCCCGTCCCGTCCCGTCCCGTCCCGTCCCGGTGCGAGGCCGGGGCCCGGCCGCCTTCCGCGCGGCCGGGCCCCGGCCGTTCCCGTCTCAGGGC
>NZ_LAVK01000218.1 GCF_001083795.1 Streptomyces sp. SBT349
CCCCCGGCCGGAACGGAGGCCCTCCTGGACGAACTCCACCCCACCTGGCGCACCCCGGCCTGAGCTCCCACCCCGGGCGAGCGATGCCGTTCCGCCGCGCAGTGTCCCGTTGCCTCGGCCTGAGGTCAGGCTGTGGGCGAGCGGTGGCGTTCCGTCGTGCAGTGTCCTGTTGCCTCGCCGGGGGATTCCACCGGAGTGGAAGCCCGCCTGGGCGGGCTGCACCCCGCCTGGCGTGCCACGGCCTGAGGCGGCGTCCCGGGCCAGCCGGAACGTTCCGCCGCGCAGTGTCCCGTTGCCCCGGGCCGAGGCTGGGCCGAGGCCGGGCCGCGGGCGAACGACGGCGAGCGACGGCGTTCCTCCGCGGAGCGGTGCCTTGTCCCGGCCGGTGGGCTATTCCCTCGTGGCCATCGCTCTCAACGCGTTGCGCGTATGCGTCAGTTCTTCGAGTCTGATCTCTATCTGCCGCAGCTGGGAGGCGATCAGGTCGGCGCCCCGGCCGTGGGGGGTCTGGCCGCTGTCGTGGATCAGGAGGATGTCCCGTATCGCGGCCAGGCTCAGGCCCGCCGCCTGGGCGCCGCGGATGAAGAGGAGGCGGTCCGCGCTCTCCGGTGGGTAGTCGCGGTAGCCGGAAGGGGTGCGCGGGGGTTCCGGCAGCAGTCCCGCCTGCTCGTAGAACCTGACCGTCTTCGTGGTCACTCCCGCCGAGTGAGCAAGCGATCCAATGCGCATACCCCCAGCATGTGTCCCTGCGCCCTCCCCCGGAAGGGCGCCCCTACGCCACCGTGGCGAGGAACTGCGTCGCCGCCAGCTCCGCGTACAGCGGGCTGCCCGCGACGAGTTCGGCGTGTGTGCCCACAGCCAGGACGCGGCCCGCGTCCATCACCACGATGCGGTCGGCCGTCGTCACCGTGGACAGCCGGTGGGCGACCACCAGGACCGTGGTGTGGCGGGCCGCCTCCGCCACCGCGTCGCGCAGCGCCGCCTCGTTGACCGCGTCCAGCTGCGAGGTGGCCTCGTCCAGGAGCAGCAGCCGGGGGCGGCGCAGCAGGGCCCGCGCGATGGCGACCCGTTGCCGTTCGCCGCCCGAGAGCTTGGTGCCGCGGTGGCCGACCACCGTGTCCAGGCCGTCGGGCAGCCGCCCGACCAGGCCGTCGAGGCGCGTGGTGGCCAGCGCCCGCGCCAGTTCGGCCTCGCCCGCCTCCGGCGCGCCGAACACCAGGTTCTCGCGGAGGGTGCCGGACAGCACGGGCGCGTCCTGCTCGACGTAGCCGATCGCGGCGCGCAGGGCCGCCACGTCCCAGTCGGCCACGTCGCGCCCGTCGACCAGCACCCGCCCGCCGGTGGCGTCGTAGAACCGCTCGATCAGCGCGAAGACCGTGGTCTTGCCCGCGCCCGAGGGGCCGACGAACGCCGTCATCCCGCGCGGTGGGACCGCGAAGGACACGCCGTGGTGCACGGCGGGCAGCTCGGGCGTGTAACGGAAGTGGACGTCCTCGAACGTGACGGCCGCGGGCTCCTCCCGGCCCGAGGGCCGCGGAACGGCCGCGTGCTCGGGCTCGCTCGGCAGCGCGCGCACCTCCTGGATGCGGGTGATGGCGGCGGCCCCGACCTGGTACTGCGTGATGGCGCCGACCACCTGCTGGATGGGCATCATGAGGTAGAAGACGTACAGGAGGAACGCCACCAGCGTGCCGACGTCGATCGAGCCGGTGGCCACCCGCGCGCCGCCGACGGCGAGCACGGTGATGAAGGCGACCTGGGTGGCCAGGCCGGCCGTGTTCCCGGCCAGGGCCCGCCACTTGGCGGCCTGGACGCTCGCCCGCCAGGACTCCTCGGCGGCGTGGTGCACGGCCACCCGCTCCCGTTGCTCCGCGCCCGACGCCTTCACGGTCCGCAGCGCGCCGAGGACGCGCTCCAGCGCGGCGCCCATCTGGCCGACGGAGTCCTGCGCGCGCTTGCTGGCCCGGTTGATCACCGGGACGATCAGGCCGATCACCACGGCGGTCAGGCCGATGACGCCCATGGTCACCAGCAGGAGCACCGCGTCGACCAGGCCCATCATCACCAGCGTCGCGATCAGCGTCAGCCCGCCCGTGCCGAAGCCGATCAGGGACTCGGTGGTCATCGCGCGCAGCAGCGTGGTGTCGGAGGTGGCGCGCGCCAGGAGGTCGCCCGGCTCGCTGGCGTCGACGCCCGAGATCCGCAGGCGCAGCAGATAGGAGGTGAGGGAGCGGCGGGCGGTGAGGACCACCGATTCCGCGGTGCGCTGGAGCACATATCCGCCGAGGGCGCCGATTGCCGCGTTCGCGGCGACGAGAACGCTCAGCAGCACCAGCGCGCCGGAAATCGAGCGGTCCTCCGACAGATTCCCGATCAATTCCCGGGCGACCAGCGGCAGCGCGAGACCGGTCGCCCCGGTGGCGAGGGAGAGAAAGGCGCCGATGACGAGAGCCCGGCGGTGGGGCCGTACATATCCGAGCAAAACCCGCCAGGCGGAATCCTGAGTGTCGGTTGCCACGTGTTCACCCTACATACAGATTGTCACTCGTTCGGCTTGCGGAGTCACGCGAGCGCCTGCTTGACTGCGGCCTGCCGCTTAGGCGGAACCAGCAACAGGCCGAAGCCCACTGGTGGTTGGCGGGCGCTGGCACGACACCTCGCGGGCGCGTTCGTGCTGCTCGGAAGAGTGCTTTGCCATGCCTTGCGCCGGCCTTTTGTGGGTTTGTCCTAACCGTATGAGGTGGACACGATGGAGATACCAGCGGCATTGGCCGTCTGCCTGATGGCCGGCAGCGCGCTGGCGGTGCTGCTCGCGGGCGTCTGGTTGCGCCAGCGAAGGCTTCAGCGCCGGGCGGAGGCCCGCCAGCGGCAGCGTTTCTCGGCCATGGACGCCGAACTCGACGCGCTGCGCGGGCAGCTGGCGGAGATGGCAGCCCGGGACCGGATGCTGGCCGAGGAGGCCGAGCACCTGGCCAAGCAGCGGCTGCCCGCGGTGGCCAGGGCCCTGCGCCACCCGCATGTGAAGGTCCCCGAGCTGCTCCACCCGAACCTGCGGGAGAGCTCCGGCGGCAAGGCGCTCGCGGGCGTGCTCACCAGCGTCTCGGACGCGCTGACCAGCGAGCGCCGCCGCGTGGACGGCGCGGCCCAGGCGGCGATGCGCGGCGCGACCACCAAGCTCCAGACCATGTGCTACCAGATGCAGTCCACCGTGGACGAGCTGCTGCACAAGTACGACGACCCCGACCTCGCCGAGCAGCTGGCCGGGCTCGACTACCTCAACGAGCAGATCCTGCGCCGCCTCCAGGTCACCCGCGTCGTCTGCGGCGCCGGCGCCGGTCTGGTGCGCACCAGGTCGCCGCTGCGCGCGCTGGTCATGGGCGCCAGCTCCCGCATCCCGAGCTATGAACGCGTGCAGATCGTGGACCACCTGCCGCAGCCGGTCGCCGTCGTGGACCGCGCCGCCGAGCCGGTGGCCATCGTCGTGACCGAGCTGATGGCCAACGCCGTGCACCACTCGCACGGTTCGCTGCCCGTCGAGGTCGCGCTGCACCAGGCGCACAACGGCGCGGTGATCGTGGTCAACGACGCGGGCATCGGCATGAACGCCGACGAGTTCGGCATGGCCCGCCGCCTGCTCGCCGGCGACCAGGAGATCCACCTCGCCGAGCTCGGCGACCCGCCCCGTTCCGGCTTCGCCGCCATCGGCGAGCTGTGCCGCCAGTTCGGCATCGGCGTCTCCGTCGAGCCCTCCCAGTACGCCGGGGTCAAGGCCGTGGTGTTCGTCCCCAGCGAGCTGCTGACCCGGGTGGAGGAGGACCAGCCCGTGCCCGCACCGGCCTCCCGCGCCATGACGCCGCCCTCCGCGCCCCTCACCGTCCCCGACCCGGACGAGGCCCCGCGCCTGCCGCAGCGGCAGCACCGGCGCGGCGCCGACGAGCCCGAGCGCCCCCGGCGGTCCTCGCGCTCCACGGACGGCCGCGGGTTCCGCGACCCCGACGAGGCCGCCGCCCGGATGGGCGCCCTCCAGCGCGGTACCGCCCAGGGCCGCGCCGCCGAGACCGGCAGGCGCCGCGCCGCGGACACCGACGAGGCCGCCGGCGAGGGTGCCCGCGAGGCCGCCGGCGAGGGCGCCGACGCCGCGGCCGGCACCGGTCCTGACTCCGAGGACGACTCCGAAAGGGATAGCCGATGAACGCCCGTGTCCCCGTGACCAAACCGAAGCTCGACCTGTCCTTCGTCCTGACCCCCATCCTCGAAGTGCCGGACGTGCAGCACGCCATGGTGGTCACCGCCGACGGGTTCTTCGAGGCGCACTCGGGCCTGGACAACGAGACCGCGGAGAAGCTCTCGGCGGTCCTCGCCTCCCTGCTGGCCTCGGCGCGGGGCACCAGCCTCACCTACTACGGCGGCGAGGCGGCGCTGCGGCAGGTGATGGTCGAGACGTTCGACGGCTATGTGTTCGTGATACCGGCGGCGGAGAACACCTATCTCGCCGTCTTCACGGGGCCCGGCGTGGCCATGGACAGCGTCTCCTACGAGATGCAGAAGCAGGTGCAGACCCTCGGAAAGGCCATGGCGAGTCCGCCCCGGGACGACGCGACGCGTTCCCCCTCCGGCGCCTGAGTCGACGCGGCGGCCCCGCCCCGGGGCCCGCCGCCCGGCACGCGTGTCCCCTCACACAAGGGAGTTTCGATGAACCGGCGGCTCATTCCGCCCTATGTGTGGACCGGTGGCAGGACCCGTCCGAGCCGGAACGTCCTCGACCGGCTGACCGCGCTGCGGGCGGCCGTCGACACGATTCCCTCCGATGTGTCCCCTGCCGGGCAACGGGTGCTGGAGATCCTCGGAGCGGGCGCGCTGCCGCTCGCGGAGGTCGCGGCGCACCTCTCCCTGCCCGTCAGCTTCGTCAAGGTCCTCGCCAGCGACCTCTTCGACCAGGGGCTGCTGATCGTGCGCGCGCCCACCCCGGTGCCCGCCGACGAGCCGCTCGACACGCAACTCCTTGAAAGGGTGATCCGTGGACTCCGCGCCCTCCAGTAGAGGTATCTATCTGCGCAACCCTGACCAGCAGCTGGTCAAGGTCATCGTGAGTGGCCCGTTCGGCGTCGGCAAGACCACGATCATCCGCACCCTGTCGGAGATTCCGCCGCTGAAGACCGAGGAGGTCATGACCGCCACCGGCGCCGTCGTCGACCACCTGGACGGGGTGCGCGACAAGACGACCACCACCGTCGGCCTCGACTACGGCCGCATCTCGCTCGGCGACGACCTGGCGCTGTGCCTCTTCGGTACCCCGGGCCAGAAGCGCTTCCACGCCCTGTGGAAGGACCTCACCCAGGGCGCGCTCGGCGCCCTCATCCTCGCCGACACGCGCCGCATAGCCGACTCGTACGAGGTCATGGGCATGATCGAGGAGCAGGGCATCCAGTACGCGGTCGCCCTCAACGACTTCCCCGACTCGCCCGCCTACCCCGAGGACGACCTGCGGCAGGCGCTCGACCTGTCCCCGGAAACGCCGCTGGTCACCTGCGACGCCCGCGACCGCGCCACCTCGCTGAACGCCCTGCTGGCGCTCGCGGAACACCTGCTGAACCTTCCCGCCATGGAGCAGTCTTGACCACCGAGGCAACGCGGCCGGTGCCGCTGTACAGCGACGAGTACGCCGCCGACCCCTACGCCGTCTTCGACGAGCTGCGCAAGCACGGCTCGTGCGCCCCTGTCGAACTGGCCCCCGGCGTCGTCGCCACGCTGGTGATCGGCTACCGCGCGGCCCTCGAAGTCCTCCAGGACCCCGAGACCTACTCCAAGGACCCCCGCGTCTGGCAGCACAACCTCCCGCCGGACAGCCCGGTGGCGCCCATGCTGAGCTGGCGGCAGAACCTGCTGTTCAACGACGGCGAGGTGCACGCCCGTTACCGCAAGGCGATCACCGACAGCTTCAGCCTGATCGAGCCGTACGCGCTGCGCGACCTGGTGCACCGCACCTCGGACATGCTCATCCAGAACTTCGCGGACCGCGGCGAGGTGGACCTCGTCGGCGAGTACGCCAGGGCCCTGCCGCTGCTGATCTTCAACTCCCTGTTCGGCATGCCCGACGAGGACAGCGTCCGCGTGGTGAAGTGGATGGCCGGCTTCATGGAGGCCACCTCGCCGAAGGAGGCCAACGAGGCGCTGGTCAGCTACGACACCTACCTGCGCGAACTGGTCGCCGCCAGGCGCGAGTCCCCGGGCGCCGACCTGACCTCCTGGCTGGTGGAACACCCGGCCGAGCTCACCGAGCAGGAGGTGGTCGACGAGATCATGATGACCACGTCCGCGGGGCACGAGCCCACGGCCAACCTCATCGCCAACGCGCTCGCCCGCATGCTCTCCGACGACCGCTACTACCGCACCGTCTCCAGCGGCGCGCTGACCGCGACCGACGCGATCACCGACGTGCTCTGGAACAACCCGCCCATGCTCAACTTCTCGACGCACTTCCCGCGCCGGGACGTCGACCTGCACGGCACCTGGATACAGAAGGGCACGCCCGTTCTGATCTCCTACGCCGCCGCCAACACCGCCCCCTCGGACCTGCCCAAGGGCCCGAGGTCGGACACGGGCGCCCATCTGTCGTTCGCCGCCGGGCCCCACGCCTGCCCGGTCAAGCAGCCCGCGGTGCTGATCTCCTCCACCGCGATCGACCGGCTCACCAGCTGGCTGTGCGACATCCGCCTCACCGTTCCCTATGACCAGCTGACGTGGCGCCCGGGACCCTTCCACAGGGCCCTGACCGCGCTTCCCGCCCGCTTCACCCCGATCGCACCCGATCAGAAGGGAACCAACCCGTGGAACGTGAGCCGTTCGTCCTCGACCCCACCGCACGCGACATCCCGGGAGACATCGAACGTCTCCGCGCCATAGGACCCGCCAGCCGCGTCGTCCTGCCGGGCGGTGTCGGGGCCTGGGCCATCGTCACCCACGACCTGGTGAAGAAGCTGCTGGCCGACCCCCGGGTCTCCAAGTCCGCGCGGCAGCACTGGCCGGCGTTCATGGCCGGCGAGGTCCCCCAGGAGTGGTCGCTCTACTCCTGGGTCGCCGTCCAGAACATGTTCACCGCCTACGGCGCCGAGCACAACCGGCTGCGCAGGCTCGTCACGCCCGCCTTCACCGCGCGCCGCACCCGCGCCATGAGCGGGCGGGTCGAGGCCATCACCCGGGACCTCCTGGACCGGCTCGCCGCCGAGCCGCCCGGCGCGGTGGTCGATCTGCGCGCCACGTTCAACCACCCGCTGCCGATCCGCGTGATCTGCGAGCTGCTCGGCGTGCCGGAGGAGGAGTGGGACGAGCTGCGGGACAGCGTGGAGGTGACGTTCAAGACCTCGGTGGCCCCCGAGGAGGCGTTCGCCAACTTCCAGGCACAGCTCCAGCAGATGGCCCGGCTGGTGGCGCTCAAGCGGGAGCGGCCGGGCGACGACCTGACCAGCCTGCTGATCTCCACCCGCGACGAGGACGGCGACCGGCTCAGCGAGGAGGAGCTGATCCACACGCTCCTCCTGACGCTCTCCGCGGGCCACGAGACCACCGTCAACCTGCTGGGCAACGCGATCCACGCGCTGCTCTCCCACCCGGACCAGCTCGCGCTGGTCCGCAAGGGGCAGGCGAGCTGGAACGACGTGCTGGAGGAGTCCCTGCGCGCGGTCTCCTCGGTGACGGCGGTCCCCCTGCGGTACGCGGTCGAGACCATCGCCCTCGACGACGGCGTGGTGATCGAGAAGGGCGACCCGATCCTCATCTTCTACTCGGCCGCGGGCACCGACCCGGCGCTGCACGGGCCCGACGCGGGCGCGTTCGACATCACGCGGACGTCGCACGACCACCTGGCGTTCGGCCATGGCGCGCACCACTGCATCGGCGCGCCGCTGGCCCGTCTGGAGGCGAGCATCGCGCTGCCCGCGTTCTTCGACCGCTTCCCCGACGTGCGGCTCGCCGGCGAGGAGCTGACGCCGATCGAGTCCTTCGTGGCGCACGGCTATCAGCGGATGCCGGTGCACCTGTCCTGAGCCGGGTCGGCGCCCGCCGCCTCACGGGTCCGCGGCCCCCCGGCCGCGGACTCGCGCAGCCCGAACCGGGCGTGCGCCCGGCGCAGGCCCGGCGGCAGCCACCACATGGCCCGGCCGCCGAGCCGCATCGCGGCGGGCAGCAGCGCGCCGCGGATCAGCGTGGCGTCCATCAGCACCGCGAGCGGCGCGCCGACGCCGAGCGCCTGCATGAACGAGATGTCCGAGGTCAGGAACGCCAGGAAGACGATCGACAGCACGACCGCGGCGGCGGTCACGATGCGCCCGATGCGTTCAAGTCCGATCGCCACGGCGTCCGTCGGCGATCCGGTGCGCTCGTACTCCTCGCGGATGCGGGCGAGCATGAACACCTGGTAGTCCATGCCCAGGCCGAACGCGACCGCGAACAGCAGCACCGGCACCGTGCCGACCACCTCCCCGGTGGCGGTGAACCCGAGCAGCCCGGCCAGATGCCCGTCCTGGAAGCCCCAGACCAGCGCCCCGAAGGTGGCCGTGAGGCCGAGCGCGCTGAGCAGCATCGCGACGAACGGCAGCAGCACGCTCCCGGTCAGCAGGAACAGCAGCACCAGCATCGCGGCGGCCAGCGTGATCCCGGCCGGCGGCAGCCGGTCCACGATCGCGTCGATGCCGTCCATGGCGACCGGCACCTGACCGCCCACCAGCGCCTCGCCGGGCGCCGGCGCCTCGCGGATGTCGCGCACCAGGTCCTCGACGGCGCCGGTGCCGAGGGGCTCGGGCACCACCGAGAGGTGGACGCCGCCGCCCTCCGCCGCGTATCCGGCGTGGGCGGGCCCCGGTTCCGCGGCCAGGGCGCCGTCGGCCCAGGAGCCGCCGGGGCCGTCCACGCGGGCCACGCCGTCGTGCCCGGAGAGCCCGGCGGCGTACGCGGCGACCTCGGGCGAGGCGGCGTCGGCGCCCGGCAGCACGACGGAGAGCGCCTGGCTCTCGCCCGAGCCGAACTCGGCGCGCAGCGTCTCGGCGACCTGCCGCCCGGAGGACGACTCGGGCAGCGCGCGCTCGTCGGCGGTGCCCATCCTCAGCCCGAGGAACGGGGAGCCGAGCAGCAGCAGGACCAGCACGCCCAGGGTGGCGACGGGGAGGGGACGGCGCATCACGAACGAGGCGAGCCGGTGCCAGAACCCGTTCTCCGGTGAGGTCGTGGCGGGCGCGCGGCGGCGCAGGATCCGGCCGCTCTCCACGCGCGGGCCGAGGACGGCCAGCAGGGCGGGCAGCACGGTCAGCGTGACGGCCGCCGTCAGCACGGCGACGGCGATGCCCGCGTACGCCATGGAGCGCAGCGCGAGCAGCGGGAACCAGGCGAGTCCCGCCAGCGTGACGGCGACGGTGACGGCCGAGAAGACGACGGTGCGGCCCGCGGACAGCATCATCACGCGGATGGCGTCGGCCCCCTCGCGGCCCGCGGCCAGCTCCTCGCGGTAGCGGTTGACCATCAGCAGGCTGTAGTCGACGGCCAGGCCGAGGCCGAGCAGCGTGACGACGTTGACGGCGAGGACCGAGATGTCGGTGACCGCGGCCAGGCACCAGAGCGTGCCCAGGGAGAGCAGGATGGTGACGACGCCCGTGATCAGCGGGATCGCCGCCGCCATCAGGCTGCCGAAGATGAGCACCAGCACGACCAGCATCACGGGCAACGCGATCAGCTCGCCGCGCACGGCGTCCCGTTCGCTGAGCTCCCCCAGCTCCTTGTTGATCATCGCGGTGCCGCCGATCTCGACGTCGAGACCGCCCTCCCGCTCGCCCTCGTAGGACGGTTCCAGTTCGGCGAGCCGCTTGCCCGCCTCCGTGTCGTCCCCCTCGATCGCCGCCAGGATCAGCGCCCTGTCGCCGCCGGAGCCGCGGAGTCCCGGCGCGCGGTCGGCCAGCCAGTAGGACGTGACCCCGGAGACGCCCTCCTCGCCCGCCAGCCGCTCGGTCAGCGCGGCGCCCGCCGCCGCGGCCTCGGGGGAGTCCACGCCGGAGTCGGCGTGGACGAGGAGCGCGAGGTTGGGGTCGTCGCGGCCGAAGGTCTCGCTCAGCACCTCGGCGGCGCGGCCCGACTCGGCGGACGGGTCGTCGAAGCCACCGGCCTTCATCGTGTCGAAGAGCGTGGTGCTCAGCGCTCCTCCGGCCAGCGAGAGCAGGACGGCCACGAGGAGGACGGCCCTGCGCCGCCGTGGCAGGAAGCCGGACAGTTTCGCCAGCATGGATGTCTCTCCCTTGCGTTCTCGCGTTCGTGTACGCGTTCTCGGGTTCTCGTTCTCGTGTTCTCGCGTTGCCTCACGCGGTACAGGGAGGACGGGCGCGCGGCGTGCCGGTGTGACACCGGGGGCGTGGGGAGACGCGGATCACACGCGCGCGTTGGCCGTTTTGCGCCGTTGAGCCGGGGACGCGGGCGCCGGGAGAATGAGCGGAGCCACCGGAGGGGGCTGTGCGCGGGCCCAAGGGACGGCTCGCGCGTCCGGCGGGACTTCGACCTGCCTTGGAGAGCCTTCCATGTCCTTCGTCACCAGCCATCCGCTTCCTGCCAGAACGGCCCTCGTCCTCTCCCTCCTCCTCGCCCTCTTCGTGACCCTGGCCGCGCCCTCGGCGCGGGCCGCCGAGCCGGCCGCCTCGGCCGCGCCGGTGCGGATCATGCCGCTCGGCGACTCGATCACCGGCTCGCCCGGCTGCTGGCGCGCCCTGCTCTGGCAGGACCTCCAGGCCGCGGGCCACACGGACGTCGACTTCGTCGGCACCCAGGGCGCCCAGGGCTGCGGCTTCCCCTACGACGGGGAGCACGAGGGCCACGGCGGGATCCTCGCGACCACCATGGCCGACCAGAACCAGCTGCCCCCCTGGCTCGCGGCCACCCGGCCCGACGTGGTGCTGATGCACCTCGGCACCAACGACGTCTGGAGCAACCGCTCGACCTCGGCCATCCTCGCCGCCTACACCACGCTCGTCGGCCAGATGCGCGCGGAGAACCCGGCCGTCACGGTGCTCGTCGCCCGCATCATCCCGATGGCGCCGAGCAGTTGCGCGGCGTGCCCCCAGCGGGTCGTCGACCTGAACGCGGCGATCCCCGGCTGGGCGGCCGGGCTGAGCACGGCCCCGTCGCCGATCACGGTGGTGGACCAGTGGACCGGGTTCGACACCGCGACCGACACCGGTGACGGCGTCCACCCGAACGACGCGGGCATCCGGAAGATCGCCGACCGCTGGTTCCCGGCGGTCTCGGCCGTTCTGTAGCGTTCCGCACCATGAGGTCCGTACCGCGGTTCCGGAACCGCGGTACGGACCTTGACGGTTGATTGGTCTAGTCCTACCGTCAGGCCCATTGACCGTTCACGTGCACGTTCTTCGTTCAGTCACGTGAACCAGCCTGACGAAAGGCGTCCCCCACATGGTCAGAAAACACCGGATCGCCGTGCTGCTCGCCGCCGTCGGCGCGCTGCTCGCGTCGATCCTGCCGCTCCAGGCGGCGACGGCGGAGCCGCCCCGGGCCCCGGCCCCGGCCGAGGCCCTGGCCGCCCCGGCGACCTTCACCCACCCCGGGGTGATGGTCAGCCGGCCCCAACTGGACTTCGTGCGCGCCCGGGTGAACGCCGGAGAGCAGCCCTGGACGAACGCGTTCAACCAGATGATGTCCTCCAACTACGCCAACCTCTCGCGCCCCGCCCGGCCCCGGGCCGTCGTGGAGTGCGGCTCCTACTCCAACCCCAACCACGGCTGCACCGACGAGCGCGAGGACGCCATCGCGGCGTACACCAACGCCCTGGCCTGGTACATCACCCAGGACGCCCGCTACGCGCGCAAGGCCATCGAGCTGATGGACGCCTGGTCGGCCGTGATCCAGGACCACACCAACAGCAACGCCCCGCTCCAGACCGGCTGGGCGGGCTCGGTGTGGCCGCGGGCCGCCGAGATCATCCGCTACACCTACGGCGACTGGCCGAACGCCGGGCGCTTCGGGACGATGCTGCGGAACGTCTACCTGCCCGAGGTCATCAACGGCTCCAACAGCAACGGCAATTGGGAGCTGTCGATGATGGAGGCGGCGATCGGCATCGCCGTCTACCTGGAGGACCGCTCCGCCTACGACCGGGCCGTGACCCGTTTCATGAACCGGGTCCCGGCATTCCTCTACGTCGAGTCGGACGGCGGCACGCCACGCACGGTGCCGGGCAGCGGTCTGGACAGCCGCGACGAGATCATCGGCTACTGGCACGGCCAGACGACGTTCGTCAACGGCATCGCGCAGGAGACCTGCCGGGACTGGGTCCACACCGGGTACGGGCTCTCGGCGATCTCGCACGTGGCCGAGACCTCCCGCATCCAGGGCCAGGACCTCTACCCGCAGATCGCCGACCGGCTGCGGCACGGCCTCGGTCTGCACTCGACGTACGAGCGCGGAACGGCCGTGCCGAGCTGGCTGTGCGGCGGCGACGTCCAGCTGGGCCTCGGCCCCATCACCGAGGTCGGGTTCAACGCGCTGAACAACCGCATGGGCTACGCCATGTCCAACACCCAGGCGCTGACCGAGAGCCGGCGCCCCTGGGGCACGAACAACCTGTTCGTGGCCTGGGAGACGCTCACCCACGCGGAGAACCCGAACTAGCCGGAGTGCGCCCGTTCCCGCCGGCGCCGCCCGTTCACGTCGGGGGCGGCACCGGCGGGGGGGGGGGGGGGGGGCTGTCTCTTATATACACTTGAAGCTGGCCGCGGAGGGGGTAGGGGGGATCTTCAGGGGGGGGGGTATATTACAAAAA
>NZ_LAVK01000219.1 GCF_001083795.1 Streptomyces sp. SBT349
GGTGTCGTCCGAGGTGCCGGAAGCGGGGGCGGGGCGGCGGGGGTTGCCGTCAGGGTCGGCGGCAACCCCCGGGGGTGCCGTCAGAGCTGGCGGCCCAGAGCCAGGGCCGTGACCGGGCGGCCGGTCGCCTTGGTGACGATCTCGGCGACCGTGTCGCGGTCCTCCAGCGGGGCGACGCCGACCAGGTTGGCGAAGGCCGCCTCTGTGCCGAGCACGTCGGCGATCTTCTGGAAGGCGATCAGCTCGCGCAGTTGCGGCGCCCACCCGATCTCGCCCGCCTCCTGGGTCCTCGCCAGGTGCCGGGCGATCCGCACCGCCGTACCGTCGATCTTCAGCGAGGCGGCAAGGTCGTAGTCCGATCCCACCTGCACCTGCACGGAGAACCGGCTCGCCAGCGCCTCGGTCAAAACGGCGCCGTGTACCCCCGGGTTGTGCCCCGCGATCACGTAGAAGCCGTCGATCGCCGTGATCGTCTCGCCTTTGTGCGCCTTGACCTGGATCTGCCTGCGCCCGTCCATCGCCGGATACAGCGCGGCCAGAACCTTCGGACTGATCAGGGTCGCGTCGTCCAGCAGCAGCGCCCGGCCCTCCCGCATCGCGGTGACCAGCGGGCCGTAGACGAACTCGTAACCGCCGTCCTCGGCCTGCGTGTATTCACCGATCAGGTCACCGACCGTCGTGTCCCCGTCCCCCGCAACCGTGATCAGGTCCGGGAAGGCGGCCTCGATCAAACTCGTCTTCCCCGTGCCGGGCGGCCCGTACAGCAGCGCCGCAACCCCCGCCTCCCTCAGGCGCCGCAACGCCTCCACGTCCGGCAACTGCGCCAGCGCCCTCGGGTGATACTTCTGCCCGTTCGGGCGCACGACCGGCAGCGGGCGTCCACGCGATGCTGACGGCCTGGGGGCGGGCGCCGGGCGGGGAGCCGGAGGCGTGGGAGCGGGTCCCGGTGGCGGCCCGGCAGGGCGCCGCGCGGCGGCGGCCGTGGCCGTGGCCGACGTCGCCCGGTACATCCGGGGCGAGGAACCGGTCCGCTCCGCCTCGCCCCTCGACACCAGCGTCTCGCACGCGTTACCGATCGCCCCGCCCGAATGACCCAGCCGCTTCGCCAGCGCCGTGACGCTGAACGTCGCCGACGTGTTGCCCACGAGAACCTGCGCGATCTTGGCACGCAGTTCCCCCGGGCGGGCCTTCCCACCCGAGGGGGCCGGTGAACCGATGGGTGACGCGGGGGCGTTCGGCGCTGTCGCGGAGGGCTGCGGCGCGGTACCGGCAGAACGCGAGGGGGGCGTTGCGGTCGCGGTCATCATTCACACCTTTCACTTACCGAGAATGGCCGCCGCATTTCGAATACGAATGCAGCCATCCCCATTCGGGCACACTTCACCCGTCATTCGAATTCCAGAATCACGAGCCATTCCCGCTGGCGGGGATCTTTCCCCAACCCCTTCGGGAACAACACCAATATATCTCGACCCGCCCACGACCTATTGCCATATCCTGGCTCTGAATTCCTGGAATTCTCGTGAATTCACGACGCGAATTCAGGGATATCCCGGAAGGCACGACGCAACCCGTCGCCGACCGCCGCTCCCACGACCGATTCCCAGGCCCCTGACCCACCACCACCGGCGCGCCACGAACGAACGCGCCCCTAGCCAGGCACGCCAGGCGAGGCCGTCAGACACGGCCGAGGGCACGCGTGCGCGACCCCGCAGCGGGCGGCAGCATCCCCATCGCCTCACGCCGAGAAGGGCCATCGAGAGAAAGGAATTCTCAAAGAGAAATGAAAATGAGTGGAGTGAGGGGGAGGAATTCACCGGTAGGCAGGCAACCGTGATACGGGCACCGGGGATGCGAGGCCGGGCACGCTGCGGAGGTGGATCGGGATACGTTCCTGTACCGATATACAGTCGGCCCCCGCACCCCGCGGCAAACAAGCCGCCGACCAGGACCTTCGCTCCGGGCACCTGACCCAATCAAAGCAGGACCACCGAACCGATCGGCATGGAAGGATCTCCGAAAGGATCGGGGGTTGGTCACTGGTGATCGATGCTGCACTGAAGCGATGAGTCACCTGGAGCCGTTGACGAGGACCCACTCCGGCATATTGTTGCCGTCGATTCGGGGCGCCTCATCCTGCTTCTTAAAGCCGGAGCTCTGCTGTCTCTGAGGGCGACCACAACACCTCGGAGGAGTTCGCTGGAAAGGGCCGCGTCGCAAACCATTCAGGCATCATGGCGGCCAGCCGCGCTGTAGCAGACGCCGTCACGTGGCGAACGCTCCAGGGCTGATGACGGCCTGGCACCGCGGAGCTGCGCACCGCGCTGATGGTGTTGTGAACCCTCCAGGGGTGATGACGGCGTGCTTTGCCATGCCTTGGAACACAAGCAGGCGCCGGTTGCGAACCCTCCAGGGGTGATGACGGCCGGGTCCCGCCCCAGGTGCCCACGTGCAGGCGCCACCACGGTTGCGAACCCTCCAGGGGTGATGACGGCATGAGCCTGATGTTCGAACAGGCCCGCGCTGACCAGTTGCGAACCCTCCAGGGGTGATGACGGCGAGGGCGGGAAGTCGGACGGCTGAGTGTCCGCGTCCTGCGTTGCGAACCCTCCAGGGGTGATGACGGCGTGCAGGCCGCGCCGGATGAGGACCGGCCGCAACGGTTGCGAACCCTCCAGGGGTGATGACGGCCGGCCGCGGCCTGGAGGGCGTCGACGTCCTGGTCGTGGAGTTGCGAACCCTCCAGGGGTGATGACGGCTCCACGACGCGCAACTCCCCCCGCCGCCGGAGGCCGCGTTGCGAACCCTCCAGGGGTGATGACGGCCCGCACCTTCTTCCCCCTCACCGGGTACGAGCTTGTCACGTTGCGAACCCTCCAGGGGTGATGACGGCCTCACGCCGGGCGTCGCGCACGGCACGTTCGCGGGTTGCGAACCCTCCAGGGGTGATGACGGCCTGGACAACGACGGCGCCCGCCTCCACGCCGTCGCCACGTTGCGAACCCTCCAGGGGTGATGACGGCGGCCCCCGTCCGGAGTGGTACCGGCGGGGGCCTGCGGTTGCGAACCCTCCAGGGGTGATGACGGCTTTGTGGCCCAGGGCAAGCTGTCGGGCCTTCTGAGCCCGTTGCGAACCCTCCAGGGGTGATGACGGCGGCTCCAATGCCTGCGGCTCCTGGCCAACGGGCTCAGTTGCGAACCCTCCAGGGGTGATGACGGCCCGCCCGAGCACTCCAAGACGCGCTCCGCATGACCAAGTTGCGAACCCTCCAGGGGTGATGACGGCCCGGTGGCTCGCCGCTGCTCGGGATCCTCCGCTGCGGGTTGCGAACCCTCCAGGGGTGATGACGGCGCGGACGCTGCCCGCGAAGGGCACGTTCATCACGGGTTGCGAACCCTCCAGGGGTGATGACGGCTTGGCGTTCCCACGCTGCCAGACCATGCTCGGGCGGCGTTGCGAACCCTCCAGGGGTGATGACGGCTTCCTCGATGCCGTGCGCCTCATTGCCGGCATAGGTCACGTTGCGAACCCTCCAGGGGTGATGACGGCCAGCGCGGGCAGTCGCCGGGCGCCGGGCGCATCCAGGTTGCGAACCCTCCAGGGGTGATGACGGCCCCGCTACCTCGAGCACATCGTCGGCGAGCCCCTCCAGTTGCGAACCCTCCAGGGGTGATGACGGCCCGAGGGTAAAGCCGCTGGTCAGGGGGTGCTGAGGGCGGTGGCTCGGGCTGGGTTTTGCAGGGGTCCGGCGGTAGTGCATCAGTGCAGGTCAGGCATGGTGCTGGTGATCAGAGGATCTCGCCGGGGCCGCCGAGGGTGAGGCCCAGGGTGGTGGATTCGACGAGGTCTGGGGAGCGGGTGGTGTAGGTGACGATGCTGTCGTGTTCGGGGTCGATCGTGGTGTTCAGGGCGGCCATCAGGGCTCGGTACTGGGCGGTGGTCAGCTCGCCTTGGAAGTGGCTGCGCTGGGTCCAGTGGAGGTACTTGCGGCAGGTCTTCAGGACCTTCGGGTTGCGTTCCACCGCGGTGTCGTAGACGAGGATGACGAAGATGTGGATCACCACCAGGGGCGGAAGGGTTTGTAGGGGGTGCCTTCGAGGCAGAGGCGGACGAGCTTGAGGGCTTCGAGGTGGATGATCTCCTCGTAGCTGACCTTCCGCTTGAGGGCGCGGTGGTGGACGGTCGTTGCCAGTTCTTCCTTCATCATGGCGGCGATCTTCTTGCGGCCGTTCTTGCTGAGTGAGGCTCTGCCGACCTCGGTCTCGAAGTCGCTCGGTTTGAGCGTTTTCTGGCTGGCGGCGCGCTTCAGGAGCCGTTCGGCGAAGAGCGGTTTGAACGGCTCGGCGAGGTCGAGGGCGAGGGTGTTGCGGCGGCGGTCGGTGTCGGAGTGGAGGAAGCCGATCGCCGGGTGGAGCGGTGTGGTGCGCAGGGCGGTGAGGACGCGGGCGTAGACGAGTGCGTTGAGGTAGCTGATGAAGGCGTTGCCCGCGTTGGTGGGTGGGCGTCGGGTGCGTCCGTCGAGTCGGAGCCAGGTGGGGAGCTGGGTGTCCACCACGGCCCAACCGGTGCGTCGGTAGTTGCCTTCCTGGCCCATGATCGCGTCGCTGTCCTTGCAGTCGGGCAGGGCGCTGCGCAGTGCGGCCAGGGCGGGATCGAGGAGGTCGGTGTCCAGAGCCCAGCGCAAGTTTTCGGCGGTGGCTGTGACAAGGGCGCGACCTACCGTCGCGCGCTGGTCGGGGTCGGCGGTGAGTTCGACCTGTCGGCGCAGGACGTTGGCCGAGGACATGGCTTCCGACGGCGCGAAGTGGCCCGCGTGGTTGCCGTAGTGGTCGAGGACGTGGAGGGTCACGCCGTTTCGGCTGAGCAGCGAGAGGGCGGAGGTGTTGATGTCGATGTGGTCGAAGGCGACGAGGTCGCGGATGTCGGTGATGGGGATGCGGACCGGGCTGCCGTCGGGGCGCTCGATGCGGACGCTGTTGTCCTCGCGGCGGATGCGGCAGGGTTCGGTCAGCCAGTAGGTGCGGCCGATGGCGGGCATCAGTCTCCCCAGCAGTAGTCGAGGTAGGAGCAGCCGCGGCACCGGGGTCGAGGGAGGCGGTCGGGGGCGGTGGGTGTCGCGATGACGGCTCGGGCACGGGTCTCGGCGGCCTCGGCCTCGGCGCGCGCTGTCGCGTCCCAGGGAACGTCGGTGGTGCGGCGGACGAGGGGGTAGTGGACGACGCCGCCGCGGACGGCGACACCTCGGCGTTCCAGGAGGAGGCAGTAGTGGCGGACCTGGGCGGCGTGGGCCGGCGCCGGGGCGCGGGAGGACTTGGTCTCGTGGACGATGGCGCCGGTGGTGACCCAGTCGATCTTGGCTTCGCCGAGGTCGATGTCGCGGCGGCGGGTGTAGGTGGTGTCGTCGATGACTTCGCCGAACGCGACGAGGTCGCTTCGCTGCTCGGGCCGGTAGCCGCGGGTGTAGAGCCACAGCTGCCGGGGGCAGTGGTGGAGGTACTTGATGTGGACGCCGCCGAGTTGGGCGCTCTCGCCGGTGGGGTCGTGGGGTGGCTCGCTCACAGGATCGTCTCCGGTTCCTGGGGCGGAATCGAACCGGTGCCCGCGGGCGGTGTGAGACCGGTGTCGGCGGCGTAGGTGCCCAGGTGGATGACGTGGACGCGGAGGGCGCGGTCCCACTGGGCGCCGTAGGTCCTCAGCTGGTGATGGCGCAGGGGGATGAGGAGTCCGGCGGCGAGCAGGGGGTCGCCTCGCTTTCCCGTGGTACGCAGCCGGTATTCGTTCACGTCCTCGTGGTGCAGGACATCGACGCTGTCGAACGTCTCGTTGAGCCGGTCGGCGAACTCGCTGCGGTCGTGGAAGGGGTCGGTGAAGGTGAGGAAGCCGGCGGTGAACTCGTCGCGGGCGCGTCGGGCGGCCTCGGCCCACGCCACTCCCCAGGGGCTGTCGTAGGCGGCGGCGAGGAGGCGGTCGATGTCCTCTTCGCTGAGCGTGTCCGCGCCGTCGTTGACGAGGTCCGTCAGCGCCTGCCAGGCGGCGGCCATCGCGCCGGCGTCGTAGGGAAGGTCCGCGGTGGCGCGGTGGACGCGGAACTCGACGGGCCCCTCGGGGTGCAGGCCGCGGCGGTTGACGCGGCCCGCGCGTTGGGCGACGGCTTCGACGGGTGCGCACTCGACGGCCGCGCGGTCGAAGTCGAGCTGGAGGGAGACCTCGACGGTCTGGGTGGCCACGACGAGCCCGCCGCGTCGGTCCGTTTCGCCGTGCCTGCGTTCGGGGTGGCGGCGCAGCAGGTTCTTCTCGATGGCGTCGCGGTCGCGGTTCTTGAAGCGCGAGTGGAGCAGGAGCGCGGCATGCGGGTCGTCCGGGCGGCTTTTGCGGGCGTCGTCCGCGAGCTCGGCGTAGAGCTGCTGGGCTACGGCGACCCTGTTGACGACGGCCAGGACGCTGTGGTCCTCGGCCAGCCAGTCGCGCACGCGGCTCAGGCTCCCGGGTGAGTCGAGCGGTTCTTCGTCCAGGACGAGCCGGTGCCGGACAGGGCTGGTGCCCGGTGGCGCGCGGTGGCTGGTGACCTGCTGGGCGAGGCTTTCGTCGATGAGCCTGGTCATAGGAGGGGCCAGGGTGGCGGAGAGAACGGCGACTCGGCTGCCCAGCCGCTCCCACAGCCCCATCGCGGCGCACAGGCGGCCGAACGTCTCGGGCTCGTAGGCGTGCAGCTCGTCGAGGACGAACAGCGAGTTGGCCTGTTCCAGCAGGACGGAGGAGTAGGCGGGTCCGGCGATGGCCGCGCGCAGCAGCTGGTGCGGGGTGGCGACGCGGAGGCGTTGGGTGAACAGGCGCATGGCCCCGGCTCGCGCGCGGGCCTGGCGGGCGTGGGCCGCTGTTGGTTCTCCCTGGTCGGGTCCGCAGTCGTCCTCCACCGCCTGGGTGAGGAGGGTGTGGGCGACGGTGCCGTGCAGAAGCCCGATGTCCGGTGCTCTGTCGCCGGAAGCCGGGACCAGGTCGCGCTGGAGGCGGAGGCGTGCGGCGTTGAGCGAGGCGCGGTAGGGCAGCGTCCACACCAGGCGTGGCCGCCCGCGCATGGTGGCCAGCTGGCGGGCGGCCCAGGCCAGGCCGCTCTCCGTCTTGCCGCTTCCGGTCGGGGCCATCAGGATCAGATGCCCGTCGGTGCCCGCAGCCTGCCCCTGGTGGGGGTAGGGCCGGTAGGGGAGGCGAGCGAAGTAGTCGGTGTCCAGCGGCATATGGGTCTGCAACGGAACGTGGGCCGAGCCCGCATGATCGGCGAGGGTCAGCGCCCCCTGGGCCAGGACGGCGAGCAGGCCGTGGTCGGGCTTGACCGGCCGGCGCCAGTTCTCCAGGAGGTGATGGAGGAATCGGCCGGCGCGTTCGGCCAGGGTGGGGGCGCCCGGTGTCTGCGGCGGCGGGTCCGTGGTGAGGGCTCCCGCGAGCCAGGCCAGGAGTTCACGGTGGACGCTCCGCGGGACCTGCACCTGGGGCCCTTCCGGCCCTGGGGTGAGGGTGAACGCCTCGTCCCACCGGGTGTGCTGGTTGTACAGCTCCGACAGGCTGGGCTTCCCGGCGGAGTACCCGGAGGCGGAGTGCAGCGACCGGTGGTGGCTGGCGACGAGGGTACCGATCATCAACCGGTCCGCGTCGCTCCAACCGGCGGCCTCGGCCAGCAGGTCGACATAGGCCAGCGACAGGACTTCGTGCCGCTCACCCCAGGGCGGCCCGCCGGGTGGCAGTTGCCGCTGAAAGCCCTCGGCGACCTTTCCGGTGTCATGAAGGATCGCGGCGCGACGGACCCAGGACCAGAAGGAGGGGGCCGCGGCGATCAGTCCCGCGTGGGCCACCCGTCCCTCGATCTCCGCGACCGTGTCGTGGACGATGCGCGAGTGCGTCGTCAGACGCTCCGGATCCTCGAACGGCCTTGACTTGGCACGGGTGTCAGCGAGCGTTCGCGGCCGAGCTCCACCGGCCGGTGGCCGGACCGTGCCGGTCACGGACTCAGCAGCCATACGGCCTGGCCCTCCCAACCGCCGTCCGCCGCCCGCGTTGTCTGCCTCGCCTGCCCTGCCTGCGTCGTCTGCCGAAAGGCACCGCGCACCGGCCGCCGACCGGGCGGGACATCGCACCACAGGTAGTCCGTCCACGCGGTGGTCAAACGATCGGCGGAGATGCTGGCCGCCATGCGGTGGCAGAACGCCTCACCGACATCGTGCCCACCTCGCGGCGCCAGCGCATGCCCCACGACCGCCTCGGCGGCGGGCATCAACTCGACCGGGCGCAGCGTGGTGAGGTGCACGATGTCCTGGGAACGGCCAAGGCGCAGGGGCCAACGCGGCCGTCGCAGCGCCGTGGCGACGCGCTCGCCGTCCGCGCCCGGCAGCCACACCGACAGGTGGACATCGGCCAGGAAGGGGCGATCGCGGATCGTCATGCCGCCCTTGACCGCGCGCACCCGGCCGGCGACCGCCGGGTTGGAACCGTCCGCCGCGATCGGGTGGAAGGTCTCCGCGTCCACGCCGCTGCCCTCCGACCAGGCTGCGATGCCCAGCGGGAGATCCTCGGCGGGCCTGCCGGTGGCTGCGGCCAGCAGCCCGCGGACCGTGGAGGGGGGCGGCAGCGGAAGGCAGCGGCTCACCCCGGGGAAGAGGGGGTCGCGGAACGACGCGACGGGTGCGTAGAACTCCGCCCGCCACGCCGGGACCGGCTCGTTCGGCATCCCCATCACCGGGCGGGGTCGTCGAACCAGGCGTCGTGCCGGCCCTCGCGGAGTTCACCGGCCAGGCCGCGCAGGATCGTCCTGGGGTGGCCGATGACGACCTGCTCCTCCGCGATCACGCCAGCGCACAGCTTCTCGAAGTCCTCCCGCTGCGCGTCGCCGAAGCCGGGACGCCAGCCGATCCGTACCGGCGCCTCCCACTCCCCCTCCCAGGCGCGCAGTTCCTCCAGCAGCACGTCGCCGCGCACGCGCAGCCCGGTGCCCGGCTCGCCGTCGATGACGTGGGCCAGAGGGTTGATGCCGCCCTTGAACGGAACCAGAACGATCAGGTCCGGAACGCGGTCGCCGTAGTGCAGCGCCTGCTTCGCCCCGCCGCTCAGTTGCGCCAGCGCCTCCAGCAGCAGCGCCGTGCGCGCCCGGCGCTCTGCGATGGGCAGCCGCACGGCCGCCTGGTCCCGGAAGGTGACGGTGGTGGCACCGGCGGCAGCCGCTTCGGCGACCTGGAGCGCCTGCTCCTGGCTGAGGTAGTTCGGCCTGCCGACACCGCCGCCGTCGGGGAGGGTGAAGGTGCCGACCCGCGGCACGTCCAGCAGAAACGGCGCGGCCAGGTCCGCGGTGTAGAACTCATGACCGTGCAGCACCGGTTCGGACACCCCCCGGGCCATCACGCCGAAGTCCTCCGTCGGGAAGGCGGGCTCCACCGACATGAGCGTCCCCAGCATGAACGGGCTGTCCCGCAGCGTGGTGGCCGCACCGTCCTTGTTCGCGCCGGCCTTCATATAGCCGAAGAGGTCGTCGTCCGCGTAGCGCACGGGATCCGCGGCGGTGTTCGCCTTCTGCGCCTTGTTCTGCGCCTTGCCCACCCGCGTGACCGGGGACGGCACCGCACCCAACTCGACCAGGCTGTCCCGCGCCCAGCGCCGCACGGCCTGCGCCGAGACATAGGGGTAACGCGCGCCGCGGATCCGCGCGCTCTTCACCCGCCCCGTCGTCGCCTCCCCCTTGCCGTTGTTGGGCGCGCTCGCCCGCACGGAAAGCACCATCTTGCCCGCCAGGTACGCCATCAGGACGCTCCCATGTCGTAGTCGTCATCCTCGTCACGGAGCACCGGCTGCTCCAGCAGCCACTCCTGCCTCTTGCGCTCCTCCTCGTCCGCCGGAGGAGCGTTCACGGCGACCCCACGCTGCTGGAGCAGTTCCAGCACCCGGGCGGACAGCAGCATGCGCTGCTCCCAGGCGCGGGGGCGCTGGCTGATCAAGGGCGCCCAGTCAGCCGGCCCCGCCGCCGCCGAGCGGCCGTCGAGGACAAGGCGGAAGTGGGCCTGGATCAGCAGCGTGCCGAGCTTGTAGTCGCTCAACGCGACGCTCCGGTACTCCGCCAGCCGCCCCCGGGGACTACCCGAACCATGCTGGATCCAGTCGGCGATCACCGTCGCCACGGGCGTCGGATCGGGCTCCATACCCAGAATCTCCTTGGCATAGGTAAAGGCCAGCCGCGTCAGATCGGAGACATCCCGCGCACTCCACGACCGACCGGTGTCCTGCGTCAAAAGGTGATGCAACTCCCCCAGCAGCGAACGGCTCCGGCCGTCCTCGGCCTCGAAGAGCAGCCGCGCGGCCTCCACCGCACCGCTCGCCGTCACGGCACCGTCCTTGTCCCGCCGGGTCAGCGCCATCTCCAGCAGCCGCCATCCCCTGCGCAGCGGGGCGTTGCCACTCACCACCGCCAGGAATCGAGGAAGTGCCCGGCGGGTGGCGGTCACCCGCAGCCACGGCTCCTGGTTGTCGTTCTTGAACGTCCACAGCGTCGTCGCGGACAACTCCTCGCGCACCGCCATCAAAGCCCGGACCGCCACCAACTCCGGCCGAGCCGTGGCCGGCAGCCCCGAGAACCCCAGCTGCATCACCCGCCGCGCCCGCGCGACATTACGAGCAGCGAACGCGCGCTCCGCCGCCTCGCTCTCACACGACAGCACACCGGCCGACCCCGCCGTCACCCACGCCCCATACGGCAACGCCCAGACCGCCACCCGGCACCCACGGCACACCGGCCAGCCCAGGACACCTGGAGGCAGCGTGTTCAACGCCTTGCTCGTGTCGAACATCGGCAGGTTCGACTTCGTCCACACCACGGGCGTCGGCGTCCCGCAGAACGTGCAGGGATAGGCCGACGCGGCGTCGACGTCATCGGGGATGAACAGGGCCGCGATCGCCGGCTCCATGACCGCGCGGTCCCGCGTCCTCTTGCTGTGCGTCGCCTTGGCGTTCGGATACAGCGCGAACAGGACCTTCCACCAGTCGTAGACCCCGTCATCCTTCTCGGCCACAGCTGCTGCACACACGTCATCCACCAGACGGGAGGCCACGGCGTCCAGATCGGTGACCGCGACTTCGCCCGGCCTCTCACACCCCGCCAGCACCGTCACCGCCCAGGCCCCCGCGCGCTGAAGCGGATGACTCGTCAACGGCAGCACGGCAGCAGCCACAGCAGACGCACTCACCGGACCCATCCGAAACCCTGGACCGTATCCAGCCCCAGACCCCACGACCGCAAGGCGTCGACCAAACGCGGATCCGCGTCCAGGGCAACGCGGACCTGCGCGCCGATCCTCGGAGCCCCCCGAACGGTGAAGCGCCTGCGCGGCCCCGCCTCCAGCACCCGCACCCCCGACGGCGCCGGAAGGCCGAGGACGTCCGCCTTGTGCGCGAGATTGTGCAGCAGCCGCTCCTCGAAGAACGGCTCTCCCGGCAACAGATACCGGCTCTCACGCTTGACGATCACGGGCGTGGCCGTTTCGAGCACCATCTGGTCGCCCCCCGCGGCCGGTTCGGCGACGTCGAGAGTGAAACCCCGCACCCTCAGACGGGCGGCCCCCCACACGATCTCGGACCTCGAAGCCAGCGCCCTCACGAGCACCGCCGCGATCTCCGGAACCGGCGACCCGAACCACACCGACCCCTCCGGCGACGTCGTATACACACCACTCTTCCGAGGCGCCCCCTTGAACTGCGGACTCGTCACCCCCAACGGGCGCAGACCATGCCCCTTCCACCCGTCATCGTGCAGCGACTTCGCCAAACCCGCGTCCTGGCTGCCCAGCAGCCCGTACACCACAGCACGCGCGGGCCCGTGCACGTCCTCCCACCGCAGACTCGGCGCGCTCGCCGACACGTCCACCCTGACTCGCATACCACCCCAATCTTCACGAAGAACGATCACACACTGCCAGCCGCGCGTCACGGCCAGTGCTCAGACCGTAGCGGAGTCCGACAGTGCGGCGGACCTAAATGATTAAATACCTCGAAAATGTAAGAAACTGTGGCAAAGAGTGCCGTCCCGTACGAACAGCCGGGACCTGAGAGCCACGGAGGTCGTGAGCCGTAAGCTAGCGGGCACCACTGACAACCCACGGCGCCCACCACAAGCCGCAGCCCTCTGACCTGTGGAGATACACAACCGCCGGACCGCTGCAAAAACACCCCGGGGAACCCATCCCACCACCTCCCCGACCAGCAGCTTTACCCTCGGGTTCCTCATCACCCCTAGTGTCCTGCGCCGGAAATCTTGGTCCTAAGTTGTTAGGGTTGTGGGATGTCGTTTTCGGGGCGGTCTGCCGGTGAGTTCGTGTTGAGTCCGGACGAGCGTGACCAGTTGGTTCGCTGGTCGCAGGGCTCGTCGAGGTTGGCTGTGCGGGCGCGGATCGTGTTGCGGTGTGCGGAGCCGGATGTGGTGTACGCGCGGGTTGCCGCTGATCTGGGCGTGTCGGCGATGACGGTGGGCAAGTGGCGCAAGCGATTCGCGGACTTGCGGGTGGAGGGTCTGGTGGACGCCGGGCGGCCGGGACGTCCGAAGGCCGGTTTGGTCCTGACCGACATCGAACGGGAACAGCTGACGCGTTGGGCGCGCCGGGCGAAGACCTCACAGGCCCTGGCACTGCGGTCGCGGATCGTGCTGGCGTGCGCCGAGGACACGTCGAACAAGCGCGTCGCCGCGACCTTGGGAACGTCGGTGTCCACGGTGAGTCGCTGGCGGCGCCGGTTCGTGGAGTCACGGCTGGA
>NZ_LAVK01000021.1 GCF_001083795.1 Streptomyces sp. SBT349
CCCCCGCGCTGGCCGCCCTGACCCCCCGGGAGACCGACGTCCTGCGCCTGGTCGCCGAGGGCCTGTCCAACGCCGAGATCGCCGGGCGCCTGGTGGTCGGCGAGGAGACGGTCAAGACCCATGTGAGCCGGATCCTCCGCAAGCTCGGCCTCCGCGACCGCGCCCAGGCCGTCGTCACGGCCTATGAGACCGGCCTGGTCATCCCCCGCGCGCGCTGAGGGCGTTCAGCGGGACCCTCCTCCGGGGCGCCGGCGGCGCTCTGGACGGCCCCTTTGCCCTCGCCTACATTGCCGGGGTCAACTCATGTCAGGGACAGGCCAATTCCTCCCGCGGGGAGTCACATCGACCATGAAGCGCCTGACCGCCGCGATCGTCGCGGCCCTCAGCTTGGCCCTGACCGTCCTGGTGGGGCCCGCCGACGCCGCCCCGGCGGCGGTGGACGACCCCGCCGGGTCGGCCACCCCGTACCACCGGGCGTTCGCTCTGTTCCGCAGCGCGAACATGTCGTCCCCCGACCGGCTCGCCTCCGGCGTCGGCTTCCACTCGTTCCGGATCCCCGCCGTGGTCACCACCGCCAGTGGCAGGCTGCTCGCCTTCGCCGAGGGCCGGCGGCACAACAACAAGGACTACGGCGACATCAATCTCGTCTACAAGCGCACCAGGACCACGACCGACAACGGCGCGGAGCCGGGTGACTGGGAGCCGTTGCGGGAGGTCGTGGGGTCGGGCAACGGCACCTGGGGCAACCCCACGCCCGTCGTCGACGGGAATTCCGTGCATCTGTTCATGTCGTGGAACGCGGGCGACCGCAGCTTCCACGGCAACGAGCCCCTGCCGGACGGCTCCCTCACCAGGAAGGTCGACGCGACCGAGGAGGGCCGCCGCCGCCTGTTCCTGACCACGAGCACCGACGACGGCGCCACCTGGTCGACACCCCGCGACATGACCGCGCAGCTCACGCCCGACGGCTGGTCGTGGGACGCCGTCGGCCCCGGCAACGGCATCAGGATGAGCTCGGGGCAGCTGGTGGTGCCCGCCAGGAACCGCAACATCATCGGGACCGGGTCCCCCGGCAGCCGCACCTGGTCCTCCCAGCCCCTCAGCGGCGGGGGCGACGAGGGCACCATCGCCCAGACCCCCGACGGCAACCTCTACCGCAACGACCGGCCCACCGGCAGCGGCACCTACCGGCGGGTCGCCCGCGGCACGCCCGACGCGTTCGGCGCGTTCGCCAACGACACCGGCCTGCCCGACCCGCGCTGCCAGGGCTCCCTGCTCTCCTACAACTACGACGCCCCGGCCCGCACCGTCTTCCTGAACGCGGCCTCCACGACCAGCCGCAGGACGATGCGCGTACGCATCAGCTACGACACCGACGCCGGCACGTTCGACGTCGGCCGCGACCTCGGCGACGCCCCGGTCTCCGGGGTCGGCAACGAGGGCGGCTACTCCAGCATGACCAAGACCGCCGACTACCGGATCGGCGCCCTGGTGGAGACCGACTTCTTCAACGACGGCACGGGCGGCGACTCCTACCGGGCCATCGTCTGGCGCCGGTTCAACCTCTCGTGGGTCCTGAACGGCCCCGACAACTGAGGCCCCCGGCCACCGCCTTGCCCTCCACCCCGCTTCATCCCACCCATCCCGCCACCTCACTTTGTCTGGTGGCGGGATGAAGTGGGCGTGAGTGTGGTCAAAGTGGTTCCCCGCCGGGGCGATCGTTGTTACCTTCCTGTGGTGTAACGACCCGGCGCGACGGCGCGCGCCTGTGCAACTGCTCGATGACCTGCCCCGTTGCTTCACGGAGGACTCGCGTGCACAGGAGATTCCGAAGGCTTTCCGCTGTCGTCATGGGCGCGATGCTCGCCCTGGCGGGCACCCTCACCGCCTCGCCCCAGGCCCTCGCCGGGACCGGCGGGACCGGCGGACCCGCGGCGCCCCCGGCGCCCGCCGCGCCCGTCACGTCCCAGGCACCGCCCGCCGCGCCTGCCCCGGCCGCCGCCCCCCTGACCGACGTCCTGGTGTTCTCCAAGACCGCCGGATACCGGCACTCGGCCATCCCGGCCGGGATCGCCGCCATCGAACGCCTCGGCGCGGAACACGGGTTCTCCGTCGCCGCCACGGAGGACGCCGCCGCGTTCACCCCCGGCAACCTCGCCCGGTACCAGGCCGTCGTCTGGCTCTCCACCACGGGCGATGTGCTCAACGGCGCCCAGCAGTCCGCCTTCGAGGAGTACGTCGCGGCGGGCGGCGGCTATGTCGGCGTCCACGCCGCCGCCGACACCGAGTACGACTGGCCCTGGTACGGCGGCCTCGTCGGCGCCTGGTTCGCCTCCCACCCGGCGACGCAGGAGGCCACCGTCGTGGTCGAGGACCGCTCCTCGGCGTCCACCTCGCACCTGCCGGAGCGCTGGACGCGCACCGACGAGTGGTACGACTACCGCGCCAGCCCGCGGTCCTCGGTGAAGGTCCTCGCCGCCCTGGACGAGTCCTCGTACAGCGGGGGCGCCATGGGAGAGGACCACCCCATCACCTGGTGCCACGACTACGAGGGCGGCCGGTCCTGGTACACGGGCCTGGGCCACACCGAGGAGTCGTACGCCGACCCGGACTTCACCGCCATGCTGCTCGGCGGCATCCGGATCGCCTCCGGCGACCGGGCCGCGGACTGCCGCCCCGAGACGGGCTACACCCCGCTGTTCGACGGCACCCAGGCCAGCCTCGACCAGTGGCGGCAGGCGGGCCCCGGCGGGTTCACGCTCGACGACGGCACCCTCACCTCGTTCGGCGGCATGGGGCTGCTCTGGTACCCGGCGGCCTCCTTCGGCGACTACTCGCTGAAGGTCGACTGGATGATGCCGGGCGATGACAACGGCGGCGTGTTCATCGGCTTCCCCGATCCGCAGGGCGACCCCTGGGCGCCGGTCGACCTCGGGCACGAGATCCAGATCGACGCGACCGACGCCGACCCCAGCCGCACCACCGGCAGCGTCTACAGCTTCGCCGCCCCCGACACCGCCGCCCGGGACGCCGCCCTCAACCCGCCGGGATCCTGGAACAGTTACGAGATCACCGTGCGCGACCGCCAGGTCGAGGTCCACCTGAACGGCGTCAAGGTCAACGAGTACACCAGCGACCGCGCCATCGACCTGGGCCACATCGGCGTCCAGAACGACGGCGAGGGTCTGGACATCCACTACCGCGACATCCGGATCCGCCAGGACGGCACGCAGGCCACCGACCTGGCGCGCGGCCGTCCCGTCACCGTCTCCAGCGTGGAGCCCGGCAGCCCCCACGTGGGTGCCAACGCCGTCGACGGTGACCCCGCCACCCGCTGGAGCAGCGCGTACTCCGACCCCCAGCGGATCACCGTCGACCTGGGCGCCGTCCACACGCTCACGGGCGTCCGGCTGTCGTGGGAGACCGCGTTCGCCTCGGCCTACTCGGTCCGGACCTCGACGGACAACGCGACCTGGGACACCGTCCACACCACCGCGGCGGGCGACGGCGGCCTGGACGAGGTCGCCGTGAGCGGCGCCGCCCGCTATGTGCGCGTCGAGGGCACCGCGCGGGCCACGGCGTGGGGCTACTCCCTGTGGGACCTGGCCGTGCTCGGGCGCTGAGCCCACGCCCCACGCGCCGCCGGCGGTCCTCGACCTGGACGGCCGCACCGTCACGGGACCGGGCGTCAGCACCCCTGACCGCCGCGGGAATCCCGCGTCCCCACCCCGCCCCCGGCCGTCCCCACAGCGGCCGGGGGCGGGGCGGGTGCCGAGGGGGGCGACCTTGACAGACCGGCAATGAAGAATATATACATATAATCGAAACCCTGAGTCCGCCTTCATGAGAATGGCTCCATCGCAGGCGACTCGTATCTCAGGCGACTTCGTCACGCGCTTCGCGCGTAGAACCGATCACAGATCTGGCGCACCCACTGCCGGTGGTTGTCATCGCCGAGCCCGCGACCGCACCGCCGGCCGCGGGCTCGTTTCTGGTGGTCGATGGCCTCGATCGGACGCCACGTCGGCATCAAGCCGCTCGTAAGCGGGATGAGTACGGCACTGGGCATATACCCGAGCCCGCCCCCGGGATCGCACCGAAATCAGCGGAATGACGGCTGATTCGCTGTGCCCCGATCCGGGCGGCACCGGGAGACTGCGAGAAAGAAATCCTCACGTACCAAAGGTGAACTCTACAGAAAGTAGATTCCAGACATGCCAAGGCTATGCAAGCCGTCGGTGAGTGTGCCGGAATATGTCATCACGATGGAAGAGACCCTGGAATTTGCCGAACGGGTACACGCCGGAAAGCCGCAGCTTCCGTTGGCGCTTCGACTGATCCAGAACACGGGGGTGCGGAAGCGGCATATCGTACAGCCCATCGAGGAAACGCTTCTCCACCCGGGCTTCGAGGAGCGCAACCGCATCTACGAGGTCGAGTCCAAGAAGCGGTGCCCCGAGGTCATCGAACGAGCCCTGGGGAACGCCGGTTTAGGGGCACGCGACATCGACGCGATCATCTACGTGTCGTGCACCGGGTTCCTGATGCCGTCGCTGACGGCGTGGCTGATCAACATCATGGGGTTCCGGTCCGACACCCGGCAGATCCCCATCGCGCAGCTGGGGTGTGCGGCGGGCGGCGCGGCGATCAACCGGGCCCACGACTTCTGCCTGGCCCACCCCGAGAGCAACGTCCTGATCGTCTCGTGCGAGTTGTGCTCGCTGTGCTACCAGCCCGGGGACGACGGGGTCGGTTCCCTGCTGTCCGACGGGCTGTTCGGTGACGCGGTCGCGGCCGCCGTGGTGCGGGGCAGCGGAGGCACCGGCATAGAGCTGGAGCGCAATGCCTCCTATCTCATCCCGAACACCGAGGACTGGATCTCCTACGCGGTGCGCGACACCGGCTTCCACTTCCAGCTGGACCGCCGGGTGCCCGGGACCATGGAGCCGCTCGCCCCGGTGCTGCGGGACCTCGCCACGGACCATGGCTGGAATATCCGCGACCTCGACTTCTACATCATCCACGCCGGCGGTCCGAGGATTCTGGACGATCTCGCCAAATTCCTCGACGTCGACCGGGAGATGTTCCGCCACAGCTGGGCGACCCTCACCGATTACGGCAACATCGCCAGCGCGGTCGTCCTCGACGCGCTGCGCAGGCTGTTCGAGGAGGACACGCCGACGCCGGGTGCCGCCGGAATCGTCGCGGGTTTCGGTCCCGGCATCACCGCCGAAATGGCGCTGGGCAGATGGGACGTCGACGCACCGGGGACCACCGCCTGAGTTCAACGGGTGCGTGGGCACCCTCCCTTGAGCGAGATTCCACACAGACGACAAGGAAGCGAATCGCATGAGCGGCCTTATTGTCCCCTCCGGGCAGGGTCGAAAGCTGACCACAAAGATGCAGGAAGTCACCTTCAAGGCCACGGCCGCGGACGGCTCCTCCATATCGTGCTTCGAGGTGGTCGTCCCGCCCGGCTTCGACGTCGGGGCGCACACCCACCACCGCTCGCAGGAGTTCTTCTACATTCTCGAAGGAGAGCTGGACCTCCTGGCATTCGAGCCGACCAAGCGCACGGAGGAGAGCTGGGAGGACTGGGAGTCCTCCGGCGGAGACCGGGTCGTCCGCGCGGGCGTGGGCAGCTGCATGTTCGTTCCGCCCGGATGCCCGCACGCGTTCAGGAATGCCACCGACAAGCCGGCGCGCATGCTGTTCCAGAGCTACCCGTCGCCCGATCACGAACTCTACTTCGAGGAGATCGTGGAGATCTTCTCGGCCGGTGGACCGGTGAACGCCGACGCCGTGCAGGAGTTGCGCGACCGGTACGACGTCAGCCAGATCACGCCGCTCCGGTTCCAGCCCCCCACTCCCCCGAACGGGCGGTGACCACGATGGACACGATTCCCCTGGTTCACGCGAGTCTGGGTGAGCGCGAACTGGCTGCCGTGGCCGAGGTGTTCGCCTCGGGCTGGCCTGCCGGTCAGGGCCCGCGGGGCAAGGCCCTGGAGGCCGAGCTGGCCGAACGGTACGGCGTGGGCGGCGCGGTCGCGCTGAGCAACTGCGGCGCCGCGCTCCACCTGGCCATGCTCGCGCTCGGCGTCAAGCCGGGCGACGAGGTCATCGTCGCCGACTACACGTTCCCGGCCCCCGCCCACGCGGTGCGCTACGTCGGGGCGGACCCCGTCTTCGCCGACGTGCGCGCCGACACCGGCACCGTCGACCCGCAGGCCGTGGCGGACCTGGTCGGTCCGCGAACGGTGGGGATCATCGCGGTGGACACGGTCGGACTGCCCGCCGACTACGCGGAGTTGCAGGCGATCGCGGATCGCCACGGGCTGTTCGTCGTCGAGGACGCCGCGTGCTCCGTCGGCGCGACCTACCAGGGGCGCGAGGCGGGCGCGTTGGCGCCGGTGGCCTGCCTGTCCTTCCACGGGCGCAAGGGAGCCACCAGCGGCGAGGGCGGGGCGCTGCTCACCGCCGATCCCGCGCTCGCGGCGGACGCGAGGATACGGTCGTCCTTCGGCATAGGGAGCATCTTCGACCAGGCGCAGGTCGTCGGCCTGCCGATTCCCGTGTTCACCGAGATCGGCTACAACTACAAGCTGTCCGACATCGCCGCCGCGATCCTCCAGGTGCAGCTCGGCCGGATCGGCGAACTGCTCGACCGCCGCAGCGCCGTCGCGGCGCGTTACGCCGAACTGCTCGGTGAGGACGAACTCCTCACCCTGCCGCACGTGCCCGAGGACCGCACCCACGCCTGGCAGTCCTACATGGTGACGCTGGACGCGAGCGTGGACCGTGCGGGGGTCGCCGCCGACCTCCGCGCCCAGGGCATCGGTTGCGGGCACGGGACATGGGCGTCCCACCTTCAGCCCGTCTACGAGGCGAAGCAGTCCTGCCCGGTCTCGGCGGACCTCTTCGAGCGCAACCTCGCCATCCCGATGCACGCCGAGCTCAGCATGGCCCAGGTCGAACGGGTCGGTGAGCGCCTGCGTGCCACCATCCGGACCCACGCGCGGCCGTGACGGGACCGGAGCCGGCGGCGTGACGAGCGACCACCGGCGCCCGAGCGGCTGGTGAGCCGGTAAGGGCCCCGCGCCACCTCGGCCGTCCGCGACAGCGTCGTCGACGGCGGCCGAAGCGGCCCGCCCCTCCCACCGATCCCCGCCCCGGGTCCCGGCCGGACCGGGACACCCCGGCGCACGTCCACCTCGCCCTGCCCGCCGACGGCCTCGCGGGCCGGGGCCGGTCCTCGGGCACAGCCCGGCGCGGCGGCCCGGCGGAGGGGGAGCACCTGTACGCGGAGAAGCACCCGCACGTGTTGGAACACCCGGCCGCGACGGCCCGGGCACCCCTCGGGACTGCCCGGACCACCTGGCCGACGCCGGCGTTCCCGCCGGGGCACCCCGTGGCGCGATGGCGGCGCGGAGCTCACGGCACGGAGCCGGCAGGGAAGCGATCCCGACTTCTGAAAGGAGAAGGCCAGTGGAATCTCACAGATCACAGGACGGTTCGGCCACGACCGCCCCCGGGGGCGTCGTTCTGGCCGAGCCGAGAGGGTTCTGCGCGGGAGTGCGCCGCGCCATCGGCATCGTGGAGCGGGCGCTCGAGGTGCACGGCGCACCCGTCTACGTGCGCAAGGAGATCGTTCACAACCACTACATCGTCTCCGAACTGACCAAGCGTGGCGCGCGTTTCGTGGACAGCGAGGAGGAGGTCCCCGAGGGGGCCATCTGCGTCTTCTCCGCGCACGGCGTGTCGCCCGCGGTGCACGACGCGGCCCGGCGGCGGGAGTTGGACGTCATCGACGCCACCTGCCCGCTGGTGGCCAAGGTGCACCAGGAGGCGGTGCGCTTCGCCCGCGACGGCCGCACCGTGCTGCTCGTGGGCCACGAGGACCACGAGGAGGTGGAGGGCACCCGGGGCGAGGCGCCGGACGCCATCGTGGTGGTGGAGACCGAGGAGGACGTGGCCCGTCTCGACCTGGCCGACGACGCGCCTGTGGCCTACCTGACGCAGACCACCCTGTCGATCGACGAGACGGCGCGCGTCGTGGAGGCCCTGCACCGCAGGTTCACCAACATCGTCGGCCCCAACGGCGACGACATCTGCTACGCCAGCCAGAACCGGCAGAACGCCGTGAAGGAACTGGCCCCGCTCAGCGACGTGGTGCTCGTCGTCGGCTCCGCCAACTCCAGCAACTCCGTGCGCATGGTGGAGGTCGCCCGCGACCTCGGCGCCGAGGCGTACCTGGTGCCCGACGTGGACCACCTGGACGAGAGCTGGCTCAGCCCCGGGAAGACCATCGGCATCAGCTCCGGGGCCAGCGCTCCGGAGATCCTGGTGCGCCAACTCCTCGACCGGCTGAAGGAGTTGGGCCACAGCGAGGTGACGGTCCGCCAGGGCGAGCCCGAGGACGTGGTGTTCTCCATGCCGGGGCGGCTGGCCGACGCCGAGTACGGGCGGATCCCGCGGACGGAACTGGCCGAGGAGAGGCAGGCATGAGCACCGGACAGGCCATGGGCGCGGCCGAGGCGCTGTCTCCTCGCGAGGCCACACGGGCGATCCTGGTCGATGTGGAGCGGACGATGGAGTCCGTGCTCGCCGACGAGCGCGCCCGCTGGGCCACCGAGGCGCCTCGGGGGCTCGCGCTCGTGGACACCGTCGGGGCCCTGGTCGCGGCGGGCGGCAAGCGGCTGCGTCCGGCGTTCTGCGTCAGCGGCTTCCTCAGCGCCGGCGGCGACCCGACCGACCCCCGGCTGCCGAGGCTCGCCGCCGGGCTGGAACTGCTGCACGTGTCCGCGCTCTTACACGACGACATCCTCGACTGCGCGGACCAGCGCCGGGGGCAGCCGTCGGCGCATGTGCGGCACGAGGCCACGCACCGCGCCGCGGGCTGGCGCGGCGACCCGCGACGGTACGGCGAGAGCGTGGCCATCCTCGCCGGCGACCTGGCCCTGGTCTACGCCGACCAGGTCGTCGACGCGGCACGGGACGCGGTTCTGCGGGAGTGGACCATGCTCCGCTCCGAGATGATGGTGGGGCAGTTCCTGGATGTCACGATTGCCGCGGAGTACGACGCCGACCCCGACCGGTCCCGCTGGGTCGCGGTCTGCAAGTCCGGCAGCTACTCCATCCACCGCCCGCTGAGCATCGGCGCGCAACTGGCGGGCCGCAGCGACCTCGCGGGGGCCTTCCAGACGTACGGGGCCGCGCTCGGCGAGGCGTTCCAGCTCCGCGACGACCTCATCGACGCCTTCGGCGACGACGCGGCGGTCGGCAAGCCGACCGGGCTCGACTTCGAGCAGCAGAAGATGACGCTGCTGCTGGCGCTGGCCATCCGGCGCGACGCGCGGGTGCGGAAGCTGGTGCTGCCGAACGGCGGCGGCCCCGCGGACGGCGCGGCCGTCGACACGGACGAACTGCGCGGGCTGCTCATCAGCAGCGGCATACGCGACGAGGTGGAAGCGCACATCGACACGCTCGTCGCGGGCGCCGTCGCCGCGCTGGACGACACCCCGCTCGCCGAGCCGTGGCGGCGCGAACTCACCGCCATGGCACACGAGGTCGCCTATCGCGACCGGTGACCCGCGACCGGTGACCCGCGAGCGGCCCATCGGCCCCGCCCACCAGGAGACCGAACTCCCCGAAGCAGAGAGGAACACCATGCGGCAACTCGATGCGATCAAGGGCCCCGACGACGTTCGAGACCTCTCCCTCACCGAGGCGGAACAACTGGCCAGCGCCATCCGGGAGTTCCTGGTGGACAAGGTCAGCCGGACGGGAGGTCACCTCGGCCCGAACCTGGGCGTGGTCGAGCTCACCCTGGCCCTGCACCGGGTCTTCGACTCCCCACGCGACCGGCTGCTGTGGGACACCGGCCACCAGAGCTACGTGCACAAGATCCTGACCGGCCGGGCGGGCGCGTTCGACACCCTCCGCCAGCCGGGGGGGCTGTCCGGCTATCCCTCGCGCGCCGAGTCCGAGCACGACGTGATCGAGAACAGCCACGCCTCGACGGCCCTGTCCTACGCGGACGGCCTGGCGAAGGCGTACGAGGTGCGCGGCGTCACCGACCGCGCGGTGGTCGCGGTGGTCGGTGACGGCGCGCTGACCGGCGGCATGGCCTGGGAGGCGCTGAACAACATCGCGGCGGCCAGGAACCGCCCCCTGGTCATCGTCGTCAACGACAACGAGCGCTCCTACGCCCCGACCGCGGGCGGCCTGGCCGAGCACCTGTCCGCGCTGCGCACCGCGCCCGGCTACGAGCGGTTCCTCGCCCGGGTCAAGGACCAGCTGCCGAACGTCGCGGTCGTGGGCAGCCCGCTCTACGAGATGCTGCACGGCGCCAAGAAGGGGCTGAAGGACCTGCTCGCCCCGCAGGGCATGTTCGAGGACCTGGGCCTGAAGTACATCGGTCCGGTCGACGGCCACGACCTGCGGGGGCTGGAGACCGCGCTCACCAGTGCCAAGCACTTCGGCGGGCCGGTCATCGTCCACTGCATCACCGAGAAGGGGCGCGGCCACGCGCCGGCCGAGCAGGACGACGTGGACCGCCACCACGCCGTGCGCGCCCGGCCCGAGAAGTCGGCGCAGCCGGCCGCGGGCGCCACCCACCCGTCGTGGACCTCGGTCTTCGGCAAGGAGCTCGCCGAACTGGGCGCCACCCGGCCGGACATCGTGGCCATCACCGCCGCGATGCTGGAGCCGGCGGGGCTCGGCGAGTTCTCCCGGCGCTATCCCCAGCGCACCTACGACGTGGGCATCGCGGAGCAGCACGCGGTGACCTCCGCGGCCGGGCTCGCCCTCGGCGGCGTGCACCCGGTCGTCGCCCTGTACGCGACCTTCCTGAACCGGGGCTTCGACCAGCTCCTGATGGATGTCGCCCTGCACCGGGCGCCGGTGACCTTCGCCCTGGACCGGGCCGGCGTGACCGGCGACGACGGGGCCTCCCACAACGGCATGTGGGACCTGTCCCTGCTCCAGCTCATTCCCGGCATCCGGGTGTCCGCCCCGCGCGACGCCGCCACCCTGCGCCGCGTCCTGGCCGAGGCGGTGGCCGTCGACGACGGACCCACGGTCCTCCGTTACCCCAAGGGCAGCACCGGGCCCGACATCCCCGCCGTCGGAACGGACGGCGGAATGGACGTGCTCCACCGGCCCGCACGCCAGGACGTGCTGCTGGTGTCGGTCGGTCCCATGGCGACGACCTGCCTGGACACGGCGCGGCGGCTGGCCGATCAGGGCCACGGCGTCACCGTCGTGGACCCCCGCTGGGTCACCCCGGTGCCGCAGCGGCTGCTGGAGCTGGCCCGGGAGCACCGCATGGTCGCCACGGTCGAGGACAACGGGCGCGTGGGCGGCGTTGGTTCCGCGATCCGGCACGCCCTGCACGACCGGGGCACCTACATCCCGACCCGCGTCTTCGGCGTGGCCCAGCGCTTCCTCGACCATGGCAAGCGAGCCGCCCTGCTCGCCGACAGCGGCCTGACCGCCCGGAACATCTCCCAGGTGATCGCCGAGGACCTGCTCGCGCTGGGGGAGGGAGTTCCGGCGATCGCCGGGGTCGACGGCCCCCTCCCGGCATGAGCCGCACATTCGCGGGTGGTTGCAACCCCTCTGCCGGAACGGCTCCCTCCCGGGGCCGGCGCCGTGCCGAGGGGCCCCCGGGGCGCGACAAGGCGACCTTGACAACCTGCGGTGAAGAATCTATACACATAATAGTCCCCTGAGTGTGCCCGCATGGCCGTAGTCCCGTCCCGGGCAACTCCGTTATGTGCTCGGTGCGGAAACGTTGCCCATCGCAATCGCCATGGTCTCGTGCACCGCTGCCGTGCTGCTGGATCGACCGGCGCCCATTCCCCTGCGCACTCCCCACGAAAGAGCGGCTCTGCCGCTCGCCGGTGTGCTGAAACGACGTGTCCTCATTCAAACAGACGCCAAGATTGACGCTTGGAGGAAGAATGTCGGGAACTGATGAGTTGGCGGATCTCTACTCGGCCATTGAAGAATCAGCTGGGCTGCTGGATGTGGCCTGCTCGCGTGACAAGGTCTGGCCCATCCTGTCCGCGTACGACGTGATCCAGCAGGACATCATCGCGTTCAGGGTGGCGACTGATACGCGCAATGCGGGGGACTTCAACTGCCGCTTCTCGCTTCACAAGGGTGTCGACCCGTACGCCGTCGCGCTGTCGGAGGGGCTCATGAAGGGGACCGACCACCCGGTCGGCTCCCTCCTCTCGGACATCGACGAGCACTGCCAGGTCGACAGCACCGGTGTCGACTTCGGCGTCGTCGGCGGATTCAAGAAGATCTGGGTGTACTTTCCCGACGACGACTTCCCCACGATGTCGCGGCTGATCGACCTCCCGTCGATGCCCCGGAGCCTGGCCGAGAACGCCAGCCTTTTCGCCCGCCACGGCATGGGCGAGAGGGTGGACGTGATCGGGATCGACTACCAGGACAAGACGGTGAATCTGTATTTCCCGGAGTCACCCGAACCGGAGACCATCCTGGCGATGCACCGGGAAATCGGGCTGCCCGAGCCGAGCGAGCCGCTGCTCAAGCTCTGCGAGCTGGCGTTCGGGACTTATACCACCCTGACCTGGGATTCCCCGCGGGTCGAGCGGATCTCCTTCGGCCTGAAGGCCCAGGATCCGATGGCACTTCCCGTTGATCTCGGTCCGAAGATCGCCAAGTTCCTGGAGAGCATGCGGTACGGCAACGACGATCCGAAGAACGTCTATGCCGCCATGACGTCGACCGGCGAGGAGTACCTCAAACTCCAGTCGTACTACCGGTGGCAGCCCCGCGGTCGCCGCGCGGGTCGTGGATATCCCAAAACCCGGTCCGCGAACTGAGGTCCCTGTGCGGGCCACCGCGTTCACGTCGACACGCGGAGGCTTATTCGGATCGGGTACGCGGCCGGATGCCGGCGTGCCCGGTGGTATTCCTCACGGGAGGTAGGTGACCGGCCATGGTTCCTCGTGAATCGCAGCTGGTGGAGCTCGTCGATGTGGATGGCACCGCCGTCGGTTCGTGCACGGTCGCCGAGGCGCACGCCGCACCCGGTCGGCTGCACCGGGCGTTCTCGGTGATGATCCTGGACGAGCTGGGCCGCGTCCTGGTGCAGCGGCGGGCCGTGGAGAAGACGCGGTTCGCGCTGCGTTGGGCCAACGCCTGCTGTGGCCATCCCGCCCCGGGGGAGACGCTGTTCGGCGCCGCCGCCCAGCGGCTGGTCGAGGAGATCGGGGTGAAGAACGTCACGCTGGGCGACGCCGGCGTGTATCTGTACCGGGCCGAGGACCCGCGGACGGGCCGGGTGGAGCACGAGTTCGACCATGTCGTGGTCGGCCGGGTGCCCGTGGACTCGCCCCTGGACGTGGACCCGGCCGAGGTGGCCGACGTCCGCTGGGTGGCGCCGGACCGGCTGCGCGCGGACGTGGCGGAGAACCCGGACCGGTTCGCCCCCTGGCTGGGCGGCGTGATCGCGGTGGCCACCGAGGCGGCCGGCCGGCTGCCGGAGGCCGCCGGGCTCGCCCTTCCGTAGGCCGGTGAGGCCGTGTTCGTCGCGGCCGGTCCCCGGCCGAGTCCCGGTCCCGGTCCCGAGCAGTTCCGGGCCCGGGACGGGCTGAGACGCGTCTGCTCCGTGCGGACGCCGTTCGGCCTGCCCGTCGTGTGTGCCGACGCCGTCCTGGCGTCGGCGTTGTGTTCATGTCCTCGCGCACTGCCGGGCGGGTGACAGTCCGTGTGTCCATCGAATCACCGCAGAGGAGGCAGTCTCGATGAAGGGCTCCACGGTCTACAAGTCGATACGAGAGGGCGGTCTTTATCTCGGCATGCTGCCGGAGAAGGCCGCGGCCATCAACAGCTCGACGCCGATCACTCTCGACCACGATCTGGACGTCCTGCCCGATGTGGGGCGGCGCCTGACGGTGGCCGAGCTCGCCGGGCATGTGGACGATCTGGCGGGCCGGTTGTGGGCGGCCGGGGTCCGGCCGGGCGAGCACATCGTCATCCACAAGTCCGCCAACTCCGACGTCTGGGTGCTCGCGACCGCGGCGGGGCGCATCGGGGCGGTGCCCGTGATGCTCTCGCCCGCCCTGGACGCCGCGACCGTCGGCGCCCTGCTCAACCGGCTGGACCAGCCGAACCTCCTCACCGACGTGCGCAAGCTCGACGCGCTGGCCGAGGTGCCGGTGGCCGACCTCGCCCAGCGGGTGATCGTCGTGGCCGGAAGCAGGTCGGGCGCGGTGTCGCTCGGTGAGCTCGCCGGGTCGCCGCGGGTGGAGCCGGTGCTCGGGGCGCAGGACGATCCCGCGATGATCACCCACACCTCCGGCACCACCGGGCTGCCCAAGCTGGTCGTGCACACGCCGCGGACCATGGGCGAGCGGCTCACGCCGCAGTGGCGGCTGCTGTCGCTGATGCGGAAGCGGGAGACCGTCGCCATCCACATCTCCTTCGTGCACTCGCGGATGTTCGCGGCGATGGCCCTGGCGCTGCTCAAGGAGATGCCGGTCCTGCTCATGAACGAGTCCGATCCCGAGGAGGTCGCCGGGCTGTTCCTGGAGAACCGGCCGGGCTTCATCGAGGCGCTGCCCAACTCGCTGATGGAGTGGGAGGGACTCGCCGACGACCCGCGGAAGCCGTTCGCGTCGGTCAAGTACTTCAGCAGCACCTTCGACGCGATCCACCCCAGGACGATGAGCCGGCTGGTCAAGTCCTCCGAGCGGCGGGGGGCGCTGTTCTTCCAGATCTACGGGCAGAGCGAGGTCGGCCCGGCGGTCGGCAGGGCCTACTTCCGCAGGTCCGCCCACCGGGCCAACGGGCGCTGCGTGGGCTGGGTCATGCCGAAGGGCTGCGCGAAGGTCCGGGTGGTGAGCCGGGACGGCAAGCGGCCCTCGGAGAAGAACCCCGGCTTCATAGAGGTCGCCTGGGACGGCCTGGCGCAGACGTACTTCGCCGAGCAGGACCGTTACGACGAGAACCGGTTCGGCGACTGGTGGCGGACCGGGGACGTCGGCTACCGCACCAAGCTCGGCTGCCTGCACATGCTCGACCGCGAGGTGGACATGATCGCGGGGGTGCGCAGTTCCCTGGAGGTCGAGGACCTCGTGCTGGGCAAGATGGAGGAGCTCAGCGAGCTCGTCGTGGTGCTCGGCCCCAACTCCGAGCCGGTCCCGGTGATCTGCACCCACGACGACCGGCCGCTGGACCGGGACCGCTGGCGCGCGGCCGTCGCCGACTTCCCGCAGCTGGCCGACCCGGTCCAGATACCCCAGGCCGAACTGCCCCGCACCGCCACCCTGAAGGTTCAGCGCATCGCACTTTCCCACCGGCTCAAGGAACTGCTCGACGACCGGGCCTGACCAGGCATCAACCGATCGCCGCGGCGGTGGGGACAACCAACTCGAAAGGGATCATTGCAATGACTCCGGAAGCCACGCTCGGGCGTTTTCGTGAATACATGGTGGGGCCGGCGCGGTTCATGACCCTCCTGTCCTGCTTCGAGCTCGGCATCGTCGACGCGCTCAGGGAGAAGCCCGGCATGACCGCGGCCGAGCTCGGCGCCGCGGTGGGCGCGAAGCCGGACGCGGTGGAGCAGCTCCTGTTCCTGCTGGTCAAGGAGGGCTTCGTCTCGCACGACGAGGGTTCCGGCGCCTACGCCCTGGACGCGCTCGCGGGCGTTCCCGAGGGCGATCTGCGACGGGCGCTCACCTACATGAACATGATCAAGGTGGTCGCGCTCAGGCAGTTGTTCTACCTGACCGAGAGTGTGAAGACCGGCTCGCTCGTCGGGCTCAAGGAGCTCTACGGGGTGTCCGAGGGAACCCTCTACGGTGCCGTGGCGGAGCACAAGGACCTGCGTGAGTCCTGGGCGACGCTGATGGACAATGTCACCGCCCGTATCGATCCCTGGTTCTTCGGCAACATCGACATCCCGGCCGGCACGCGGGTCCTGGACCTCGCCGGGAACACCGGCCTGGGTGCGATCCACACGTACCAGATGAAGGAGTCCCCCGGGCTCCGGGTGACGACCTTCGACCTGCCGGAGAAGGAGAAGGAGTGCCTGGAGAACTTCCGGGCGCACGGTGTGGACGAGCACTGCTCGTTCATCGGCGGCAATGTCTTCGACGAAATCCCCAAGGGCTTCGACACCGTGCTGATCAAGCACTTCCTGGACATGTTCGACAAGGACGACGTGTTCCGGATCCTCCAGGGTGTCAACAAGTCGCTTGAGGTCGGCGGGCAGGTCAACGTGATGGTTCCGGTGTATCCGGAGAACATCCAGGACACCGACAACTACAACGTCGACTTCTTCCCCGCCTTCTTCATCGGCTGCACCATGGCCCAGGGCGGACCGCAGAAACTCTCGACCTACCGCGCCTGGCTCGAGGAATGCGGATTCACGGTCACCAAGACCATCACCAAGGACGCCGCCGAGATACCCCAGGACGTCATTCCCATTCCGGCCATCCTGACGGCGACAAAGACTGCCTGACCCACCGGGCCCGGCTGCCGTGACGGCCGACTCATCGCCGAGACGGCGTGAACGAGCGGCGGCCGGGGTGGTGATGACCAAGGCGGCGCAGAATCTTCACATGTGACCACAATGCCGGGGCGGGGCCTCTCCGGGGTGCCCCCGGCGAACACCATGGCTCGTTGAGCCGGACATTCAGCTCTTCTCTGATCAGGTGGCTGAATAGCGGAAGTTGGCGATGAATCGTCATGCGCCGGACCGTGCCGGGTCCGGAATGCGCGGGGGGGCATCGCGGGTTTGGCGGAGGGGAAGATCAGGGAATATGGATCGCGGGATTCCCTGTTGTAAGTAAGCCCTCAACACTCGGAGGAAAAATGTCCGGAACCACTGAGGTTGAAAAGACCGATCCGGGGAACGCGCCGTCGACGGCGTCTGCCGATCGAGCTCTGCAACGGGAGGCGGTCGCCGCGCTCTACGATGCGAAGACGCGTGACGGCGACGCCCTGAATGCTCGCCTGGCGTCAGGCGACCTGTTGTTCTTCAACCACAATGGAGTGGTCGATCCGAAGCGGGGGCGCAATGTCGACGAGCCGCTCGACGAGGCGGCCCGTCTGCAACTGCTGCACGAGCTCGAAATCGACCTCGTCGCGGTCGGTCTCGACCATCTCGGCCCTCTCGGGCCGTCGGCGCTCGTGCTCGACTCCGGATGCGGCGCGGGCGGCGGTGGCCTCTCGATCAACCGGCGATTCGGCTGCGGCGTCGAGGGCTTCACGCTGTCGACCGAGCAGGCGCGCTTCGGCAATGCCGCCGCCACGATCCTGCATGTCGACGACCGTGTCCGCTTCGACACCGCGGACCTGCGTGAGAAGCCCTTCGAGCCGGCGCGCTACGACGCGGTCTGGGCCTGCGAGAGCACGGAGCACTTCGAGGACCTGCCCGCGCTGTTCTCGCGTTTCCGCGCGGCGTTGAAGCCGGGCGGTCGCGTCGTGGTCATCGCGTGGTGCGCCGGCGAGGGCGAGGAGGCCGAGCGGCTCAAGGCTCAGATCGACGAGCACTATCTGACCCTGATCCACACGCCGGCCGCCTACCGGGACGCGATCCGGGAGGCGAAGATGACGCTTGTCGATCATGTCGACCTGACCGACATGACGACGCCGTACTGGCGTCTGCGTGAGCGTTCCGAGCACGCGACCGGCAGCGAGCGGTTCATGGGAGACGGTTACGCGCAGCGGCTGACGACCTACGAGCTGTTCGCGTTCGAAGCGGCGTGAGCCGTCCTCGGGGCGGCCGGCGGCCGTACCCGGTCCCCTGATGAGCAAGCGAGAACACACCGGGAAGAGGCCCCGCCCAGCCGCGTGAGCGGTTCGGCGGGGCCTCTTCCCGCGTCATCGGACGGAAAACCGCTCAGCCCTCGATCATCTGGCTCCGAACCAAGGAACGCTCGCAGGAATTCCGCACGGGAGGAGAGCACGTTGAAGGGTCACGTACACTCGCCAACCGAGCACGTGAGCGTCCTGGACAGACACAGCGGTCCGGTTTTCCAGTTCAGCCGGATGGAGAGGCTGCTCCGAGGGCACTCCGTCCGCAATCTGACGGTGGACGGCGTCGACGCCGTGTTCGTCAACGACCCCATGCTGGTCCGCTCGATCCTGGTGAAGGACAGCGGGAACTACGGGAAAGGCGAGCTCTTCCAGAAGGGCAGGAACATCAGCAAGGCGGGGATGCTCGCCGAGGACGAAGTCCTGCACCGGCACTACCGGCGGCTGGCGAACCCGTATCTGCGGGCGTCGAAGATCGGCGATTACCACGCCACCATGCGCGGCATCGCCCAGGACGCGGTGGCGTCATGGCGCCCCGGGCATGCCGTCGACATCCAGACCGAGATGTGCCGGCTCGCGGGTGCGATCGCCCTGGGCACCCTCTTCCCCGGCATGCCGCCCGGGACATCGGCGGACCTCACCGAGCGCCTTGCCGCGCTGAACTGGGAAACGATCAGGCGACCGCTCTACGGCAAGCACCTGTCCCGTGCGCGGGGGCAGGGCACGTCCGCGCATCGGCTGGCGCGGGCTCGCGCGGGCGTCCGGGAACTCCTCCTCACCTGCATCGAGGACCACCTGCGTTCCCCGGATGCCGAGAACGGGTATCTCTCCTCGCTGCTGTCGGATTCCGAGGAGAAGGGCGGCCGGTCCCTGACGGTGGACGAGGTCTGCGACGAGGCGGTCATGATGCTGACCGCGGGAACGGTCACCACGGCCTCCGTGATGTCGTGGGCCCTGTATGTGCTCTCCGAAGAACCCCTGATCGAGAAGAACCTGATCGAGGAACAGGCGAAGGCGGAGGACGGATCCGCCGGGCACGGCAGGGAACGCCGCCCGTCCGGCTACACGTTGCGCTTCCTGATGGAGATCCTGCGGCTCTATCCGCCCGTGTGGATATCGTGCCGGAAGACCCGTGCGCAGGTCACGCTGGGCGGGCATTCGATTCCCGAGGGCGCGAACGTGGTGTTCAGTTCGTATCTCCTGCACAGGAATCCCGAGCGCTATCCGGAGCCGCACCGGTTCGATCCCGACCGGTGGCTTTCCACTCGGACCAGCATCGCGGACGGCGCCATGTACATTCCCTTCGGCGCGGGGTCGAAGGGGTGCATCGGAGAATCATTCGCCTGGCAGGAGCTCGACATTCTCCTCGGTACGGTGCTGCGGACGTGGCGGCTGAGCACCGAGCCCGGCGCCCAGGTCCGCACGGCGCCGGAGACCACGCTCCATCCCCGCCGGCTTCTCATGATCCCCCGGCCGCGGTAACGCCCCCGGGCCCGGGAGCGGAGGGACGGCGGAGCCGGGGGAGACCCCGGCGTCCCCACCCGCCGCGTCGGGTGGCCCCGGTGGCGCGGACGGCGCGCGGCGCGCCCGCCCGCCCGCTCGCTCGCCCTCAGTCCTTAGATGCCGTCTCATTTGGATTGTTCGATAGCCTGGGGTTGTGGGGATCGTGGAGCGTCTGGTGCCGGACGAGTTGTGGGAGTTGTTCGAACGGGTGGTGCCTGCGGTGCCGTCCCGGCCTCAGGGTGGTGGTCGGCGGCGGTACGGGGACCGGGAGGTGTTGGCGGCCATCGTGTTCGTGGCCACGTCGGGCTGCACGTGGCGGCAGCTGCCACCCACGTTCGGGCCGTCTGGGCCGACGGCCCACCGCCGGTTCACCGAGTGGACCCGCGCCCGGGTGTGGGCCAAGCTCCACCGCCTGGTCCTGGACGACCTTGGCGCGCGGGGCGAGTTGGACTGGTCGAGGTGCGCGATCGACTCGGTGAACATGCGGGCCCTGAAAGGGGGGAGCTGACGGGTCCGAATCCTGTCGACCGGGGCAAGAACGGCTCGAAGATCCACTTGATCACCGAGCGGACCGGTCTGCCCCTGTCCATCGGCATCTCGGGGGCGAACCTCCACGACAGCCAGGCCCTGGAGCCGCTCGTGCGCGGCATCCCGCCGATCCGCTCCCGCCGGGGCCGGCGCCGCCGACGCCCCGCAAAGCTCCACGCCGACAAGGGCTACGACTACGACCACCTGCGGCGATGGCTCCGCAGTCGCGGCATCACCCACCGCATCGCCCGCAAGGGCATCGAATCCTCCACCCGACTGGGCCGACACCGCTGGACCATCGAACGCACCATGTCCTGGCTCGCCGGATGCCGCCGACTCCACCGCCGCTACGAACGCAAAGCTGAGCACTTCCTCGCCTTCACCGCAATAGCGTGCACCCTCATCTGCTACCGCAGACTCACCAAATGAGACAACGTCTTAGCCGCCCCGCCTCGCCGGCGGGGCGGTTTCCTCATGCCCGGGTACGCCCGCTCGGTGTGAGGAGATGCCCACGGCGGTCGGGGTCTTGACGATCGAGCAGCGAAGAACCTATACATATAATCGCAACCCCGGAGTCCGCCCTCTTGGCGCTGATTCCAGGTCAGACGCCCTTCGTACCGTCCGTACTCCGGCCGCCACGGTCCCCTGTGCCGGTGCCTGGTGACGGGCCGTGGACAATGCCGCGGCCGGGCCGATCGCCGCCACGCGCCACCGAGGAAGACAGCCACGCGAACCGGGGCTTTCCCGCGCCCTGTGCCATGGTGTGTGGCACCTGAGACGCTTCGCCCCGTCGAACCGGGCACGGGGCCCGGCCTCTGATCAGGTTGCCGAACCGCGGGAGTCGGCGGCGTCGGATTGTTTGCAAGCACTGAAGTCGGCACTTGGAGGATAAATGCCAGAATTCGCCGTGGCGGAAGATGTGTATTCGGCCATCGAGGAAGCGGCCCAACTGGTGGGCGCGACCTGCTCACGTGAGAAGGTCTGGCCGATCCTCACCGCGCACGGGAAGGCGCTCTCAGAGGCCGGAATAGTGTTCAACGTGACGACCGGTGGACGCCACGTGGGAGATCTCGACTATTCCATCACCATGCCTCCGGCGGTGGGCGATCCCTATGCCCTTGCGCTGTCGAACGGCCTTGTCACGGAGACGGATCACCCTGCCAGTGCGCTGATCCCCGACATCCAGAAGCGCATCTCCATCAGCGACTACCTTGTCGACTACGGAATCGGCGGCAGCCTGAACAAGATCTACCCCCACTATCCCCAGGACATGCGGACGGTGTCGAATACCGCCGACATCCCGTCCATGCCCCCCGCCCTGGGGGAGAACGCCGCTTTCTTCGCCCGCCACGGTCTGGACGACGTGGTGATGGTCGGGGTCGACTACCAGCACAAAACGGCGAATGTGTACTTCCAGCTCTCCGCCGAGAAGCGCCTTGAGTCGAAGGTCATCCTGTCGATGCTCCGCGAGATCGGGGCACCGGAGCCGGACGAGCGGTTGCTGTCCTTCGCCCAGGGGGCGTTCAGGGTCTATGTCACCCTCGACTGGGATTCCCCGAAGATCCACCGGATCTCCTTCGCCCGCCCGCCGGGCCGCGGCTTGATGAGTTCGGACGTGGCGACGCTTCCCACCCGTATCGAACCGGAGATCGTGCAGTTCCTGAAGAGCGCTCCGCACACGTACGCCGGTGAGCGTATACAGATTGTGGCCATCAAGTGGTCGCCGGACGGAGAAAGCCTCAGCTTCGGGTCGTGCTATCAGCTTTCACCTCTCCAGCGGAAGATACTGGCGCCCAACGAGGAATAGATATCCGTTCTCGGCGAACAACCGGCTACAACCTGGGGCGAGGTCCGTTCACGGACCTCGCCCCAGGTGCGTAGAGCCCCCTTTTACAAAGAAGAGGAAACAACCCATGACGACGACGTCCGGACGTTCTCCCGTATCAGGCTTGTCACCGCGGCGCAGGTCGGTGCTGCTCGGTGGGATCGGTGGTGCCTCGACCGCGGCGCTGGCCACCCTGGGTCACAGTGGAACGGCCGCGGCCAGCCAGTCGACCGGATCGGCGGCGGAGCCGGCAGCCCAGCCGGCCCAGATCGAATTCGACTTCGACAACGACAACTTCATGCGGGACCTGCTCTCCAACCCCGACGGTGCCTCGCCGGTGCTTGAGGCCATCGCCCCGATGGACGTGACCATATTCATCCGGATCACCAATCTGATGCAGGTCGCGTGGTTCGACGCGCTGGCGCCCTACCACCCCACCGCGGTCGGCGTGTACTCCCGGCTCGGCCGGCGGCCGTCCAGCGAGTCGGCGACCAACCGGAACATGAACATCGCCGGCCTGCACGCCTCGAACCAGGTGCTGAAGAGCGCGTTCCTGGAGCGGCTGCCGGTGCTCCGGGACCTGATGGCCGCGATCGGGCTGAACCCCGACGACGAGTCGGAGGACCCGACCACCGCGGTCGGCATCGGCAACCTGGCCGGCAAGGCCGTCATCGCGGCCCGCGAGCGGGACGGCATGAACCAGATCGGCGACGAGGGCCGCAAGTACAACTTCCAGCCCTACCGGGACTACACCGGCTACCGGCCGGTGAACACCGCCTTCGACCTGGTCAACCCCTCGCGCTGGCAGCCGCAGCTGGGCCCCCACAACCGCCGCCTGGGCCCGGGGCTCGGCGACAAGGGCATCTTCATCGTCCAGCACTTCATCACCCCGCAGTTGCGGCTGACCAAGCCCTACACCTTCGATGACCCGAGCGACTTCAGGCTCGCCGCTCCCCGGCACAGCGACCACACCCGGGAGAGGGACTACAAGCGCTCGGTGGACGAGATCCTGGAGGTCTCGGCCAACCTCACCGACGAGCAGAAGGTGATGGCCGAGTTCTACGACAACAAGATGCTGGGCATCGGGCTCTCGGTGCTCGCCGCGGCCCAGGCCCACGACCTCGACATCCACGGCTGGGCCCACCTGCTCCTGACGAACTCGGTGGCGCTCTTCGACACGCTCCTCGCCGCCTGGCACCACAAGAACCATTACGACGCCGTGCGGCCGATCAGCGCGGTCCGGCACGTGTACGGCGACCGCCGGGTGACCGCCTGGGGCGGACCGGGCAAGGGCACGGTCAGGGACATCCCCGCCAACGAGTGGACCAGCTACCTGGCCGTGGGGGACCACTCCGAGTACCCCTCCGGCTCCACGACGCTCTGCTCCGCCGAGGCGCAGGCGTCGCGGCGCTTCTTCGACGACGACGTCCTGGCCTGGACCCAGAGCTTCCCCGCCGGTTCGACGCTCGTGGAGCCGGGGGTCAGCCCCGCCAGGGACCTCGAACTGCACTGGGAGACCTGGACCGACCACGTGGAGGACTGCGCCACCAGCCGGGTGTGGGGCGGGGTGCACTTCTCCAAGACGGTCGAGAGGTCCGTCGTCTTCGGCGAGCAGTTCGGCGACCTGGCCTACGAGTTCGCCCAGCGGCACATCAACGGCGACGTCGAGGACTGACCCACCCACCGCGGCGGCGGGCACCGGACGACGGGCCCGCCGCCCTCCGTGTACGGCACCCCTTTTAAAGAAAAGGAAGCAACCCATGACGACGACGTCCGGACGTTCTCCCGAATCAGGCTTCTCGCCGCAGCGCAGGTCGTTGCTGCTCGGCGGGATCGGTGGTGCCTCGACCGCGGCGCTGGCCCTGGGAGGCGGCGGAACGGCCGCGGCCAGTCAGTCCACCGGCTCGACGGCCCAGTCGGCCGCCCAGCCCCCCGAATTCGACTGGGACAACGGCAACTTCCTCTCGGACTTCAGGGACGTCGACGCCATGGGGGCGGGGGACATCGCCCCCATGGACGTGACTCCCCTGATCCGGATCAACGACTTGATGACGCACTCGTGGTTCGACGCGGTGGCGCCCTACCACCCGACCGCGGTCGGCATCTACACCCGGATCGAGCGCCGTCCCGCCAGCGAGGGGGAGACCAACCGGAACAGGAACATCGCCGTCATCTACGCCACGTACCGCGTGGTGCAGGGCGTGTTCGAGGAGCGCGAGCCACTCCTCCGGGAGGTGCTGGTCTCCCTCGGCCTGGACCCCGACGACGAGTCGGAGGACCCGACCACCGCGATCGGCATCGGCAACATGGCCGGGAAGGGCGTCATCAACGCCCGCCTCGGGGACGGCATCAACCAGCTCGGCGACGAGGGCCCCAAGTACAACGGCCGTCCCTACGAGGACTACACCGGCTACCGGCCGGTGAACACCGCCTTCGAGGTGGTCAACCCCTCGCGCTGGCAGCCGCAGTTGGGCCCCCACAACCGCCGTCAGGGCGTGGGGCAGGGCGACAAGGGTGCCTTCGCCGTCCAGCACTTCGTCACCCCGCAGCTGCGGCTGACCGAGTCGCACACCTTCGATGACCCGAGCGAGTTCGAGCTTCCCCCGCCCCGGTTCACCGACCACACTCGGGAGAGGGACTACAAGCGCTCGGTGGACGAGATCCTGGAGGTCTCGGCCAACCTCACCGACGAGCAGAAGGTGATCGCGGAGCTCTTCGACAACAAGGTGGTGGGCATCCGCCTGCCGATCTTCGCCGCGGGTGACGCCCACCCGGGACTGGACATGGACGGCTGGGTCCAGGTCTTCCTGATGCACACGGTGGCGATGTACGACTCGCTGATCGCCGTCTGGCACAACAAGGTCCTGCACGACGCCGTGCGTCCCTGGACCGCGGTCCAGCACGTGTACGGCGACAGGCCGGTGCGGTCCTGGGGCGGCGTGGGCATGGGGACGGTCAACGACATGCCCGCCGACGAGTGGGCCAGCTACCTGAAGGTCGGGGACCACGCCGAGTACCCCTCCGGCTCCACGACGATCGCCTCCGCCGAGGCGCAGGCGACGCGGCGCTTCTTCGGTGACGACAAGCTGGACTGGTCCTACGCCGTCGAGGCCGGCGGGGCCGTGGTGGAGCCGGGCGTCACGCCGGCCCGCGACATCGAGCTGCGCTGGGAGACCTGGACCGAGTTCGTCGAGGACTTCGGCTACAGCCGGGTGTGGGGCGGGGTGCACTTCTCGAAGACGGTCGAGAGGTCCATGGAATTCGGCAAGCAGTTCGGCGACATGGCCTACGACTACGTGACGCGGTACGTCAACGGCGACGTCGAGGACTGATCCCCGACGCGGCGGCGGGCCTGAGGAACGACGGCCCGCCGCCGCCCGTTGCCCTGTCCTCCACCGCAACCCGGTCGGCGCGGGAGGACACCACAGCTTCCCTCTCAGAGACAAGGACACACCCCCATGACGACGTCCGGACGTTCTCCCGTCCCAGGCTTCTCACCGCGGCGCAGGTCGGTGCTGCTCGGTGGGATCGGTGGTGTCTCGACCGCGGCGCTGGCCACGCTGGGGCACAGCGGAACGGCCGCCGCCGGCCAGCGCGCCGGCTCGACGGCACAGTCGGCGGCCCAACAACCCGGATTCGACTTCGACAACGGCAACTTCATCCGGGATCTGCGAGGCGAGGACGCCCAGGGCGGGGCGACCTCCAGCGTCGCCTTCATGGACGTGACCGTCGTCATCCGGGACAACGTCCTGATGAACCTCGCGTGGTTCGACGCGCTGGCGCCCTACCACCCGACCGCGGTCGGCATCTACTCCCGGATCGGCCGCCGCCCCTCCAGCGAGTCCTCCACCAACAGGAACCTGAACATCGCCGGCCTGTACGCCACCTACCGGGTGGCGCAGGGCGCGTTCAAGGACGAGCGGGCCCCGGCCCTCGGCGCGGCGCTGACCGCGTTCGGCCTGGACCCCGACGACGAGTCGGAGGACCCGACCACCGCGGTCGGCATCGGCAACATGGCCGGCAAGGGCGTCGTCGCGGCCCGCGAGCGGGACGGCATGAACGCCCTCGGCGACGAGGGCCGCAAGTACAACCCCGTGCCCTACCGGGACTACACCGGCTACCGGCCCGTGAACGGCGCCTTCGACCTGGTCGATCCCTCGCGCTGGCAGCCGCGGTTGACGACCCACAACCGCCGCCTCGGCCACGGGGTGGGTGACAAGGGCGTCTTCACCGTCCAGCACTTCATCACCCCGCAGCTGCGGCTGGTCCAGCCCCACACCTACCAGGACCCGGCCGAGTTCCGGCTCGCCGCTCCCCGGCACAGCGACCACACCAGGGCCAGGGACTACAAGCGCTCGGTGGACGAGGTCCTGGAGGCGTCGGCCGCCCTCACCGACGAGCAGAAGGTGAAGGCCGAGTTCTTCGACCACATGCTGCTGGGCATGCGTCTCTCCCAGTACGCCGCGGCCGACGCCCACGACCAGGGCACCGGCGGCCTGGACATGCACGGCTGGGCCCACCTGTTCCTGACGCACTCGGTGGCGCAGCACGACGCGTTGATCGCCGTCTGGCACCAGAAGCACAGGTACGACGCCGTGCGGCCGTTCAGCGCCATCCGGCACGTGTACGGCAGCCGTCCGGTGAGTGCCTGGGGCGGAGTCGGCGAGGGCATGGTCAACGACATCCCCGCCGACCAGTGGGCCGGCTACCTGAACGTGGGCGACCACCCCGAGTACCCCTCGGGCTACGTGGCGATCGGCTCCGCCGAGGCGCAGGCGACGCGGCGCTTCTTCGACGACGACGTGCTGGCCCTGACGCGTCAGGTCCCGGCCGGCTCCGGGGTGGTGGAGCCGGGGGCCACCCCGGCCGGCGACCTCGAACTGCGCTGGGACACCTGGACCGACTTCGTCGAGGACTGTGCCACCAGCCGGGTGTGGGGCGGGGTGAACTTCACGAAGACGGTCGAGAGGGCCATCCCCTTCGGCGAGCAGTTCGGCGACCGGTCCTACGAGTACGTGCAGCGGTACGTCGACGGGGACGTCGAGGACTGACCCTCATCGCGGCGGCGGGCACGGCGCACGACGGCCCGCCGCCGCCCCGAAGGGCACAGCCCTCTGGAAAATCCGGTGCCCCCGCTGGTCGTCCCCGAAGACCGCGCCTCGGACGTGCAGAGCCACCTTTTCAGAGATAAGGACACAACCCCATGACGATGCCCGGACGTTCTCCTCTATCAGGCTTCTCACCGGGGCGCAGGTCGCTGCTGCTCGGCGGGATCGGTGGTGTCTCGACCGCGGCGTTGGTCCTGGGGCACGGCGGCTCGGCCGCGGCCGGCCAGGCGACCGGCTCGGCGGCGCGGTCGGCGGCCCAGATCGACTTCGACTTCGACACCGACAACTTCATCCGGGACTTCACGAGCTTCGACGTCGGTGACCCCGACGGGGACCAGGTCACGGGGTTCGTCGCCCCGATGGACGTCACGCACCAGATGCGCATCAACAACATGGTGTATCTCGCGTGGTTCGACGCGCTGGCGCCCTACCACCCGACCGCGCTCGGCGTGCACACCCGGTTCGAGCGCCGCCCCTCCAGCGAGTCGGCCACCAACAGGAACATGAACATCGCGATCGTGTACGCCACGTTCACGGTGATCAAGGGCCTGCTGCCGGAACGGGTCGCGGTCTACCGCGAGATCCTGACCCTGCTCGGCCTGGACCCCGACGACGAGTCGGAGGACCGGACCAGCCCGATCGGCATCGGCAACGTGGCCGGCAAGGGCCTCCTCGCCGCCGGCGAGCGGGACGGCATGAACTCCCTCGGCGACGAGGGCCGCCGGTACAACGGCCGTCCCTTCGAGGACTACACCGGCTACGAGCCCGTCAACAGCGCCTTCGAGCTGAGGAACCCCTCGCGCTGGCAGCCGCAGCTCACCACCCACAACCGCCGCCACGGCGAGTCGCTGGGTGACAAGGGCGTCTTCACCGTCCAGCAGTTCCTCACCCCGCAGCTGCGGGTGGGCAGGGCCTACACCTTCGACGACCCGGCCCGGTTCGGGCTCGCCCCGCCCCGGCACAGCGACCACACCAGGCCGCGCGAGTACAAGCGCTCGGTGGACGAGATCCTGGAGGCGTCGGCCGCGCTCACCGACGAGCAGAAGATGATCGCGGAGTTCGTCCACAACAAGCTGCTGGGAGTCGGCCCCCCGGCGTACGCCGCGGCGCACGCCCACGAGCTGGACCTGCACGGCTGGACCCAGCTGTGGGTGTCGTACTCGATGGCGAGCTGGGACGCGATGGTCGCCACCTGGCACTACAAGGCCCTGTACGACGCCGTGCGGCCGTTCAGCGCGGTCCGGCACGTGTACGGCGACAGCAAGGTGACCGCCTGGGGCGGTCCCGGCAAGGGGACGGTCGACGACATCCCCGCCGACCAGTGGGTCGGCTACCTCAACGTGGAGGACCACCCCGAGTACCCGTCCAGCTCCGCGGTGGTCTTCGCCGCCGAGGCGCAGGCGACGCGGCGCTTCTTCGACGACGACGTCCTGGACCTCACGCTGACCTTCCCCGCCGGCTCGGGGGTGGTGGAGCCCGGGGTCACCCCGGCCGGCGACCTCGAACTGCGCTGGGACACCTGGACCGACTTCGTCCAGGACTGCGCCGACAGCCGGCTGTGGGCCGGGGCGCACTTCTCGAAGACGAACCAGACGTCCATCCCCTTCGGTGAACAGTTCGGCGACCTGGCCTACGAGTACGTGCAGCGGCACGTCAGGGGCGACGTCGAGGACTGACCTCCTTCGTGGCGGCGGGCACGGGCACCACAGCCCGCCGCCGGGCCAGTGGCGCGGTCCACCACCGTGCCGCCGGCCGCCGAAACGGCGCCGCGTCCGCCGGGCCTCGGAAGGTCCAGACGCGCAGAGCCGACCTCTATATAAGAAAGAAAAGGACAACCCATGACGATGTCCGGACGTTCTTACCTCCCAGGCTTCCTCCCCGGGCGCAGGTCCCTGCTGCTCGGCGGGATCGGTGGTGTCTCGACCGCGGCGTTGACCCTGGGGCACAGCGGCTCGGCCGCCGCGGCCCGGTCGGCCGGTTCGACGGCGCAGCAGCCGCCCCAGATCGACTTCGACTTCGACACCGGCAACTTCGTCCGGGACATGCCGACCTTCGACATCGGTGAGCCCGACGGGGACCAGGTCGGCGGATTCATCGCCCCGATGGACGTGACCCTTCAGATACGCACCAACAACATGGTGCACTTCGGGTGGTACGACGCCCTGGCGCCTTACCACCCCACCGCGGTCGGCGTCCACACCCGGATCCCCCGCCGCCCCTCCAGCGAGTCGGCGACCAACCGGAACATGAACATCGCCGGCCTGCACGCCACCTATCACGTGATCGCGGGCATACTGCCGGAGCGGCTGCCGGTCTACCAGGAGATCTTCACCCTGCTCGGCATGGACTACGAGGACGAGTCGGAGGACCTGACCAGCCCGGTCGGCATCGGCAACGTGGCCGGCAAGGGCGTCGTCGCGGCCCGCCTGCACGACGGCATGAACCAGCTCGGCGACGAGGGCCCCCGGTACAACGGCCGTCCCTACGAGGACTACACCGGCTACGAGCCCGTGAACACCGCCTTCAAGCTGAGGAACCCCTCGCGCTGGCAGCCGCAGCTCACCACCCACAACCGGCGCCTCGGCCCGCCGATCGGCGACAAGGGCGTCTTCACCGTCCAGCACTTCGCCACCCCGCAGTTCGCGCTGGTCAAGCCCTACACCTTCGACGACCCGGGCCAGTTCGAGCTGGCCGCGCCCCAGCACAGCGACCACACCAGGCCGCGTGACTACAAGCGCTCGGTGGACGAGATCCTGGACGCCTCGGCCAATCTCACCGACGCGCAGAAGGTGATGGCCGAGTTCTTCGACAACAAGCTCCTGGGCATCGGCTTCTCGGTGCACGCCGCGGCGCACGCCCACGAGCTGGACCTCCAGGGCTGGGCCCAGCTGTTCCTCACGCACTCGATCGCGCTCCACGACGGGCTGGTCGTCGCCTGGCACAACAAGAACAGGTACGACGCCGTGCGGCCGTTCAGCGCGGTCCGGCACGTGTACGGCAACAGCAAGGTGACCGCCTGGGGCGGAGTCGGCAAGGGGACGGTCGACGACATCCCCGCCAGCGAGTGGGCCAGCTACCTGGCCGTGGGCGACCACTCCGAGTACCCGTCCGGCTCCACGACGCTCTGCTCCGCCGAGGCGCAGGCGACGCGGCGCTTCTTCGACGACGACGTCCTCCAGTGGACGCACCCCGTCCCCGCCGGTTCGACGCTGGTGGAGCCGGGTATCAGCCCCGCCGCCGACCTCGAACTGCGCTGGGACAGCTGGACCGCCTTCGTCGAAGACTGCGCCACCAGCCGGGTGTGGGGCGGGGTGCACTTCAAGACGACGGTGGAGAGGTCCGTGGAGCTCGGCGAGCAGTTCGGCGACCTGGCCTACGAGTTCCTGCAGCGGTACATCAACGGCGACGTCGAGGACTGATCCTCATCGCGGCGGCGGCGGGCACCTGCACGGCAGCCCGCCGCCGGCGCCCGCAGCCGTCAGTGCCCCTGCGTGTTCACCGCCATCGGACGTGGTGCGCGCGGCCGTCCGGGCCACCCCCGGCCGGCCGCACCCACCTCGGCTCTCAGCCATCTGTCTCTGCACAAGCGGAATGCCCCACAAGAATTCTGCACGAGAGGTGAGCGCATTGAAGAGTCACACAGACTCGACAGCCGATTACTTAAGTGCCTCGCATGGACAAGGCGGTCCGGCTTTCCGATTCAGTCGAATGGAGAAACTCCTCCAAGGTCGTGCGACCCGCGGTCTGACGGTGGACGGCATCGATGCCGTATTCGTCAACGACCCGCTCCTGGCCCGCTCGATCCTGGTGAAGGACAGCAAGAACTACGGAAGGGGCGAACTCTTCCAGAAGGGCAGGAACTTCAGCAGGGTGGGAATGCTCGCCGAGGACGAGGCCGTCCACCGCCACTACCGGCGGCTGGCGAATCCCTACCTGCGGGCGACGAAGGTCGACGAGTACCTTCCGACCATGCGCGGCATCGCCGAGAAGGTGGTGTCCTCATGGCGCGCCGGCCAGCCGATCAACATCCAGGTCGAGATGTGCCGGATCGCGGGCTCGATCGCCCTGGCCGCGCTCTTCCCGGGCCTGCCGTCCGAGACGACGGCGGCTCTCGACGAGCGCCTCGCCGTACTGAACTGGGCGACGATCAAGCGACCGCTCTACGGCAAGGCGGCGATCCGCGCACGGGTGCAGGGGCCATCGAGGGAGCTGGTCCGCGCGCGCGAGGACGTCCGGGCCCTGCTTCTGACCTGTATCAAGGACCAACTGAACTCCCCCGACTCCCACACCGGCTATCTCTCGGCGCTGCTGTCGGACGCCGACGGCAAGGGGAACCGCCTCCTGACGGCGGACGAGGTCTGCGACGAGGCGGTCATGATGCTGACCGCGGGAACGGTCACCACGGCCTCCGTGATGTCCTGGGCTCTCTACAAGCTCTCCGAGGACCCCTCGATGGAGGAGAGGGTCATCGCGGACCTGGCGACATCGGGGAACGACTCCGCCGCGCCCGGCATCGAACGCCGTGAGCACAGCTACACCATCAGGTTCCTGATGGAGGTCCTGCGGCTCTACCCGCCCGTGTGGATCTCGTGCCGCATGACCCGTTCACCCGTCACCCTGGGCGACGAGTCGCTTCCCGAGGGCGCGAACGTGGTCATCAGTTCGTATCTCCTGCACAGGAATCCCGACCGCTATCCGGAGCCGAACCGGTTCGATCCCGACCGGTGGCTCTCCCTTCGGCCCGGCATCGCGGAAGGCGCTCTGTACATCCCGTTCGGGACGGGGCCGAAAGGGTGCGTCGGAGAACCGTTCGCCTGGCAGGAACTGGACGTTCTCCTCGATACGGTGACGCGGGCGTGGAAGCTGAGCACCGAGCCCGGCAGCCAGGTCCGCACGGCGGCGGAGACCACGCTCCATCCCCGCCAACTCCTCATGACCCCCCGGCCGCGGTCGCACTGACCCCACCGGCGCGGGCGCGTCCAGCAGCGACAACAGGGCCTCCCGGCGCCCGGTGGAACATGTGTTCCCCGAGTCGCCGGGAGGCCCTGCTCATGCCCCCACCGTGAGAGAAGACCGGCCGGAGCCCCGCCCGACGCCCTACAGCGTCAGGCCGCGCTCCAGCACCGACAGCGCCCGGTCGATCATCTCCAGGAGGTTGCCCTCCTGGCCGTCGTCGCCCCAGTCGAGCAGCACCTGGTGGAGTGCGCCCATGATGGCGCCCACCACGACCCGGAGTTCGAGGTCGTCCTCCGGCCGCCCGGTCCGCTGGGCGAGTGCCGCGCTCATGGCCCCGACCAGCTTGTGCTGCGCCTCGTGCATCAGCGCCCGCACCGCGGGCACCTCGCGCACCAGCTCCATCCGCCACGTGTACTCCGCGCTGAAGTCCTCGTAGAGGATGCGCATCATCCCCGTCACCGCCGCCCGCATCGCCACCAGTGGAGGCTCGTCCGCCGGGCGGGCGAGGAGGAACCCGATGCTGGAGACGGCGTAGTCGTTCGTCAGAACGATGTGTTCCTTGCTGGGGAAGTAGCGGAAGACGGTGCTGGGCGAGACCTCGGCGGCCGCGGCGATCAGCTCGATGGTGGTCTTCTCATACCCTCGCTCCTCGATCAGCCGGTGGGCCGCCTGCCGGATCGCCTGACGCGTGCGCAGCTTCTTGCGCTCGCGCAGGCCGAGGCCGGCTTCGGTGGCGGCGATCCCCGGCGACGTCGGTTCGGTGGGCATACGGCTCATTGTCCGGCAACACCACCCGCGCCCGGTAGCGACTCGGCCTGGGGCGAATCCGGCCCCGGCGCGGATTCGAGTGCCTTCTGCTTCCGCTCGTCCGGCAGCACGAAGGCGCCGAGGACGGCCGTGACGAGTGCGGCGATGCCGCTGACCACCATGACCACCCCCATGCCGCTCATGAAGGCCGACTGGGCGGACTCCGCCAGTTGCGGGAGGTCCAGCTGCGCGGCGACCGCCTGTGCCGCCACGATCGATTCCTCGGCGGTCTCCGCCGCCTCCGGCGGCAGCCCGTCCGTGTCGATCCGGTTGGTGAAGACCGCGTTGAGCATGCTGCCCAGCGCGGCGATGCCGATCGCGCCACCGACCTGCCGCAGGGTGGTCAGCAGCCCGGTGCCGGTGCCCTCCCTGCCCTTGGGCAGCGCGCCGAGGGCGGCGTCCATGGTCAGCATCATCGCGAAGCCGAGGCCGAGTCCGGTGACGGTCAGCCACAGCGCCACGTATCCGTACCCGTCGCCGGCGTCCGTACGGGCGCCGAGCAGCAGTCCGACGCCGAAGAGGGCCATGCCCCCGACGATCACGGCCCGTGTGCCGAAGCGGGCGATCAGCAGTGGCGCCGCGCGGGCCACGACGATCATGCTGGCCATGAGCGGCATCAGCCGTAGGCCGGTGTCGAAGGCGTCGTTGCCCTGGATGGCCTGGAGGAACAGCGGCAGCACGAACATCAGGCCCATCATCACGAACATGACGAGCACGGTGATGATCGTGTTCCACCGGAAGGTGGGGTTCCCCAGCAGCTCCAGGTCCAGCATCGGGCGGGTCTGGCGACGCTCGCGCACCACGAGAGCGGCCAGCATCAGCAGGCCGCCGATGAGCGCGGCGAGGATGAGAGGACTGGTCCATCCCTCGACGGGTCCCTCGATCACGCCGTAGACGAACGCGCCGAGGCCGAGGACGCCCAGCGTGGCGTTCAATGGATCGACCGCGGTGGCCGACGGATCGCGGGTCTCGGGGATCAGCATCACGCAGGCGACGATGCCGATGGCGACCAGCGGGATATTGAGGACGAAGATCGAGCCCCACCAGAAGTGGTCGAGCAGCCAGCCGCCGACCAGGGGGCCGAACGGCATGCCGGCCGACATGCCCACGGTGACGGCTCCGATGGCCTTGGTGCGTTCCTCGCCCTCGAAGAGGGTCGGGATCACGGAGAGGGCGAGCGGCATGATGAGCGCGCCGCCGACTCCCATGATCGTGCGGGCCGCGATGACGGGCCCTGGGGTGGACACGACAGCCCCGAGGATGGAGCCGCCCAAGAAGATCACGAGCCCGGCAACCAGCATCTTGCGCCGCCCGAAGCGGTCACCGAGCAGCCCGGCAGGGAGCATCGCGGCGGCGAAGACGACGGCGTACGAGTCGACGATCCACTGCAGCTCACCCGTGTCGGCGCCGATGTCAGCGGCCATGGTGGGCAGGGCGACGTTCAAGATTGTCAGGTCGAACCCGAGTACGAGCACACTGATGGTCAGAGCAACAAGTGCTAACCAGCGCCTTTTGTCAGTCATGCTTAAATGATAGTCCCTCTCACCACGCGGGCGGTAGAGGTTCCGGCGTCTCGAACGGCCGAACGCCCCCCGCTCCCGGAGGAGTCGGGGGGCGCACGGCGGCGGGTCCGTCGGGTCGGTGCCCGCCGCCACGGCGGGGCACGGTGGGGAGGGTCAGTCCTCCACGTCACCGTTGATGTGCCGCTGCGCGAACTCGTAGGCCATGTCGCCGAACTGCTCGCCGAACTCGGCGGACTTCTCGACCGTCGTCTTGAAGTGCACCCCGCCCCACACCCGGCTGATGGCGCAGGTCTCGACGAACTCGGTCCAGGTGGCCCAGTACATCTCGACGTCGTTGGCGGGGGTGATCCCCGGCTCCTGAAGCGCGGAGCCGGCGGGGGCGACCTCCCGCCAGTCCAGGCGGTCGTCGCCGAAGAAGCGCCGCGCCGCCTGCGCCTCGGCGCCGCAGAGCGTCGTGGAGCCCGAGGGGTAGTCGGCGTGGTCACCCACCTTCAGGTAGCTGGCCCACTGGTCGGCGGGCATGTCGTTGACCGTTCCCATGCCGGGGCCGCCCCAGGCGGTCACCTTGCGGCTGCCGTACACGTGCCGGATGGCGCTCCACGGGCGCACGGCGTCGTACGTGAGCTTCTGGTGCCAGGCGGCGATCAGCGCGTCGTACACGGACGTCGAGAGCGTGAAGAACAGGTGGATCCAGCCGGCCAGGTCCATCTCGTCGTGGGCGTGGGCCGCGGCGAGGCCCGACATGCCGATGCCCAGGAGCTTGTTGTCGAAGAACTCCGCCTCGATCTTCTGCTTGTCGGTGAGATTGGCCGAGGCCTCCAGGATCTCGTCCACCGAGCGCTTGTAGTCCCTGGGCCGGTGGTGGTCGATGTGCCGGGGCGGGGCGAGCCTGAACTCGCCGGGGTCCGAGAAGGTGTGGGCCTTGGTCAGCCGCAGCTGCGGGGTGGCGAACTGCTGGACGACGAAGACGCCCTTGTCACCCTTGCCGACGCCCTGCCGGCGGTTGTGGGGGCCCAGCTGCGGCTGCCAGCGTGAGGGATTCCTCAGCTTGAAGGCCGTGTTGACGGGCTCGTAGCCGGTGTAGTCCTCGTAGGGACGGCCGTTGTATGTGCGGCCCTCGTCGCCCAGCTGGTTCATGCCGTCGTGCACGGTGTCCGCGAGGACGCCCTTGCCGGCCAGGTTGCCGAGGCCGACCGCGGTGGTCCGGTCCTCCGACTCGTCGGTGGGGTCCAGGCCGATCGCCATCAGCAGCCCGCCGATGACCGGCTCCCGCTCCGGCATCAGACCCTTGATCACCTGGTATGTGGCATGCAGGGCGGCGGTGTTCAGATTCCTGTTGGTGTTCGACTCGCTGGAGGGGCGGCGGCCGAGCCGGGAGTGAACGCCGACCGCGGTCGGGTGGTAGGGCGCCACCGCATCGAACCACGCGGTCGTCGTCAAGTGGGTGACCCGCTCCACTATGGTCACGTCCATGGGGGCGACGAATTCCTCGAACTCCTCCCGGTCCTGGCTGGAGACCAGGTCCCGGATGAAGTTGCCGGTGTCGAGGTCGAAGTCGATCTGGGGCGGCTGGGCCGCCGAGCCGGCCGACTGGCTGGCGGCGGCCGTGCCGCCGTGACCCAGGGTGGCCAGCGCCGCGGTCGAGGCACCGCCGAGGAGCCCGCCGAGCAGCGACCTGCGCCCCGGCCTGAAGCCCGAGAAGGGAGAACGTCCGGACGTCGTCATGGATTATGTCCTTTTCTTAAGAAGGGGACTCCACATGTCTGAACATGTCTGAACATGTCTGAGGCGAGGTCCCTGGAGAAGGACCACGCCTCAGAGAGAGTCGGCTGCGTCTCGACCGGATCGTGAACTCCGTCCACGTCCCGTGGGAGAAGTCCAGCCGGCCGCCGTCCGGTCCCTGCTGTCCCGGACGGCGATGAGCGGAACCCGGGTGTTATATCTCTTCCTTGTGGATCGCCATCCACATCTTCCGCTGCATGGGCGACAGCGAGTGGTATGAGGCGAATTCGAGGACTTCCCCCTTGCGCGTCCACTTGGCGCCGAGCAGGTTCACGCGCTCGCCGGCGTAGGTGTAGGGGGTGTTCCTGAGGAAGCGCTCGAACTTCGGCTCGATCGGAGCGGAGAGGACCGACGGGTCCAGGCCGCGGGCCGGCGCCTGGGCAAGGGCGATCCGTACGATCTCCGAAGTGTCCCAGCCGAGGGTGACATTGACCCGGAACGCCTTCCGGGCGAAGTCCAGCATCCCCTCGTTCGGTTCCGGCAGTCCGGCTTCGCGGAGCATCGCGAGGATGGTCTTCGGTTCGAGGGGGCTCTCCGGGGAGAGCTGGAAGTACAGATTCAGCGTCTTGTTCTGGTAGTCGATCCCCAGCATCGCCACGTTGTCCAGGCCGTGGCGGGCGAAGAAACCGGCGTTCTCGGCCACGGCGCGCGGCATGGACGGGATGTCGGCGAGCTCCGAGGCGCTCTGGAGCTCGCGGGGGAAGTGCACGTAGACCTTCCGGAAGCCCCCGACGACTCCGCAGTCGACCAGGTACTCGTTGACGGCGCATCGCTCCCGGAAGTCCGAGAGCAGGCTGCCGACGGGGTGGTCCGTTGCCTCGACAAGGCCGTTCGCCAGGGCGTGGGCGTAGGGGTCGTCGATCGTCGGAGGCACGGTGAAGGTGAAGTCGAGCTCGCCTGTCCTGCCCGCGCCGGTCGTCACGTTGAAGTGAATCCCGACCTCGCTGATCGGGTCTCCGTACGCGGTCAGGATGGGCACGACCGTGTCGCGTGAGCAGGGCGCTTCCAGCAGTCGAGCCGTTTCCTCAAAGACCGAATAAACATCGTCTATCTCAGCGGCTCCGGACATTTATCCTCCAAGTGTCAACTCTGGTGCTGTGATGCGGCAAGGCATTCCGCGATTCACCGCCGACGTGTGCGGGTGCTTGTGGTGCTCCTTCCTGGCGGCCGTTCCCTGTCCGGCCCCGGTCACGGCCGGATGGTGGAGAGGGGCCCGGGCGCCGGGCAGGAGGTCGAGGAAGTCGAGGAGGTCGAGGAGGTCGATGGTCCGGTCGGCCGGGTCGTGCGTCCCCGCGACGCGGCGCGGCGACCGGCTTCCTGAACGGACGCGGCGCCGGCCCGGTGAAGGGGTGGGGGCGTCCAGCACGGCTCCGAGGCCGTGATCACACCAGCTGCCGCGGCATGGCCGCCGCGGTGGGAGCCGCCTGGCATTGAGTCAGAGCCAAGAGGACGGACTCCGGGGGATGATTATATGTATAGGTTCTTCGCCGTCTGATCGTCAAGACCCCTGCATTTCGCCCGGTCCGTGATGACGGCCACCCGCTCATATCGCCCCCGGCCCGGGTTCTAGCGACCCTTGACGAGCGGGCGCAGATGGCGCGTGGGTTGTTCGATCAGCACGTACGACAGCCAGCCGAGGGTGATCGACAGGGCCAGCGTCAGCGGGTAGAGCAGCAGGAAGTCGCTGATGTCCAGGGTGCCGATCTCCTTGTCGGTGTACTTGATCCACCCCAGGATGATGACCATGTGCCACAGGAAGGTGCCGTAGGAGATCCGGCCGAGCCACGCCAGCACGGGGAAGGCCATCATGCGCGCGGGGCGGCTGCCGTTGGCGAACAGCAGCGGAGCCGCGAGGCACACGGCCGTCACGAGGTGGCACACGTGCTCGACGACGGCCTCGGACGCCGTCGGGACCATGACGATGTCACCGGCCAGGGACGTCGAGTTGACCAGGTGCGCTGCCAGCGCGACGCCCCAGCACGCCCACGGGTGACGCGAGACGAGGACGACGATCGCGGGCGGGTTCGCCGACCGTGTGGAGTGGGAGGCGAGGAGCGCGAGCGCCATCCCGGCGGCGAAGTAGCTGATGTACGCGGGGAGCCAGCGCCGCTCCAGCGGCGGCACCATCGGCTCCGGCGACATGAACAGCACCGCCACCCACACGACGCTGAGCACCACCAGGGCGCCGAGGAGCATGAACGCCGGTCCCGTCCTGCCCTTGCGCAGCAGGCGGTGCAGCACGAACGCGAGGATCGGGAGCAGCGCGTAGAAGGAGACCTCGGTGGCGAGGCTCCACGTCGGGGCCAGACTGGCCGTCAGGGTGTCGTTGTCGTAGATCACCCACAGCAGAGCGACCCGCGCGGTGCGCGCCGCCTCGTCCAGCCGCTCGGCCTCGAACATCAGAAGCGCCGCCAGGGCGGCCAGCCAGTACGCCGGGAAGATGCGCAGGACCCGGTGCCAGTAATACCGCTTGCTGCTCGGGGATTTCCGGCCGTCCAGGGCGGCGTCGGCCCAGGAGCGGTAGAGCAGCAGCCCGGATATGACGAAGAAGATCGGTACCGCGACCGTGAAGCGGTTCAGCACCGGTCTCAGCGGGCCCTCCGTGCCGAGCACCGGCACCTGCCCGGTGTAGATGCCCACGTGCATGGCGATCACCATGAGGTTGGCGGAGGCGCGCAGGCCGTCGATGGCCGGGGCGTACGCCTTGGCCGTGTCGACCGTCCGCGCGGCGACGTCGCTGCCGGTGCGCCCCGTTCCGGCCTTCGCGCCCGCGGGTTCAGGGGGATGCAGTGCCATGTGCCATCTCCTTCACGAGGCCCGGGACGCCGGTGCGCCCAAGCAGGGGTGGATTGCCTTGCCAGGGGAAACGCACGCTCCGGCGTCCCGCCCGACGTCGACGAACCGGGGGTCGGGGAACCGCCTCTCAGGTGGTAACTCCGCCTTGTGTGCCACGCGTACCTCCTGGTCATCCTGCCGCTCTAGGGGCCTGATCCGTTGTGCAGGAGGCTAGGTGCACAGGCTCTCGGCGTACACCCCTAGCAACCCCCGGCCACAGCCGACACGTTGTGAACCTTTCAGGCGTCCGCTCCGTGTACTACAGCGCCTACTACAGCGCCACCGTCCCACTCGCAGAGGAGAAGCCCATGCGTCCCCACAGGATCGCCCTCGCCGCCGGCCTGGTGTCCGCGGTCGCCCTCGCCCTGCTGAACGCGCCGACGGCCTCGGCGACCAACGCCACCGCCGCCACCGCCGACCCCGCACCGGGCAGCCTCACCTTCTACACCGAGCCCGACCTCACCGGCACCGAGGCCGTCTACCCCGGCGGCCCCTCCGACACGTGCACGGAACTCCCCTTCGTCGTCCACGGCCATCTGAACCTGAGCCAGCGGGGCTTCACCGTCTACGAGTCCACCGACTGCTCGGGCCACGGCCTGACCTTCCCCGCCAACGACCTGCACAGCTACCAGAACCACGAGATGCGCAGCTTCCGCGCCACCGGCTGATCCGGGGAGAACGAGCGCGCCGTGAGGCGCCCATGGGGGCGTGCGGGGCGGGACGGCGGGCAGGCGCGGGGGAGGACACAGCGGCGCACCCGCGCCCGAGACGGCAAGGGAGGACGATCATGCCGGCCGGTTCCAGCAGCAAGCGCGAGCGGCAGTACGAGCACATCAAGGAGGGCGCCACGGAACGAGGCACCTCCACCGGGCGCGCGGAGGAGATCGCCGCGCGCACCGTCAACAAGCAGCGGGCCCGCTCGGGCGAGGCGAAGCGCGCGAGCACGACCTCCACCCGCGACCCCAAGTCGGCGCCCCAGCGCGGCGGCGAGCGCTCCCACCGCGGCCCCCAGGGCCCCACGCGCGACCAGCTCTACCAGGAGGCCAGGAAGGAGAACGTCGAAGGCCGCTCCTCCATGAACAAGCAGCAACTCCGCGACGCCCTCGGACGCTGACGCGAACGAGCCACCGCACCGCACCGCACCGACGGCGAGGGCTCCGCCTCGCCGTCGGTGCGGTGACTCCTCGCGCACCCCGCTTCCGTCCGGTCCCTCAGTCGCGCACCTCGGTCAGATGGGGCACCCCCAGCAGCCCCGAGGGCATCGGTTCCCACTGGTCGGGCGGCGCGTCCCGCCAGCTCATGTAGAAGTCGGCCACGAATTCGCCTCGTCGCGCGAGGGCGCGTACGCGGTTGGCCGCGAGGTTGGTCACCTCCAGCTCCAGCACGTTCCGGCCGGGCCGGAGCGACGGCCCCACGGCGAGGCGGAACGGGATGGCCCAGGCGGTGCCCAGGTCATGGCCGTTGAGTGTGGCGCGGGCGCACTCGCGCACGTCTCCGAGATCGAGCAGCCAGTTCCGGCGGGCGTCGGCGGCGGACAGGGAGCACTCCGCGGTGTAGCGGGCGGTGCCGGAGAACTCCGCCTCCGACTCGCCCAGTTCGGTCCAGGAGACGAGCTCCGTCAGCGTGCGCTCCGGTGGCAGCGTCGGGCCGCCTTCGAGGAAGGTCAGGGTCCACGGCCCGCTCAGCGGCAGCCGCCGGCCGGTCGGCACCGGCACGGGCCTCTCCGGCGCCTGGACGCGTCGCCGGTCGAACGTCCGCAGGATCAGGGACTCCCCGGGATCGAGCCGGAGCCTGACCCGCACCCGGCGGCCGTCGCGGCGCGTCGGCGCCAGCCCGCTCACGTCGTGCAGCGGGTCCAGCGCGGTGACGGACGCGGCGTCGGTGCCCAGCGGGAACCAGCCGTCGACCGGGTCGGCCGTGGCGTTCGCGAAAAAGTAGTGCCTGCCCTGCCCGTGCCGTCTGCGGAGCACCGACAGGCCGGATTCCGCGGCGGGTTCGCGCGCGGCACCGGCGTCCGCCAGCGCCCGGTCCAGGTCGGCGCCCTGGGCGGTCACCACGATCCGGCCGCGGCCCACCGCGTGGACGCCGTCCCGTCCGCGGTCCGCCCGCAGGGGGCCGCACAGCGCCGCGAGCCGCGTGCGGCGCTCGGCGAGGTCGGCCCAACCGGGCACGTCGGCCGGGAGATCGCCGTCGAAGACGACCGTCGCGCCGGCCGCGGCCAGCTCGCACAACTTCTCCATGGTCGGCAGCGGAACGAGCCGCGCCCCCGGGACCACGACGACCCGGTAGCGGCTGTGGTCGTTGCGGACGCCGGAGCGGCCGCGGCGGAACGCCGCCAACTGCCGGTCGGACACCCAGTCGAACTGCCAGCCCCTGGCCGCCAGGCCCGCCGCGGCGGCGCCCGCCCCCGCCGGGTGATCGTCCATCCACGGGTCGCCCGACCAGTGGTAGTCCGGCGTCAGCTCGATCTCCTCGGCACCCTCGCCCGCGCCGCCGTGGTCCTGCGCCCACAGGTCGTGCTGCGGCCAGTACACGAGGACGTCGTTGTCGTGCTCGCCGGACTGGAGCACGGACTGGCAGCGCGTGATGTAGTCGGTGAGCCGGGGCAGGTCGCGCCAGAGGGTGTTGGCCGGCTGGACCTCGGTGGCGGCGTAGAAGGACAGGCCGGGCCAGGGGGCGTCCTCGGGCGAGTACGCCGTGCCGTGGAACACGATGTGGTTGATCCCGGCCGCGAACAGCAGGTCCACCGTGGGCTTCGCCTGGGACAGCGACACGTGGTAGTGCTCGTCGCGCCAGGTGATCGTCTCCGCCGCCACGAGCGGCTTGCCCAGGACGTGCGCGGGCGAGGAGGCGAACCGCCAGGTCAGGGACGTCGGCCGGGTGGCGGTCCCCGCCCCCTGCCGGAGGCCGGGGATCGGGATGATCTCGCCGCCCGTGTACTCCGTCTCGGGAATGTCCGCGGCACCGTAGACGTCGAGCAGGTGCGCCGGGGAGCCGTGCGCCTGGTTCCGGCTCAGCAGGCCACGCCGCGCGCTCCAGTCGGAGAAGGGCCCCGCGAACCGTTCGAGGAACAGGTCGGAGAACGTCTCGCGGACGTCGGAGAGCACGCGGGTGCGCACGTCGGCCGCACCCGCCCCGGCGAACACCTCGGGAAGGTGCGGGACGAGGTCGTATCCGCGCAGCCGGGCGAATTCGGACAGGGCCGCGCGGGTCCAGTCCGTGCGCTCCAACTCGAAGGAGTCGTGGAACATGGCCCGCAGGCCGCGTGGCCCGTCGCCGAGCGCCTCGTTGAGGCGGTCCAGGTGCCGCCGCACGGAATCGGGGGAGAAGCAGTCGGCCATCAGCCCCTTGCCGCCCGGCCCCGCACGCTCGACGCGCTTGAGCGCCAGCCCGCTGAAGACGCCGACGAGCTCCCAACGGCCCGGTGGCGCGACCCAGTCCAGGACCCGGTCGGAGCCGACGTGCGGGGTGAGGTCGACCGTCTCCCCGCTGTCGCGCTCCCGGCCGACGAGGGCGGCCAGCGGGGGGTCGGGAAGGGGGTCCATCG
>NZ_LAVK01000220.1 GCF_001083795.1 Streptomyces sp. SBT349
GTCGGGGCCGACGGAGCTGCCGCTGACGGCGCGGCTGGCGGGGCGGCTCGCCGTGGTGGCCACCATCGTGGGGCTGCTGGTCGTCATCGCGACCGGGACGGACGGGGGGCGCACCCCGGGCGGGGCGTCACCCGGGCTCTGGCCCGAGCGGTGGGTGATCTGGGCGGGCCTGCTGGCCCTCACCCTCGTGTTGGTCGCCGTCGCCCACCGGCTGCGCCCCTCGCGGTGACGGCGCGCCCGTGCGCGGAACCAGCCCGCGCCGTGCGGCGTTGGCGGAGAGGACAGGCGCTCGGGCCGACGGCCCGGGACCGGCCGTCCGGTGCGCGGTCGACACGGGAACGGCCGGCTCGTGGAGAGGTGGCCGCATGACCGCTCAGGCGGAGGCGTCGCGTCCGGTCGCGGCGGTGCGCTGGACCGTGCCAGGCGGGAGGCGGGGCGCGGCCGTGGCGGCGGTCGCCGCGGGTGGGCTGCTGCTGGCGTCGGCGTTCCCGCCGTGGGGCTGGTGGCCGTGCGCGGTCGTGGGTCCGGCGCTGCTGTTCCTGGCGGTGCGCGGGCGGCGGCCCCGCATGGCGTTCGCGCTCGGGACCGTGTTCGGGGTGGCGTTCTTCGCGCCGCTGCTGTGGTGGCTGACCAATCTCGGGGTGCTGCCGTGGGCGGTGCTGAGCCTGGTCCAGGCGGTGCTGTGGGGGGCGCTGGCCTGCGCGCTGCCCGCGCTGGCGCGGCTGCCGGGGTCGCCCGTGTGGCTGGCGTGCTGGTGGGTGGCGGCCGAGGCGGTGCGGTCGCGGGTGCCGCTGGGCGGATTCCCGTGGGGGCGGCTGGCGTTCAGCCAGGCCGAGGCGCCCGCGCTGGGCTGGGCCTCGGCCGGGGGCGCGCCGCTGGTCAGCGGCGTGGTCGCGCTGGCCGCGGCCTGCCTCGCCGCCCTCGCCGCCGCCCTGGCGGCGCGGCGCCCGCGGGCGGGCCTCGGCCTGGCGGCGGCGGTCGCGGTGATGACGTGCGGCGTGGCGCTGGTGCCGGACGCGGACGGCGGCGAGGAACGGGCGACGGTCGCGGTGGTCCAGGGCAACGTGCCGCGCGGGCGGAGCGTGGCCGAGCAGGCGCGCGTCGAGCGGGTGGCGGAGAACCACATCGACGCCACCCTGGCGCTCGCCGACGACATCCGCGCCGGGCGGGCGCCGCGTCCCGACATGGTGCTGTGGCCGGAGAACGCCACGGACCGCGACCCGCGCACCGACCCGGAGCTGAGCCGGCGGATCTCCCAGGCCGCCCGGGAGGTCGGGGCGCCCATCGTGGTCGGCGCGATCCTGGACGCGCCGGGCGACCGGATCCGCAACGCGGCCCTGCTGTGGGACCCGGAGGACGGTCCCGGCCCCTACTACGCCAAGCAGCAGCTCGTTCCGTTCGGCGAGTACATTCCCGCCCGTTCGCTGCTCGGCTCGTTCGGCGATCTCCAGCTGGTCCCCCGGGACTTCGTGGCCGGCGGTGAGCCGGTGCGGCTCGACATGGGGCCGGTGCGGCTCGCGACCTCGATCTGCTACGAGGTGGCCTATGACGGGCAGGTCCGCGGCGCGGTGCGCACCGGGGCGAACCTCATCGCCGTTCCCACCAACAACGCGACCTACATGCGCGACGACAACCTCGCCCAGCCCGAGCAGCAGCTGGCGATGTCGCGGTTGCGCGCGGTGGAGCACGGCCGTTCCGTGCTGGTGGCCTCCACGACCGGCGTCAGCGCCCTCATCGCCCCCGACGGGTCGGTCACCGACGAGACCGGCCCGTGGACGCGGCAGGTGCTCACGGGAACGGTCCCGCTCCGCGGCACCACCACCCTGGCCACCCGGCTGGGACCCGCCCCCGAGTACGCCATCGCCCTGGCGGCCGTGGCCGCCACGGCCCTGTCGCTGCGCCGCGGCGCCCGGCGGAGGCCGGACGCCGCGGAACGGGACGATGCGGAACGGGACGTGGCGCCTCCGGCGTGACCGGGCCGTCTCACCAGTCGAGTTCGTCGCAGCCGCGGTGGTCGGCGGGCTCGATCTGGAGGGTGGCGTGGGCGACGCCGTGGCGGCGGCGCAGCAGGTCGCGGGCGTGGTCCAGGACGGCGTGGGTGTCGGCGCGCTCGTGGGCGACGAGGTGGGCGGTGGCCACCGGCATGCCGGAGGTGAGGGTCCACAGGTGGAGGTCGTGCACGTCGGCGACGCCGTCGATGGCGGCCAGGTCGCCCGCGACGGCGTCGGCGCTCATGCCCTCGGGGGCGTGCTGTCCGAGGACGGCCAGGACCTGGCGGCCCAGCATCAGGGCGCGGACGACGACGAAGGCGCCGATGGCCAGGGCGACGGCGGTGTCCCAGACCGGCGCTCCGGTGGTGGCGACCAGCCACCCGGCGGCGATGACGCCGACGGATCCCGCGGTGTCCGCGACCACTTCGAGGTAGGCGCCCTTGACGTTGAGGCTCTCGGCGGCCCCGGGGCGCAGCAGCAGGAGCGCGGCCACGTTGACCGCGAGGCCGATGGCGCCGACCACGAGCATGGGGCCGGTCTCGACCTCGGCGTGCGTGCCGACGCGGCCGATCGCCTGGACGGTGATGTAGGCGGCGACGCCGAGCATCATGAGGACGGCGAGGGCGGACGCGAAGACCTCGGCGCGGTAGGAGCCGTAGGTGCGGCGGCCGGTGGCGTCCGGGCGGGTCGCGATCCGCGTGGCCACCAGCGCGGCGGCCAGGGTGACGACGTCGGCGGCCATGTGCCCGGCGTCGGAGAGCAGGGCCAGCGAGCCGGAGACCAGGCCGTAGACCAGTTCGACGACGAAGTAGGAGGCGATCAGCGCGAAGGCGACCGCCAGCCGCCACCGGTGGCGCCCGGTCGCGGAGGCCAGGCCGTGGTCGTGTCCGTGACCCATCAACGGCCCCCGCTCCGCCCGGGGCGGCCGGTCCGCACGGGGTGGACGGTCCCCGCAGGGCGGACGGACTCCTCACGATGGACGGCCCGCTCGGGGTGGACGGACTCCGCAGGGCGGACGGTCCCCGCAGGATGCACGGTCCCCTCAGGGGAGACGGCCTCCTCAGGGCGGCTGGTCCCCGCAGGGTGGACGGTCCGCTCGGGGTGGATGGCCTCGGTGTGCTCCGTGTGGGCCACCGCGAGGTCGAGGAGCATCCGCACATGCGCGTCGTCCAGGCGGTAGTACGCTCTGCGCCCCGAGCGGCGGGCGGCGACCACGCGGTGGGCGCGCAGCAGGCGCAGGGCGTGCGAGGCGGCCGACTCGCTCATCCCGGTGACCGCCGCCAGGTCGCACACGCACAGCTCCCCCTCGCGCAGGGCGGTCAGCAGGGCGAGCCGCCCGGGGTCGGCCATCAGGCCGAAGACGTCCGCGGTCTCCGCCAGCTCCCTCTCGGCGGGCATGCGGGCGCGCACGGCCTCGACCCGGTCGGCGTCGACCACGCGGACCGCGCAGCCGTCGGCCGATATCGGCTCATCTGAATGAGTCTTCATGTGTGCATGGTGGAGCCCCCGCGGCCCCCGCGTCAAAGGCTGCACTGGTGACCGTTGTCAGTGCCGTTAGCACCGCGCTGACCTGCGGGAATGCCGGGAGCCCGGCGCCGGGTCCCCTCGGCGCCCGGATGGCGCCTTCCGCGGGGGCTGCCGCCGCTGCCCTCCGCCGGGGCCCTCCGCCGGGGCCCGGCGGAGGGGAGCGGATCCGGTGGTGCGGGAGGGGTGGTGCGGCGATGTACATCGATGTACATATGAGGGCGGGCCATGGCGTGCGGGCCCGGACAGCCACGGAGACGACCGGGAGGCCCTTGCCATGACCACCACCAGATCGACCCCCCGGCCGCGAAGGGCGCGCGCCGCGCTGCTGTGCCTCGGGGCGCTGCTCGCGGCGCTCGTCGCCGGGCCCCCCGCGGCGGCGGAGCCGCCCGGGGCCCCGGACGCGCCCGCGGCCTCGGCCCCGGCGACTGGCGCCGCGGAGGCCGCCGGGGACGCCGCCGCCGCGGGGGCGTCCGGAACGCTGCTGCGCGACGGCACCGGCCTCTACCCGCGCGCGATCCGCCTGGCCCACAACGGCGCGGCCAACGGGCGGGTCCTGGCGAGCGTGGTGACGTTCGACGGGAACAACGGGCTCGGCGCCGTCTACGAGAGCACCGACCAGGGCGCCTCGTTCGCCCAGGTGGGAACCGTCGCGGACGCCGACGCCTCCGGCGGGCAGGGCCTGTGCTGCGCGACCCTCTACGAACTCCCCCGCGCCATCGGCGACCTGCCGGCGGGCACGCTGCTGTGGGCCGCGTCGGTCGGCCAGGACGAGCCGGACCGCAGGATGGCGCTGCGCGTCTGGCGCAGCAACGACGTGGGCCGCACCTGGACGTACCAGTCCTCGTGCGCCTGGGCGACCGGGACGGGCGGGCTGTGGGAGCCGGAGTTCTCCATCGCCGCGGACGGCGCCCTGGTCTGCCACTACGCCGACGAGACGGATCCGGCGCACAGCCAGAAGCTCGTCGCCGCGCGCAGCTACGACGGCATCCACTGGACCGAGCACCACGACACGGTGGCCGCCGCCCCGCAGAGCGACCGCCCCGGCATGCCGGTGGTGCGCCAACTCCCCAACGGCACCTACTTCATGAGCTATGAGATCTGCAACCCCGGCGGCCAGTACCAGTGCGTGGTCCACTTCCGCACCTCGGCCGACGGCTGGAACTGGGGCGATCCCGCGCACCTGGGCTACCGCCCCGAGACCGCCGACGGCCGGTACTTCCGCGCCACGCCCACCATCGCGTGGGGCCCGGTCGCGGGTGACCCGGACGGCAGGATCCTGCTGGTCGGGCAGATGCTCCTCAACCGCGACGGCACCACCGCGGCGGGGAACGGCCGGACGGTGCTGGTCAACACGGACAACGGCAACGGGCCGTGGCGGGCCGCCGACGCGCCGGTGGCGGTGGACGCCCCGTACCCCAACTACTGCCCCAACTACAGCTCGCCGCTGCTGCCCGCCGCCGAGGGGACCGGCGTGCTCCAGATCGCCACGGCCTGGGACGGCGACATCTGCAAGCCGTACTACGCGACCGGCCAGGTCCCGTAACCGGCCGCGGGACGCGGCGCCGCCCTCCGCGGACGGGGAAGTCGGCGGGCGGAGGGCGGCGGGTACGGCGGGGGGCGGCTCCGGTCAGCCGAGGTTGCCGACGCCGACGCCCGCCGTGACGGTGTCCGGGACGGTGGCGGCGTCCTCCACGGTGTAGGCGTAGTAGGTGCTCGGCTCGGTCACCGTTCCGTCGGACTCGGGCGCGCCCGATCCGGCGTAGACGTTGTCGCGCTCCACGAGGCGGCCGGGGTCGGACTCGAAGATCTGGATCTTGGTCGGGGACTCGACGTCCTCGAAGTAGTTCCCCTCGACCAGCACGCCCGCGTCCATGGCCGTCGCCACGCCGTAGGAGTCCGTGCCGCCGATGCCGAGGTAGTAGTTGTTGAAGACGTGCACCGGGTCGGCGAAGCGGACGCGCGGGTTGCGTTCGGCGGTGCCGTCGAAGAAGTTGTGGTGGTAGGTGGCCCGCAGGTTGCCGGTGTCCTGGTCGCCGTTGCCGTCGTCGTGGCCGACCAGCGAGTTCTTCTGCTGGTCGTGGAAGTGGTTCCAGGAGACGGTGACGAAGTCCGAGCCGCGCTTGATGTCCAGGGCGCCGTCGGCGGCGTCGGACAGGTCGTTGTGGTCGACCCAGACGTGGTGGGCGCCGTCGGTGATGTTGATGGCGTCGTCGCCGGCGCCGGTGAAGGTCAGGTTGCGGATGATGACGTTGCTCGACCCGTCGACGTCGAGGCCGCCGCCGGTGATGGCGCCCGAGGCGCCGATCCCGATGACGGTCTTGTCGGAGGCCACGTCCTGCATGCCGTCCAGCGAGATGCCGCCGTCGACCTGGATGATCAACGGGTCGTCGCTCTCGGCGTACTCGGCGAACTCGTCCGCGTCGCCCGCCGTCACCACGTCGCCGCCCGCGCCGCCCGTGGTGCCGTTCTGGCCCTCGGCGTCGACGCTCGCGAAGCCGATGGGCGTCTCCTGGAGGACCGAGGGGGCGATGGCGGGAGAGGCCGCGGCGCTGGACTGCGCGGCGGGGGCGAGGCCGGTGAGTCCGGCGGTGACGGCGAGCGCCGCGGACGCGGCGACGGCGAGGGAGAGGGTCTTCGTGCGCATGTGATGCTCCATGGGGGTGAGTTGAGGGCTTGCGGGGGGCGGCGGCCCCGGCCGTCGCGCCGGGGCCGCCGTGCGGGTCAGCCGGCGCCCGCGCCGTTGATGACGGTGTTCTTGACGCTGGCGGCCGACTCCAGGGAGTAGGAGTACGGGATGGAGTTGACCGAGCCGGCGGTCTGGATGGTGCCGGAGCCGGTGAGGTAGTTGCTCCGGGCGACGATGTCGCCGGGGTCCGAGCCCGCGTAGCCGACGAGGGCGGGGTCCTCGACGTTCTCGAAGTAGTTGCCCTCGACCAGTACGCCGGCGCCCTCGGTGGAGGCCACGCCGTACTCGTTGTCGTAGTAGTAGTTGTTGAAGACGTGGACGGGGTCGCCGAAGCGGACGCGGGGGTGGCGGGTCTCGCTGCCGTCGAACCAGTTGTGGTGGTAGCTCACGCGCAGGTGGCCGCGGTCGGCGGTGTGGCTGTCGGAGTGGCCCAGCAGCATGGACTTGCCGCTGCCGTCGAGGTGGTTCCAGGAGACGGTGATGAAGTCCGACTCCCGCTTGATGTCCACCGCGCCGTCGTAGCCGGTGGTGAACGTGTTGTGGTCGATCCAGATGTTCGTCGAGCTCTCCTGGACGTTGATGGCGTCGTCGTCCCAGCCGGAGAACGTGAGGTTCTGGATGATCACGTCGTGCTGACCGTTGATGTCGAAGCCGCCGCCGGTGATGCGGGCGCCCGACAGGCCGACGATGGTCTTCTCGCTGCCGACGTCGTTCATGCCCGACAGGTTGATCGTGCCGCTGACCTGGATGATGCGCGGGCCCGACTGCTGTGCGGCGCTGACCAGCGCGCTCGCCGAGGAGACGGTCACCGTCGTACCGCCGGCGCCGCCGTCGGTCCCGCCGTTCTGCGTCGCCCAGCCGACCGGGGTCGCGGCGATGGCGGACGCGGGGGCGGGGGCCCGGTCGGCCGCGCCGTCCGCCGCGCTGGAGGAGGCCACGCCGGTGGTGGCCGCGGCCATGACGAGAACCCCGGCGAGGAGGAGCGAGTGGCGTCGCCGCCGTGCGGGTCTGGGGCGAGTGGAGCTGCGAAGGGCCATGACGGAACTTCCTCTTCCCTTGGGTGTCGAGCGTTTGGGAGCGCTCCCAAACGCGGGCGCACGTTCCTCAGGGGGCGGTTTGGACAGTGGGGCGGATGCGGCTCGCGCCCCCGTCCGGCATCGCGCGGGATCGACACGCTCGCGCTTTTCGAGCGCGGACCGCGGGGCCGGGTGAATAGCACGGATTACGCTTCCGGAATCCCGGGAACGACCATGCGGAAATGAGGTCGCGGGTGGGCACCATTGCGGTGTGCGCGACTGCGGGTCAATACCGTGCAAGCGGCTGAATCAGCGCTCCACCTCCCTTGCGCAGCAAGCGCTTTCCATTGATGTGGGAAGCTATCGGCGTCTCAAAGTGCTGTCAAGGGAGGGCGCTTGAACGATTCATGGCGGGCTGAGCCGGATCCCCGCCCCGGCGGGGCGCCCGGGTGGACGGAGCGAGAGATAGCGCTTACCACCGAGCTCGGAATCCGGCCAATCCCCTCGCCCCCGGCGCGTCCAAGGGGCCGGAATCAGTCCTCTCCCTGGGCATTCACCGGATATGTGTAAAGAAAGGGAAACGCCGAGGTCATTCTCCCCGCGGGTGCCGCGGGAGGGCCTGGGGCGGCGCGACGCGGGCGACGGCTCCCGTCTCCAGGGCGGTCCAGAGGGCGCCGTCCGGGCCGACGGCGATGCCGTGCGGTTCGGAGGACGGCGTGGGCAGGTCGTACTCGGCGATCGTGCCGGTCGCCGCCATCCGGCCGACGCGGTTGGCTCCCCACTCGGTGAACCAGCGGTCCCCGGAGGGAGTCGCGACGATGGCGTGGGGCTTCGCCGTGCGGTCGGGCAGCGGGATCTCCTCGATCCGGCCGTCCACCGTGATCCTGCCGAGCGCGCCGGCCGCGATCTCGACGAACCACAGGACCTCGCCGTCGCTCGTGATCCCCACCGGTCCGGCGCCCGGGGTGGGCAGCGGGTGGAGGGTGACGTCGCCGTCGACGCCGATGCGGCCGATCGCGTTGGCCTGGTTGAGGGTGAACCACAGGGCGCCGTCGGGGCCCGCCGTGATCGCCGAGGGGAAGCCCCCGCGGGTGGGCAGGGTGAACTCCGCGATCCGGCCCTCGGTGGTGATGCGCCCGATCCGGTCAGCGTTCATCTCGGTGAACCACAACGCGCCGTCCGGCCCGGCCGCGATGCCGAACGGGCCGCCGTCCGGCGTCGGCAGGGCGAACGACTCGCTCCGGCCGTCGGTCGTGATCCGGCCGACGCGGTGGTCCTGGGAGCGCGTGAACCACAGCGCTCCGTCGGGCCCGGCGGCGATGATCATCGGGCGGCAGGCGGGCGAGTCCAGGGGATGGCGGGTGTGCGTGCCGTCGGGGGTGAGCCGCGCGATCTCGCCGCTGTGGACGAGGGTGATCCACAACGCGCCGTCGGGGCCGGTCGCGACGGCGTAGGGGCCCGCCGCGGCGTCCGCCACGGGGAACTCCCGGATGGAGGGGGTGTCGGTCACGTGCACGGCGGTTCCTTCTCCGAGCGGGGCGGGGCGGGGGGGGGGGCGGCGAGCGGATCCGGGTGCCGCCGCGGGTCGTCCTGCGTCGCGTTGGTCCGGGCACCCTGCCGCGCGAGGGCCCGCCGGCGCAACCGTATGCGGCGCGAGCGGTGCGGGCCGAGGCGGGAAGGAGACCGGGGAACCTGGTCGCGGTGCACGCCGGATGTATTCGGGGCCGGGCGACTCGGGCCCGGGAACGCCCGGAAAGGGCAGAGGGAGTACCCACCTCCTGCCACTCTTAACCTATAGCGCACCGGGGGGCTTGCGGCAAGGCCCCGGTCGTGCCGCAGAATCGCTGGCCGAGGCCGTAGCCGGCGGAAATGGGGATGCACGAGGTGCGTAAGGTGTTGTCGGTCCATGGGTCATGCGGTGAGCGGGAGCCGGTGGTGCCGCCCGCACGGCGGTCACGGGCGCTGGGCGCCCGGGTACGGGAGTGCGCGCCGCCGGAGCGCGCGGGGGCGACCCCGGATCGGAGCCGTTGAGATGAGTCCCCTGACGACCAGCGCGTTCGACCTCCCCGAACGCCTCTCCCCCAAGGCCGACCCGGCGCTGATCGCCGAGGACGAGCGGCATTTCGAGGCCATCGCGGAGAGCCTCGAACGGGCGATCGCCGAACTGTCCGACCTCCTCGCCGCCGAGCGCAAGGCGCCCGGCGGCGTCGGCCGGGCGGCGATGGACCGGGACACGGAGATCCACCGGCTGACCGGTCGCCTGCGTGCCCTGCGCCGCTTCGGTCTGGACCTGTGTCTCGGACACATCGTCAGCGCGGAGGGCTCCGAGCGCCTGTACATCGGACGGCTCGGCCTCACCGACAGCTCGGGGCGCCGGCTGCTGCTCGACTGGCGCTCCCCCGCGGCCGAGCCGTTCTTCGCGGCGACCCACGCCAACCCGATGGGTCTGGCGAGCCGCCGCAGGTATCGCTGGACCCGCGGCCGGATCAGCGACTACTGGGACGAGGTGTTCACCGCCGACGGGCTCGAAGGGCACGCCGCGCTGGACGACCAGTCCGCCTTCATCGCCAGCCTGGGCGGCAACCGGTCGGACCGTATGCGCGATGTGCTCGCCACCATCCAGGCCGACCAGGACGCCATCGTCCGTGCGGGATCCCGCGGCGCCCTCGTCGTCGACGGCGGTCCCGGCACGGGGAAGACCGTCGTCGCCCTGCACCGCTCCGCCTACCTCCTCTACTCCGACCCCCGTCTCGGTCACCGCCGGGGCGGCGTGCTGTTCGTCGGTCCGCACCAGCCCTACCTGGCCTACGTCGCCGACATCCTGCCCAGCCTCGGGGAGGAGGGCGTGCAGACCTGCACGCTGCGGGACCTCGTCGCCGAGGGCGCCGGGGCGACGGTCGAGGAGGACCCGGAGGTGGCCCGCCTGAAGTCGTCCGCGCGCATGGTGAAGGCGATCGAGCCCGCCGTCAGGCTCTACGAGGAGCCGCCCGGCGAGGGGATGACGGTCACGACCGGCTGGTCCGACATCTGGCTGAGCGCCGACGACTGGGCCGAGGCGTTCGACGCGCCGGAACCAGGGACGCCGCACAACGAGGCGCGCGAGCAGATCTGGGAGGACCTGGTCAGGATCCTGAGGGACAAGTACGACGGCGACGTCCCGCCCGACCTGTTCCGGAGGTCGCTGGCGCATGACAAGGAGCTGGTCGGGACCCTCAACCGCGCGTGGCCGCTGCTCGAAGCGGCCGACCTCGTCGGGGACTTGTGGTCGGTGCCCGCCTACCTGCGGATGTGCGCCCCCTGGCTCGGCCCCGACGAGGTGCGCACGCTGCGGCGCGGGAGCGACCAGGGCTGGACGGTGTCCGACCTGCCGCTGCTCGACGCGGCGCGGCAGCGGCTCGGCGACCCGCGGACGGCCCTGCGCAAGCGGCGGCACGCCGCCTCGCTCGCGGCCGAACGCGAGCGCATGGCCGGCGTGATCGACCACCTGCTCGACGCCGATGCCGACGGCGAGGGCGCGGTGACGATGCTGCGCGGGCAGGATCTGCGGGACAGCCTGGTGGACGAGGCCGCGCTGCCCGGCACCGATCCGGAACCCCTCACCGGCCCGTTCGCGCACGTCGTCGTGGACGAGGCCCAGGAACTGACCGACGCGGAGTGGAACATGCTGCTGCTCCGCTGCCCGTCCCGGAGCTTCACCATCGTCGGGGACCGCGCCCAGGCCCGGCAGGGGTTCAGCGAGTCGTGGGAGGAACGGCTCCGGCGGATCGGGCTCGACCGGGTCACCGTGGCCTCCCTGAGCATCAACTACCGCACGCCGGAGGAGGTCATGACGGAGGCCGAGCAGGTCATCCGGGCCGTGCTGCCGGACGCCAACGTGCCGACCTCGGTCCGCAGCGGCGACGTCCCCGTCGTGCACGGATCCGTCTCGGACCGGGACGCGATCCTCGACGGCTGGCTCCTCGCGCACGCCGACGGGATCGCCTGCGTCATCGGCGATCCGACGTTCCGGGCGACGCCCCGCGTCCGGTCGCTGACCCCGGAACTGTCGAAGGGGCTCGAGTTCGACCTGGTCGTCCTCGTCGATCCGGCGGCGTTCGGCGAGGGCGTCCGGGGAGCGGTCGACCGCTATGTCGCGATGACCCGGGCCACCCGGCAGCTGGTCATCCTCACGAGCCCCTGACGCCGGGGGCGCAGCCCCGGGGTGTCGCGTGCCGGCCGAGGCAGCGGCAGGCGGGCGGCGCGGGCGGCGCGGCGTCGGCGCAGGTCGGGAGCGTGGTGTCGACCGTCGGCACCGGCCCGGTGCTGACCTGCGGGGACGCCTCCGCCGCCGACGCGCCCGCGAGCACACCCCCGAACGCCGCCGCGACGACGGCCGCCCCCACGACGAACGACGTGACCCGCATGCCCGTACCTCCTGGTGTCCGTCTCCGCCCGTCTCCGTGCGGAGAACCGCCCTGACGTCCGCTTCCTCGTTACCCGCGGGAGCCGTGGCCAGCCGCCGCGCCGCGCCGGTTCACCCGACCGTGTCAGGACCGCCGGTGGGCGGGGCCGGGAACCGGTGGGGGCGGCCGGGAGTCGGTGACGGTGAGGCGCGAGGAGAGGAGCCGCCATGGTCGTCACGCTGGGCGAGGAGGTCATGCTGCTGTCGCTCGACGACGCGTCGGGGCAGGCCAGGAAGCGGCAGTCCGCGGGCTGGGCCGTGGCCGGGGCCACCCTGCTGGAACTGGCCCTGGCCGGGCGGGTGTCGATCGCGGACGGGCGGGTGGCGGTCGTGGACCGGTCTCCGACGGGTGTGCCGCTGCTCGACGGGCGGCTTCAGCGGCTCGCCGAGTGGACCGCCGACGCGAAGCGGGGGCGGAAGGCCGCCGACTGGGTCGCCAAGGACCAGGGGAAGGCCGTGGAGGCGGCGATCGGGAGCCTGTGTGCCCGGCGTCTGGTGCACGAGGAGAGCCACCGGGCGCTGGGCCTCTTCCCGGTCCGCCGCTACCCGGAGGCGGACGGCTCGGTGGAACGGGAGCTGCGGGAACGGTTGACCGCGGCCGTGCTCGGGGGAGAGCGCCCGGACGACCGCACGAGTGGGCTGGTGGCCGTGCTGCACGCGGCCCGGCTCGACGGCCTCGCCTTCCCGGACGTTCCGCGCGAGCGGATCGAGTCGCGCCTGGCCGAGATCGCCGAGGGGCAGTGGGCCGGTCGGAGTGTCCGCGACGCGATTCGGGCGATGCAGATGGTGATGACCACGATCACGGTGGTGACCGTGGTCACGACCATGAGCTGACGCCCGGCGGGGTCGCGGAGGGCAGGGGCCGTCACGGGCCCGTGGCCCGGCCGACGCCCCCGGGCACCAGTTCGCCACGGGAGGACGGGGCCCGCGGCCCGCCGGGCCGCGGGGGTGGCGGGCCGCCCGCCGCCGCGGCCGGGCGCCGCGGAACGGATCCGCCGGGGGTGGCGTCCTCGGGCAGTCTGGCCGTGATCATGTCCCCGCACGTGCGCTCACGTGCTCTCACGCCCCTGGGGTCCGCCGCCGTGACCATCACCCCGCCCCCGCCGTCGCCCCCGC